>NZ_AKJZ01000048.1 GCF_000282055.1 Flavobacterium sp. CF136
AAGGGCTTTAGCCAAATGAAACTGTTTTTTTTCGGCTAAAGCCAATTTATCCTTCGATTCAGTTTACCTCCAGCTAAAGCAGGAAGCAATTCAAAACTTTCTTTTTGACACTTTTTTACTCCTTCAAAGGAACTAAAACAATATCAGGCTTGGGAGCAGGCTGCATACCTGTTCCAAAATAAAAACCGGTATGCGGTGGCTGATTGTAACCTACATTCTGCCAGGCGATACTCAAACGATATTGCGGATCGTGCATCAAGGTATATTGTCTTATTTCAGTAGGAATGACAGTCGAATAAATCCTTAATTCTTTATTGTCTTCAGATCTTAAAATCAATTCTTCCCTCCAATCCCCCAAAATATCTGCAGAAAGTGCAGGAGTCGATTTGGTGCCATTATTCGATACTACCCCGGTTGCGGTAAACAATCTCCCTTTGCCATATTTGTCAATATAATTTGAATTCAGAATTTCTCTTGAAGTATCACCATCCCAATAAATTAAAAAATTAGTTGATTTTGGAGCGTCCCCTATTTTATTTCCTTTAATATCATATAAAAAAGGAGATCCTGACCACCAACATTGAGCTCCTTTTCTGGTTGGATCTATATTATCCGCCACACCACGACCAACATCTTCGTTTGGCGAATCGGTAAATAACACTTTTCCGTCAGCTGCAGAAAACAAAGTTACTCCCGGGCCTGTTGTCCCGTTTTCAATTTCATGTATTCCGAAGGCTTCCAAACCCGGGACATCCAAATCAAGATCAGAAACATGTAAGGCATCACCGTGTCTGAATCCTGTCGTATATAATCCTTTTCCGTTATCATCTACACACATCGATCCGTAAATGATTTCATCTTTTCCGTCATTATCCACGTCAGCAACAGAAAGTCCATGATTTCCCATTCCGGAATATGGATTTTCAGCATCTTTACTGTCAAAAACCCATCTTGAAGTCAGTTTGTTATTTTTAAAATCCCAGGCGGCCAAAACAGTTCTTCCATAATATCCACGACACATTATCACACTTGGATGAACACCGTCCAAATACGCAATACAAGCTGTAAAACGATCAATCCTGTTTCCTTTCGTATCATTTCCTCCGCTTCCTCCTCTTCCGCCCCAGCCTGCAAGATCACCACGCTCAGGAATATAATCTGTTGTGGTAATCAATTTTCCAGTTCTTCCATCAAAAACAGACAGATATTCAGGACCTTTCAAAATTTTTCCAAAAACAGGTGAATTTGGATCTCTGTCAACCCAGTCTTTTGTTGCATCTCCAACAACATTATTCTGACTATCTGTTGTACCGTCAGCGGTTTTACAAACCAATTCAGCAATTCCGTCACCATCCAGATCATACACCATAAATTGGGTATAATGTGCGCCTTCGCGAATATTCTTTCCTAAATTAATTTGCCATAAAAATTTTCCGTCTAAAGTATATGCCTGAAATATAGGAGGATCAGTAATCCCGGTATGTGAATTATCATGCCCTTTTCCGGTCATGTGAACAATCAAATCATACCTTCCATCTCCATCTAAATCGCCTGTCGAAAGATCATTCGGAATATAACCTTCGATCGGTCTTATTGCAATCGACAAATAATCTTTATCCGGGCTTTCTGCAGGAATTGTAAAATTTCCCTTGGTATCTGATTCTTTTCCTTTAAAAACGGTTTTTACAAACCATGTGTTATCTTCATGAATACTCGCCTTAGAATCCAGAAAATTAGTGGCTCCTGTTATGGGTTTATCATTGATTTTGATTGCTTTTTTAGCACCGCTTTTTCGATATAAATTAAAAGCCAAATCATCAGCATCGGTTCCTAAAACACGCCATCCAATAAAAAACTGACCTTTATCTTTTATTGTGATAATACCTCTGTCTAAGTTTTCCATTTGCCTTTGAGCAGATACAATCGAACACACAAAAAGCATTAGCAGAAAAACAATTTTATTATTGTTCATATAGTTTTATTTGGATTATGAATAATAGGTTCACGCAGATTTTAGACTGATTTTAGCAGATTAGGGTTTATTATGAAAAATTATTAATCTCGCAAAGTCGCTAAGAAAAAAATCTGAAATCAAAACTTTGCGATTCTGCGACTTTGCGAGATTAAAAAAAATCTGTTTAAATCTGCAAAATCTGCGTGAAACTAAAAAATTAAAACATCTTTTTAAATCCTTCGCTCTGTACTTTCCACGATCCGTCTTTAGGGAAGCCAGGATTTTGTTCTGTTGACCCATCCCAGCCTGCGCACATCATGGCGACAGCTGTTAATAATCCTCCGTTTCCGGGAAGATATAACGTCAGTCTTTCTGCCTGATAATTGTGTCCGTTTTTTAAATAGGTATTTGTTTTTACATTCATAAACAACGCATCAATTGCTTTTTCCGGCATTTGCAGGCGAGCTGCAGACATGGCTGTCATTGGAAAATCCCATCCCCAGGTTTTATCCCATGACCAGGTATCCCAAACCAGATCAAACGTATTCTTCATGATTTTTTTATTCAAAAGAGAAGTTTCAGGAAGCATTCCGAAAGTTCCTAAAACAGAAGGATGATCTGTTTTAAACTCAGGATTTGTGTAAGAGTCAGTAGCACTTTCTGTGGCTAGATAAACCTGATTTGCAATTGGTAATGGCGATAATTTTGCTAAAACCGTCTCCCATTTTTCAGGCACTTTCTGGTTTAATTTTTTCTTCCAGGCAATAGCGGTTTTCAAAGCCCAGTTCCAATATGCCAATTCATAAGTTGGATTAAAAGTTTCAATTGCCTTAAAACGTTCCTGCGCCGGAATTACTCCCGGTCCAAGAACATAACGATCATTTTTAGCATCATAATTAGCAAATGAAGCCATGAAATTTGCTGTTTCAAAAACGCGCTCACTATATAAATTTAAAGTAGTCGATGTTGGTTTTGCACGATACATCAGCTCGGCATAAGTAATAAAGTGCGGTTGCTGCCAAATCAGGAATGAACCTATAGAAGATGGGCTTTCATTCCCATCCGGATCAGTCATTTTCTGCCATCTTGCGCCTTCAAAGCCTTGTCTTTTAGCAATGCCTTTTGCTTTCTCAAAAACTTTCTGATACCACGGAAGACTATTTTCCAGTAATTCAGGCCTGTTCCAAAGCGCAAAATGAACACCGTGCCACCAATGCATTTCTAAGTGTGGTTTTCCGTACCAGCTATTGTACGTTAAACCTGTTTCCTGCGGAGGAACTTTTCCTGTACATTGTACTTTGGTAAGATATTGCGAAAGGATAACTCTTCGTTCCAATTCTTTTGCACGAGGATCGGTACTTCCGGAAAAATCAACTGCTGCACCGCTTTTCCAGAATTCTTCCCAGCCTTTTATACTGCTGTTCTCTATATCTGAAAAAGAAGAATTCGCTGTCGGTTTTTTTTCTTTCAAAGCAAAAAGGCAACTTAATTCTAATGTGTTGGTATCTGATGATTCAATTACAAAATAATGGTCAGCTGCTTTTTTAGCTTTTGCATTTCCTTTCCAGTTCAAACTGATATTATATGAAATACTATCCATCACATGCGTTACAACAGCTTCGTTTTTTGACTTTTCTGTCAAAGTACTCTTGTAATCCTGTGTGCCCTCCCATTTGGTCCCCATATCTGCCCAATCTCCGGTAGGAAACGGAATTCTTAAACTTATTTTTAATCGCTTTTGCAGCAATAAATCCGATTTTACTTTTACTCCAATGGCATCTTTTTTCTGATGAGAAGCCGTAAAAACGGTTACCGGAGTTCCTTCAACTTCAAAATAACTTTCTATTTCTCCTGTCCATAAATTCAATTTTTGCGAAATAGATTTAATATCCTGAGGTTTCACCAGACTTCTGTCTTTTTTAGTGATCTCAAAACCTAAATTTCCTAACTGTAATAAATGCGGATTTTGCCTGAACCAGTTTACCGCATCCACTTTTCTTTTAGGTTCTTTTATTTGTACCGTATAGGAAACATTTCTACCATATTGCTGATAATCTTTTAAGGTTTCAGAAAATTTATAATGCTCTGTATTTTTATAACTGTCCCAACCCCATTCGGACTGTGTTCCCAACGGAATTCCATTTTCATAAAACTTAGGAAAAGTTTGCAATCCCGTAGCATCAACTGTAAAAGCAAAAGAACCATTTCCAACTGTCAAAGAAGCTAAAGTATCTATTGATGTAATTTGAACGTTATGCCTTGTTACTAATGCTTTCCTGTCTATTTTTTGTTGTGCCGACAGCGACATCGAAAACACAAATGCAATAATTAATTGATATTTTTTCATCTGATATTTAGTTTTATTTTTTGATAGTTTCAGTTTTTGTTTCTGTTTCCAGTTTAAGAAATTGATTAATTTTCTAATTGCCACATTATCTAATTAGCGTAACACTCATCAAACCAATAACTACATCATTGGCAATGGTTTTGATAGTCATACTTTTTAATGTTTTATTTTTATTTAATGGCAAATCCAGAATCGTTGCAGCTCCGCCATCAATACCAAAATTTGAAAAACCCTTTATACTCGTAAAATTCTTAAATGTTCTCGAGATCTCTCCCGTTTTCAAATATACTCTTGGAGGTTTTGGTGCATCAGTCGTAAACGCCAATCCATCCACAAAATAATCCTGCTCGATTGGCCACCAGTTTTCAGGGTTTTTCAACTGTAGAATCTCTGACGTGCCGTCTGTATAATTAACCTGAATTTCACCATTTACGATTCGGCTTTGCATAGGATTTGTAGTTCCGGCAACCATGAAATAAATGTGTGAAGCTTTTCCGTTTAACGGAATACTGACGCTTTTTGGAAAATTATCCCACATCGATGTAAAAATTATATTTTTCTGATTTTCATCAGAAGGTGTTTTAAACGAAAAACCATATGGAGTTGAAATCTCTCCGTTTGATTTAGCCTTTTGACGCAATCCTGAATCATCAATTTTTACAGATATATTTGGATAACACCAATTTCCAATTCCATTTGTAGGAAGCTGTAAAGTTACCGTTTGTGGTCTGGGAGATAAATATTGATTATTAAAAACATCCGTTACTTTCGAATTAAAGAAAGAAGAAAGCGAAACTGTTTCTGTTTTATTTAAAGCGTTAAAAGGAATATCCCAATTGGTTAATTCTAACTCTTGTATTACTTCCGAATCCGTTTTGAAATTAAATCTATTCGTTCCGGGAACCAAATCCACAAGTGGAACCTGAATCGTCTTTTCTTCGTATATATCTAAATTTATTTTTTGCTGTTTTTTTTCAGAAGTATCAAAAACCAATGCTCCTTCTATTTTACCTAAAGAATTATTTTTAATATCCACTTCTAAAGCATCTGTATTTAAATGTTTAACCTGCAATTTAAGTTTTGGTTTAAAAGTAATTTCTATTGGATTCCACCATGAAAAATTACCTTGTTTTAATTTGAGAAAAAACATTTTATTTCCTTCTCCATTTACTTTTGCATGAAACGTTTTTTCTGTTTTTGAAACAATACCCAAAATAGATTGCGGGTCATAAACACTAACTATTTCAGATTTAAAAGTGATTAGATTCAAAGTCTCTTCAGAGGTATAATTTTTTGTAACTAATTTTTCTTCCAAAGTACCTCCTTTCCAGTTGATTTTAATATCATAAACACTACTGTGTGGTGCATCGATGTTGACTCTTGGTTTACCAATACTTTCCGAAATTGCTTTCCATTCTACTGTTTTACCATTAACCGTAATACTTTCTATACCATCATTAGGTGCATTTACAACCAATTTAAGATTCATTTTTGTTGCAAAACGATTTTCAATATGATAAGAATCTGTTTTATTTTCTCTTTTAAAATCAATTGAAATATCCGGAATATCTAAAGCTGCATAACCCCATTTTGCAGGAAAACCGGGCTTAATCGTCAAAACTCCAGCCAAGGCATCAGGCTGAATTCCAAAAAGACCTTCAACCAATGTTCGTGCTGCCATTCCAATCGGGTCTGCAAAATCACGGTACAACTCACCTCTTATGGCATCCTGATACAAAAGCTGTTCAAAACCTCCCGGAGAAGCTCCTAAATACATGCTTTCTATCAAGGCACTTTCCCACATTGTATAGGCTTTATCTGCTTGTCCACCTTGCCAAAATGCTAACGAAGTATGCAATTGCTCTGCCAAAGCTACATTATTAATCGACCATGTATAGGGCTGCCAATTGGTTGTGCTTATCGTATAAAGATTCGTTTTATCGAGCCCTTCTGCCGAAATCGGAATATGCGGAATTTGATTATCGACATAACTTAACATTTGATAACTCTCGAACGGATTCGATAATTCTGAATCGATTGTGTGATAAATGCTCCAAATTCCGGGAACACTATGCAACAGTTTATTCCCCAGTGCATCTTTATATTCTGCAAAAATTCCTTTTTTCGGAATCCAGAGTTGATCATTTGAAGCTTTCAGAATTTTGTCGGCTTCCTTGGAAAACGGATTTTCATCTTCCTGTATTTTTTTTGCAATTTCAGCAACCGTTTTATTCGCATAATAGTTATAAGCCGAAGAATGTATCACGCCTCCTCCACTGTATTGTAAAGCATCGCTTGCCCAGATTGAAGCGTAAGCATCGTAAAGTCCGTCATTGTCGGGATCAAAATTTCTTTTTTCCCAGTTTAAATGTCTTTGGATAGTGGGCCACATTTCTTTTATAAAAGCGGTATCACCTGTCCATTTAAAGTGTCTCAGCATCTGATCTATAAAAACCAGATTCATATCATAATGATGCGTAACTGTATTCTTGTTCGGATTTCGGCTAATATAACCACTGCTAAACATCGAAGTTCCCATTTCTTCTTTCTGACGTGCTAAATTCCGAACCGTATCAAACACAACAGGACCATCTAAAGGTGTTGTAACCTGAGACTTACTATAACTCGTAAAATGTGTTTTTGCCCTGTCATGCCATCCCAAAGGATCCGCAACATAAGCACCGCGCCAGGCATTCAGGTACATTCTCCAGGCAATAGCACCATGCAGGTACGCAGGGCTCTCCCAGATACCATCGGCAGCAATAGAAAGTGCTGATCCTAAAGTATTAATATAGGGATCCGGAGTTAACACTTTAACTCTATTGGCTAACAAATGCGTTTCCTGAACTGATTTATCATACAATTGTGCTATGCCTTTTTGCGAAACATCTGATTTTAAATCTTCGGCAGCAAACAGCCAGTATAATTCTGTTTTTGAAATGGAAGTGTTTTTTCCTGTAATTACTGGTAAAGATTCCGTATTGGAATTATACAATTCCAAAGGTGTGTTTTGATGGTCAGCATTAGCTAAATGTGTATCGGATTTTGGAAAATAACCAACCAAATTTTTATTATTACCCGTTTTTTGTTTGTTGCTTTCAGAGCCATATTCCAATAAAAAAGATTGCTTTTTTAAAGTATATTTATTGTTGATACAATAATTAGAATGTAAATAAAATACCGATTCCGGATCGGCACCAATATCGCCATCACGACTGAACTTTTTGCCGGTTGCTCCACCATAAGCCCAAATTAAATTTACTTCTTTAGAAACATTTTCACCGGAAACTTTTACAATAAAACCTTCTTTTTCTTTTAAAGCCACAACAACAATAAACAGCTTTCCTTTTCCTAAAATTGGGTCTTCAATAGTATAATGCATTGTTCCCAATACATAACGTGCATCAATTTTTGAGGCTTCGGTAATCCATTTGCTGTGTTTTCCGTTTATTAAACCAAACTTCAGATTTCCTCCCATCCCGGGCATATACATTGCGAATTCAGGCAAATCACCGGTCTCAACCCTAAATCCTGTATTTGAACCATACAAAGCTCTGTTGAATTTTCGAGTGCCATTTTTCAGAACAAAACTATCTCCTTCCGGCATATAATGCATTTTGCGCGTAACTTGTTTTTCCTGTCCGAAAATCAGGACGGGACATAAGAGAAACAGGCCAATAAAAACTTGAATGATTTGTTTTTTGGAATTCATAAATTTCATTGAAAATCTACATTATAAACATTGGTTTAAACAAGCTGATATATAATGAATCAAATTCTTGTTTATTTTAATAATATGTATGCAATTTCTTTGTTTTTTTATGGTATAGCATCCTGTACCTACCTGATTTTTCATAATATAACAATTTATTTATTTCCAATATTTTAACATCATAGTACAGGATACTATATAAAAAAGGAGTAGTTATATTTGATTTAACAATAATTTAAAATCTCAAATATTGGTAAGAATCAGCACTTTATTATGGGTTATATTTTGTACAGCCTTGCCTGGAATTTTCTTTGGTATGCATCCTGATTCCAATTTGATTTATTACAATTCTCCAATAAAAATAAGCTATCAGGATACTATCAAAAATAAGGTCAAAAGTCAATTATTTTACTTTGGTACTACTTTAAAAAATAAAAAAGCTACCCTAATAAATAATCCTTTAATGTATAATTCTGTTACAGGTTATGGTTTTGATTTTAATTCGGCTTCCAATGTAAAAATCAATTCTGATTCATTTTCTATCGAAAAACCAGCTTATTTTTCAGTAAAACTTCCTGAAGGGAATTATCAGGTTGAAGTCGTTATGGGAAGTTCTGAAAAAAACTCGAATGTTACGATAAAAGCAGAATCAAGAAGATTGATGCTCAATCAGTTTTCCATCAAAAAAGGAAAACCTGTTACAAAAGTTTTCAACGTTAATGTCAGAACTCCAAAAATTAATGACAATCTGAATGTTTCACTTAAAGACCGCGAAAAAGATATTTTTGATTGGGATGATAAACTCACTCTGGAATTTTTAGGAGAAGTTGCTGTTCAAAGCATAAAAATTACTTCAAAAGATAATTTAACGGTCGTTTATTTAGCCGGAGATTCTACAGTTACAGATCAGGATGTAGAGCCCTGGGCTTCCTGGGGGCAATTTATCACAAACTATTTTGATGATAGTGTTGTCGTAGCCAATTATGCGGTTTCCGGTTCAGCACTAAGTTCTTTCAAAGGAGGAAATCGTTTAAAAAAGATACTTTCACTAATTAAAAAAGGAGATTATCTGTTTGTGGAATTTGGTCATAATGACGAAAAAATAAAAGGCGAAGGAAATGGTGCCTGGGGTTCCTACTCTACCTTACTGGCTGAATTTGTTCAATCTGCTAAAGATAAAGAAGCAATTCCTGTTTTGGTAACCCCTACGCAACGTCGTTCCTTTAATGAAAATGGTACTTTAAAAGAAACACACGGTGATTTTCCTGCTGCCATGCGTACTGTGGCACAAAAAAATAATGTTGTACTAATTGACGTTACCAAAATGACAACCGAATTATACGAAACCTGGGGTGATGAACCTTCAAGAAAAGCTTTTGTGCAATATCCCGCCAATACTTTTCCCGGGCAGGTAAAAGCTTTGGAAGATAACACTCATTTTAATAGTTTTGGGGCTAATGAAATTGCACTTTGTATTCTTAAAGGAATTCGTGAACTTGACATTCCGTTAAAAAAACAAATTCAAAAAGAAGCTCCAAATTACAATCCAAAAAAACCAAATTACATTTCGAACTGGACACTTCCGATGAGTGATCGTTTCGAAATTACTAAACCTGATGGCAACTAACCATTACAGAAATAACCAAATTTATGCTACTAAAAAATACAATTCAAACCTTTGCTATTGCTGCCGCTGCATTATTTTCTTATCAAAATAGTTCAGCACAGCAAACCGATAAAGTCTATCTTTCGGGTAAAGATTTTGAACATCCCTTGCAATGGGATTTTTACTGTACCGGAGGAAATAACAGCCAAAAATGGTCTAAAATAAATGTTCCGTCGCAATGGGAATTAGAAGGTTTTGGCGAATATACCTATGGTCGCTGGTACAAAGAACTGAATCAAAAAGAACCAAGCAAGGAAGAGGGTTTATACAAATATGAATTTGATATTCCTGCTAATTATAAAGATAAAGACGTGCTGATTGCTTTTGGCGGAGCAATGACGGATACTGAGGTAAAAGTCAACGGAAAATTGGCCGGAGCGATTCATCAGGGAGGATTTTATGAATTTAAATATGACATTTCCTCACTGTTGAAGTTTGGTTCTAAAAATACTTTAGAAGTTCACGTCTGGAAACATTCGGCCAATAAATCAGTAAATGCGGCAGAAAGAAGAGCTGACTGGTGGCTGTTTGGCGGAATTTATCGTCCGGTTTGGCTGGAGGTTTCCCCAAAAACTCATATTCAGAATATTGCTGTAAATCCTAAGATGGATGGTTCAATTACCGTTGATCTGAATCTTAAAAATATTCCTAAGAATACGATTTTAGAAGCTTCACTTAAAGGTTTAAATGGAGAAAATTTCCAGACTTTTTCTTTTCCGGTCAAAGCAAAAAGCACAAAAGAATCGATTTCGGCACAATGGAAAAATATCAAACCCTGGAATCCCGAGACTCCCAACTTATATGACTTGGAATTAGTTTTAAAACAAAACGGAAGCATACTTCATAAGTATGATAAGCGAATTGGCTTCAGAACTTTGGAATTTAAAAAACAAGACGGAATTTATGTAAACGGTACCAAAATTGTCATGAAAGGTATCAACCGTCACTCGTTCTGGCCGGAAGGTGGTCGAAGTACCAGCAAGAGAATCAGCGAATTGGATGTAAAGTTATTGAAAGACATGAATATGAATGCCGTTCGTGGACATTACCCACCGGACCCGCACTTTTTAGAAGTTTGTGATTCTTTGGGTCTTTTTGTTTTGAATGAATTAGCCGGATGGCAAAACTCTTATGATACCGAAACAGGAACTAAATTGGTAACTGAAATGGTGACGCGGGATGTCAATCATCCTTCTGTAATTATTTGGGATAATGGCAATGAAGGCGGCTGGAATTACAACGTTGATAAGGTTTTTGCCGATAATGATCCGCAAAAAAGAATTGTAATTCATCCCTGGGCTGATTTTAATGGCTGGGACACACATCACTACCCTACTTACTTAACAGGAATGCATCGTTTTAATGCCGGTGAAAATGTATTTTTCCCAACCGAATTTATGCACGGAACGTATGACAACGGGCACGGAGCGGCTCTGGAAGATTTTTGGACCCGCTATAAACAAAGTCCGCTTTTTGCCGGAGGCTTTATGTGGGCCATGTTAGACGAAGCCGTAAAACGTTCTGATTGGACCGGAGATGTAAAATTTGATTCGAAAGGATCTTTGGCGGCAGATGGTATTTTAGGGCCACATCGCGAAAGAGAAGGAAGTTATTATACTGTAAAAGAAGTTTGGGCACCAATTCAGTTTAAGCCAAAACAAGTTACTGAAGATTTTGATGGTTCTTTCCTAATTACCAATGATTATCTTTTCAGCAATCTGAATTCCTGCAAAATGGAATTTAAAGTACTAAAATCAGATAATGATGTGCTTTACACGAATGGAACTTCAAAAGAAATAGCTTCGGGTAAAATTGAGATTCCGGGTATTGATCCGGGTGAAACGCACAAGATTCAATTTGCTGTTCCAAACAATTTTGTGGAAGGAGATATTTTGTCAATTTCGGCTTATGATCAGTTTAATAAAGAAATTTATACCTGGACCTGGCCAATTCATAAAGCTAAGTATTATGCTGCTAAGTTTTTAGCAATTCAAAATACAAAAGCAAAAGCTGCAGGAACTAAAACAGGCAATGAAATTACTTTAAAGGGAAGCAACATCACAGTAACTTTAGATGCAACATCGGGTGAAATCTCATCTATTAAAAACGGAACCACGACAATTCCGTTAACAAATGGTCCTCGTCCAATTGGAATGAAAGCCAAATTAAAAGATATTCAGGTGGCACAGGAAGGCGATAAAGCGGTTTGTAACGTAACTTATTCAGGTGGTTTATCTTCCATAAAATGGATCATGGAACCGGACGGAAGGTTTAAAATGGAATTAATTGCCTTGAAAAATGCTTCCGGTGGTGATGGTTTTGACGGTGCTTTTTTTGAAGATAAAATCAGCGCTTTCGGAATTACTTTCAGTTTCCCTGAAAAAGAAGTTACCGGAATTAAATGGTTTGGAAGAGGTCCTTACCATGTCTGGAAAAACAGAATCAAAGGAACTACTTACGGTATTTGGGAGAAAGATTATAATACTACCATAACCGGCGAAAGTTTCGAGAATCTTATCTATCCGGAATTTAAAGGATATCACGCTAATTTGTTGGGAGCTAATTTAAAAGCCGGAGTATCATCGTTTAAAGTATTTAGTGAATCTGATAATTTATTTTTACGATTATTTACACCAGATTTGCCTAAAAATGGCTTTCCCGGAAGTAATCCACAGCCTGCATTTCCTGAAGGTGACATCTCTTTTATGTATGAGATTCCGGCGATGCGGGATTTTAAACCTTTGGAACATCAAGGCCCTGAAAGTCAGCCTACCAATATTAGAATAAAAAATGGCGATGATGGAATTAAGATGAATTTATGGTTTGATTTTAGAAACTAAATTTTAAAAGAAGTTTCAGGTTTATTTTGTTTCAGGTTTCAGGTTTTGCTCTTTGTCTACAATTATGTTAACAGCTTTGTCATTCTGAGGAACGAAGAATCTCCGCAAGTAGCTCTACAAAGATTGACAATCGTTACGGATAATTGCCGCGGAGATTCTTCGTTCCTCAGAATGACAAACTAAGGTCGAATTGATGAAATTGACAAAAAAGGGCTTCGACTCCGCTCAGCCTGACACAAAGGTCATTTT
>NZ_AKJZ01000049.1 GCF_000282055.1 Flavobacterium sp. CF136
CTGAAAGTATAAAGATGTTTTACTTAAATTTATGTCTTTGTTTTTATATCAAATAAGAGCTTCAATCAATTACATCCAACGGGTTAAAATTTTATACAAATACTATAATTGATATTGTATAAATTACCCTGAAGCAAAAGTCAAAAAATAGCAGATAAATAACTATTGCCTGTATATTTGTTATTTTTATCTTTGAAAACTATTAGCACAATAAATACCCATGATTACAAAAGCAACATCGGCAGATATTCCTGCATTAAACATATTAATCAATTCGGCATACAGGGGAGAATCATCTAAAAAAGGCTGGACAACAGAAGCTGATCTTTTAGAAGGAAAAAGAACTACTGAAGAAGAATTGATTCAAACAATTGAGGATCCTAAAAATACAATTCTGAAGTTTACTGAAAATGATAAAATCATTGGTTCAGTTTTGTTAGTAGAGAAAGAACAGCAATTGTATTTAGGAATGCTAACCGTTTCACCAGAATTGCAAAACAGCGGAATTGGTAAAAAAATGTTGGCGGAAGCTGAAAATCATGCTAAAACATTAGGTTTATCTTCGATTATTATGACGGTAATTTCAGTACGTGAAGAGCTTATTGCGTGGTACAAACGTCACGGTTATGTTGATACAGGCAAAAGAGAAGCCTTTCCTGAAAGCCATATTCATGTTACGGTATCAGAAGAACCATTAGAATTTATATTTTTGGAGAAAAAAATATAAAGCTATTTTTAGTTCAAACGTAAACTTCAATCCAGTCGCTAAGTTCCACGTAAAGACACAGAGATACAAAGAAAATCTCTGTACCTCTGAACCTTTGTTTCTTTGAACCTCTAAAAAAACTACATACTATTCTTAATCTTAGACAAAAACTCATGTGAAACTCCAAGATAGGAGGATAAATTCCTGTTGGTAACAACTTTCATTTTATGTGGATATCGTTCTGCAAACTCCTGATATCTTTGTTTGGAAGTTTTGTCTAAAACATCTAAAAGCCTTTGCTGAATAGCAATATTGGCTTTTTCGACCATTATGATGTGAAACTGAATTACTTTTGGAACGTGCTCAAATAACCACATTTTATTTGCTTTACTAATAACTATTATTTCGCTGTCTTCCATAGCTCTAACGTTGTAAGTAGTAGGTTTTTGATAATAAAAATTTTCAAGATCACACATCCATTCGTTCTCAAATGAAAAAAAAATAATTACTTCTCTTCCGTTATCGTTCAGGATGTAAGTTTTAAAAGAACCTTTTAGAATAAATACTTCATAAGAACATTTTGAATCCTGCATTTGTAAAAATTCGTTTTTCTTTAATTTGATAATCTCTAGTTTCTCTGCAATGCAATTCCATTCGTCATTTGTTAGGTTAATTTTACGTTCAATGTTTAATCTGAGGGGGCTGTACATGTGTTTTTACTTTTATTCTTACTCGGGGCGTAAGTATTTGAATTAATTAAAAATGATGTAATCGATTGCGCAAAAGTACTTTTTTTTTGAACTTTTCATCCTGCTTAACAATTATTTAAACAACAGTTTTTTGTAGATATCTTTTTTAGAATATTGAACTTGTTCAACATTTTTACAAGTAATTTTTATAGTAATTATCCAAAATATTTTTTGGAAATATTTTTCTGAAAATGTTGAACTTATTCAACATTTTTAGAAGTAATTAATTACAGTTTTGCACTCAGAAATTATAAACCCCTAAATTTAAATTATGAAAATTAAATCAACAATTTCAGTGTTCCTACTAACACTGGTATTCGGTTTTACGGCATGTAATACTGAAGAAACTGCAACAAACGAAAGCAGTACTTTATCAACTGTAAATTCTGCAGAAAATGACCTTACAACAGGCAAAGAAGGAAATTGCGCTGAAGTTCCGGGATGGGCATCCCAAAACGGTGGAACAACCGGTGGAGGAACTGCTGCAGAGACTGTGGTAGCCACTTATGCTGAATTAAAGGCAGCTATTGAGAACACTGCTGTAAAAGTGATAAAAGTTACCGGTACTATCACTATTTCTGCAAGATTATCATTTCAAAACCAAACCGGAAAAACAATTTATGGTGAGAGTGGTGCTAAAATTGTTTCAACAGACCAGACTAAAGATGGGTCAGGTATCATCTATTTTAAAGGATTAAAAAACATTATTATCCGAAACTTAATTTTTGAAGGCCCTGGAGCTTATGATACAGATGGCTGGGATAATGCAACTTTGGACAACTGTCAGAATGTATGGGTAGACCACTGTGAATTCAGAGATGGTGTTGATGGAAATTTTGACATCAAAAACAAATCTGATTATATAAGTGTTTCCTATACTAAATTTACTTATCTGAAAGCTCCAAAAGCTGGTGGCTCAGGAGGTACGGATGATCACAGATTTTCTGATTTAATTGGTTCAAGCGACAGTGCTACCGGAGATCGCGGAACATTAAGAATCACATTTGCACGTTGCTGGTGGGCAAGCGGATGTAGAGAAAGAATGCCAAGAGTTAGATTTGGAAAAGTACATATCGTTAACTGTTACTACAACAGTACCGTGAGTAATAAATGTATTGCTGCAGGTTTTGAAGCTGACATTTTGGTAGAAAAAAATTCATTCGAAAATGTTAATACCCCAATTGATTTAATGACAGGTCTTACTGCTGTAACGGTTAAAGATGATAATCTTTTTGTTGGTACTACAGGAAACAAACTTGGTAAAAACACAGCATTTACACCTCCATACACTATTGTAACGCTTAATAGTGCTGATGTAAAAGCCAATATTTCAGCAGCTGCAGGTGCAACATTTGCAGGTAATACTTGCGGTTCGTTTTAATTAAAAAAGGAGCTTCTTTTCTATAATTCAAATCACTTATTTGAAATTATGGAAAGATAATACAGAATTTGAATTAGTTTATTTAGTTAACCACGGATTACAACAATTTAAAGATTGTGTAATTCGTGGTTTTTTATTTAAAATCAAAGATTGATTCTTGGTTTATGAGTATCTTCTTTTATGCGTAAAAACTACAAAACCAATTCTGTAAACAAACGCTGAATAGTGTTTTCTAAATCCTTACAAAGTCCCGGATGCGGCCTTGAAGTTTGAATCGCCGAACTGCGTATCGCCGTTAACCATCGAAATCGGGACGGAATATCCATTTCGGCAATTGGTCCGCCATCTTTATCTCCCGTTACAATTTTCTTAAGTGCTGTTATATTACAATGCAATTGCTCAATATCAAAATCATTTGAAAGAGCTTCAATTTTGGCATCGTCAATGTGAGACAATACTTTTATAAATTTGGCTTTTTTGCAAAACAAAATGATTCCCACATTCAGAAATTCCTCGCGTTCTACCCTTGGTACTACACGAATTACGGCATACTCGTATAAGTGATTATCTTGCATTTTGAGCCTGGTTTACAAAAATTTCAGAATGATTTAATCTGGTTTGCAAAAATTGCAGATACACGTTTCTTAAAGTTTCAGGAGATTCATCCGTATCTTCCCATTGCAGCCATTCCAACGGAATCGTATTTACAATTTCTTCAAGTATTTCCATCGTTAAAAATGTTTTAAACTCGGCATCAACTTCTTTCAACAATGAAGCTTGTGGCAGTAAAACATGATCTTTTATCAACGCAAACGGGCTTTTGGCATGCTGTTCCCAGTTGTTCCAGGAATGATGAAAATACAAGCATGCACCATGATCGATCAGCCATAATTCTTTATGCCAGATCAGCATATTGGTATTTTTAAACGTACGGTCAACATTGGTAATATAAGCATCCAGCCAAACAATTTGTGATGCCTGCTTAGCATCGACAGTCGTTACAACCGGATCAAAAGTTATAGCTCCGGACAAAAAATGAAGTGCCATGTTTAATCCCTGACTTCCCTGCAATAGATCCTGAATTTCTTCGTCCCCTTCGGTTCTTCCAAAAGCTTCATCAAGATTCGCAAAAACCAATTCGGGAAGCTGTAGTTTTAAAGCTTTGGCAATTTGACCACCAATTAACTCCGCAATTAAAGCTTTTACACCATGACCGGCACCTTTAAATTTCAGGACATATTTAAAATCGTCATCGGCTTCCGCCAAAGCAGGTAAAGAACCTCCCTCACGCAGAGGCGTTATGTAACGTGTAACATTTACAGTTCTCAGATCGAAATTGTTTTTCATGTATGTAAAATATATTTCACAAGCAATATTTGCTCGAATACAAACTTACTAATTTAACTCGTCGGGTCTAATGCTTTTAACACATAGATACATAGATTTGTAAACTCAAAAACAGGCGTTTCACTTATTTAAAAACACAAAGCCATGTATCTGAAAAATGTTTTTTTTTATTTTTTTACATAAAAATACCCCTAAATAGTATCTAACTTTTCAGGGGTATTTCAAAATATGTCTTTTCTATATTCTTTACTCTTTATTCTATTCTCTTTATTCTATTCTCTTTATTCTATTCTCTTTATTCTATTCTCTTTATTCTATTCTCTTTATTCTATTCTCTAAAACTATCATTCCTCTTCATCCTCAACATGATGTGATTTCGAATAATTACGCCATTTTTCAAGGCAATCCTGAAAATCCTGAGGAAGTTCAGTGTCAAAACGCATCATTTCTTTCGTATTCGGATGCACAAAGCCAAGCGTTTTAGCATGCAGCGCCTGACGTGGCAAAGCTTTAAAACAATTCTCGATAAACTGCTTATATTTTGTAAACGTAGTTCCTTTCAAAATTAAGTGACCTCCGTAACGTTCATCATTAAACAACGGATGTCCAATATGCTTCATGTGCGCACGAATCTGGTGTGTTCTTCCTGTTTCTAATCTGCAGGAAATCAAAGTCACATAGCCAAAACGTTCCAAAACCTTATAATGTGTAATCGCGGGCTTCCCTATTTCAGGATCTGCAAAAACGGCCATTTGCATGCGGTCTTTTAAGTGTCTGGCAAGGTTTCCCTCAATTGTTCCTTCTTCTTCGGCAACATTTCCCCAAACAAGGGCAATATATTCACGCTCAGAAGTTTTCGCTTCAAATTGTTTCGCCAAATGCGTCATCGCAGCTTCGGTTTTGGCAACCACCAAAAGTCCAGAGGTATCTTTATCAATTCTATGAACCAGTCCCGGACGTTCACTGCTGTTCATTGGCAGATTATCAAAATGATGTGCCAAAGCATTTACCAGAGTTCCGGTATAATTTCCGTGACCAGGGTGTACAACCATTCCCGGTTCTTTATTAATCAGCAGCAAAGCATCATCCTCATAAACAATATTCAGCGGAAGGTCTTCCGGCAGAATATGATTTTCAAACGGCGGATGCGATAACATCACCGTAATAATATCAAAAGGTTTTACTTTATAATTTGATTTTACCGGAATATCATTCACAAAAATATTCCCTTCGCTTGCCGCATTCTGAATTTTATTCCGGGTTGCATTCGGAATCATATTCATCAAATATTTGTCAATTCGCAACAGCGCCTGACCTTTAGGTACATCAAATCTGAAATGTTCGAATAATTCGTCTTCCAGATCTAAATTTTCATTATTATTGTTCATCTTGCGGGGTTTCAGTAGTTGGCGCAGCTAAACTGTCTGTCGCCTGACTGTCATCTACATATGTTGCTTTTCCATCGCCTAAAACCAAATCAATTTTAGAAGCTTTCAACACACGGTCACCTACTTTTAAGTTTCTGCCTTTATAACGCATCTCCAAAACCATATCTTTTCCTAAGTTCGGGATATATGTAATCGTCCCTTCCTCAAGTCCTAAAGCCTTTAAAGTTGGAACAGCTTCACGATACGTTTTCTCGATTAAGTCCGGAATTTTAACAGATGAAAATCCGGAAGCATTAATTTTAATATATATTTTTCTGCCTACTTTCACTTTCGTTCCCGGCAATGGGTCCTGCTCAACAACACTGTATTTTGGAAATTCACTTCGGTAATCAACACTATCCAAAAGTACATAATCCAGGTCTAATTCGTCCAGCTTCTCTTCTACCTGCTCTTCAGTCAGTTTAGATAAATTCGGAACCTCAATTTCATGTCCGTGATCAGTTGTAAAAGTCAGCCAATGCATAAACAAATAACCCAAAACTGCAATAATAGCAGCTGCACCTAAAACTTGCAAAAAAAATACACGGCTTGTTAAATACTTACGTAAACTCATAAATTTATTTTTAGTTGTGGCAAAGATAAAGCTATTTCGTTTCAAAAAAAATGATAATTTTGTTTAAAACAAGAAAGCTTTCAATACCTTGGTATCAGAAGGAGCTTTTTCCTGCTGTCCGGCTATATCTTTTGCGGCGAACCCCGCCACAAAAGGATGTCGCTCCCATCAGGGCTAGGGCTGTAGGTTTCATAAGTACGTTTCTTCATTATTGTTCATAATCGTGTCAGACTGAGCGGAGTCGAAGTCACATATGCTGAATCACTTTGCAGGACTTCAACTCCGCTCAGTCTGACAAGCAAAACGATAAAACAAATTAGTGAAAATTAGTCGTGGCAAAAAAAAACAATTAAACGATTAAACATAATAAACATTAAAAAATGAAAAACATAGCCATCATCATGGGCGGATATTCAAGCGAATATAAAATCTCTCTAATCAGCGGAAACGTAGTACACCAATACCTCGACAAAACAAAATACGTAGGTTTCCGTATTCACATTTTTAAAGAAAAATGGGTATATGTAGACGAAAACGATGCTGAATTTCCAATTGATAAAAATGATTTTTCCGTAACAGTAAACGGGCAAAAAATTACTTTCGACTGTGTTTTTAATGCCATACACGGAACACCGGGAGAAGACGGATTAATGCAGGCTTATTTTGAATTGTTAGGTATTCCGCAATCATCCTGCGATTACTATCAATCGGCACTTACATTCAATAAACGTGATTTGCTTTCAGTCTTAAAACCATACGGAATCAAAACTGCAATTTCTTATTACCTAAATAAAGGCGACGTTATCAATACAGACGAAATCGTAAAAAAAGTAGGTTTGCCATGTTTCGTAAAACCAAACAAAGCAGGTTCAAGCTTCGGGATTTCAAAAGTAAAAACCGCTTCCGAATTACCAATTGCAATTGAAGTAGCCTACAAAGAAGATAACGAAATCATCATCGAAAGTTTCCTTGACGGAACAGAAGTTTCTGTTGGAGTAATCAATTATAAAGGCGAAATTAAAGTTCTGCCAATCACCGAAATTGTTTCCGATAATGATTTCTTTGATTATGAAGCCAAATACGAAGGAAAATCACAAGAAATAACCCCGGCAAGAATCTCAGATGAATTAACTCAAAAAGTGGCTGAAACGGCTAAACGTGCATACGAAGTATTAAAAATGAAAGGTTTCTCCAGAAGCGAATTCATCATTGTAGACAACGAACCATATATGCTCGAAATGAATACAATACCAGGCCTGACAACCGAAAGTTTGATTCCTCAGCAAGCTAAAGCAGCAGGAATTTCTCTCGAAGATTTATTCACAAATGCTATCGAGCTGGCCCTTTCATAATAAGCTACTAAGGTTCTGAGACTCTAAGATCTCAGAACCTTCTTTTTTTAATGATAAACAAACCACAATTACACCTGGACACGAGATATTATTAAACATGTGATTTTTATTTACTAATGCCATTGGCGCAAAACAATTAAATTAAATGATATTTTACGGAGCAAAATCAACTGCAATTAAAAATGGAGTAATCAGAAACGTTGCTTGTCCATATTGTCAAACAAATACAGTAATGAATTATACTGTATTTGGAAGATACGCACATATTTACTGGATTCCGTTTTTTCCGATTGGAAAACAACAAATATTAGAATGTAATCATTGTAAATCGACTTATGAATTAAAAAATTTGCCCGAAGTTATTAAACAAAAATTCCATAAAGAGCAAGAACAAAATCCTGCAAAAACACCAATAACGCATTTTACTTTTTCAATTATAATTGGATTAGGTATCGCATTTGCCTTTTTTTCCAGCTTAAAAAGCGATTCTGACAGTAAAGAATTTTCAGAAAACCCGAAAGTTGGAGATGTCTTTTTCGAAACAACGAGTACTGGAAAATACTCAACTTCGAGGGTTACAAAAGTAACAAAAGACAGTGTTTTTGTTTTAGTAAATAATATGGAAATTGAGCAAAAGTCAAGTGTTGATAAAATAAATATTGACAGCAATTTTACAACCGTTAAAGATAGCTATAGCCGAAAACAAATCATAGATTTCTATAAAGATGGAAAAACAATTTATGAAATTCAACGAAAATAAATGAAAAAAGCCATATTTCCCGGATCATTTGACCCAATCACATTAGGTCATGAAGACATTATAAAAAGAGGAATTTCACTATTTGATGAGATCGTAATCGCCATTGGTATCAATGCTGAAAAAAAATACATGTTTTCACTCGAAGAAAGAAAACGATTCATTGAGGAAACCTTTAAAAATGAACCAAAAGTAACGGTTATAACCTATGAAGGTTTAACAATTGATTTGTGCCACAAACTAAAAGCCAATTTTATTTTAAGAGGTTTGCGTAATCCTGCCGATTTCGAGTTCGAAAAAGCTATTGCACATACTAACAGGCGCTTGTCTAAAATTGAAACCGTATTTTTATTAACTGCAGCAAGAACCTCTTATATAAGTTCAAGTATTGTTCGTGATGTATTGCGAAATGGCGGGGAATATGAAATGCTGGTTCCGGATGCTGTGCGGGTTCATAAGTAATCATGTATGAAGTCATTGCGAGGAACGAAGCAAACACACTAATAAAATCACAATCTGCATAATTATGGAGCACGTCAATCGATATGAGATTGCTTCGTTCCCCGCAAAGACAAAACAAAAAAAGAAACCAAATATAAATTTGTAACCCTCCCGAATTAAAAGTAATTTCGACCCCTCAAATAAACACCAAACAATGAGCATAGAAAGAGAATTAAACAAACGCAGCGGATCGAAATGTGAACTTTGTGGCGCAACCGAAAACCTAAAGGTATATACCGTTTTACCAACACAAAAAGGCGGAATAGACGAAAGTGTATTGACTTGCAATACCTGTAATGACCAAATAGAAAATCCGGATAATGTAGATTTAAATCACTGGAGATGCTTAAACGACAGTATGTGGAACGAAAATGTTGCTGTACAGGTTGTAGCATGGAGAATGTTAAACCGTATGCGTGCTGCAGGCTGGCCACAGGAATTATTGGATATGATGTATCTCGACGAAGATACACTTGCATGGGCCCAGGCAACAGGCGAAGGAGAAGATGACGAAAATAAAATCATTCACCGCGACAGTAATGGAGTAATTTTAGAACACGGGGATTCTGTTGTTTTAATCAAAGATTTAAAAGTAAAAGGATCAAGTATGGTTGCCAAACAGGGAACTGCAGTACGTAACATCCGTTTAGATCACGAAAATGCTGAATACATTGAAGGAAAAGTAGATGGACAGCAAATTGTAATTATCACTCAATATGTGAAGAAAATATAAATTCTCAGTTACCAGTCACAGTTTTCAGTAAGTAATAAAACAGTCATGAAAACCGTAAACTAAAAAAGGCTATTCAAATTGAATAGCCTTTTTTGTATTTCTTATTTTTATTTTGAAATAAATTATTTTTGGAATAATTTATTGATTTGTTCTTTTACCAATGGTTCAGAAACGCTGTTTGTAGCAGAATCTCTGTCTTTGCTTGAAACCATAAATTGAACAGTAGCTTTATCCGGAACTACATTTCCTGTATAATGCAACCAGATATAATTATTAGGCAATTCTAATTTAATATCGTATAAAGGAGTTGCAGTAAAACCACCTACAATAATATTATAAAGATTAGTATAATCATTATCAAGGTTTTTGAAAGAGAACTTTCTTAAATTTGAAGTATCGTCATCATTCAAAATACTAGTATAATAAACAGTATATTCATCTCCAATTTTTTGAATATAATTGTTATTTACTTTTCCTAACTTTTCTACAGGCACAGTTTCTAAAACTTTAATTTGTGCAAAAGAGGCAAAACTACAGAACAAAATGGCAAGGGTAATAATCTTTTTCATAATGATTTTGGGGTTAATTTTTTAACTAATACAATATTCGCCGAAATTAATAAAAATTACCACTAAAATCATTATTTTATAAATATTAAATTGAGTTTTTTGTTCACTACCATTTCATTACAAAAATAAAAAACACATAACTTTTTAATAATCAATAAATTAAACACTTACATTACACAAAAAAAAAATTAAATATAAGACCCAAAAAAATTTATTTAAAGCACTAAAAAATCCAAAACTTACAATCAAAAAATAAGAAAATTACTTCTCCTCTTCTTTCTTAATTACCCTTCTGGCGACCTCAATTTTAAATTTTTTCCCCTTCATTTTCTCATCTTTCACATTTTTAAGCAAATCTTTCACTTTATTGTATTTTACAGCAGCAAACGAAATAAAATCTTTTACCTCAATCAAACCTAAATCTCCTTTTTCGAGTTTTCCTTTTTGAGAAAAGAATCCAACAATATCAATTTTATTCAGTTTTGTTTTCTTTCCGCCACTAATATAAATAGTTTGAAATTCCGGTGGTTTTGGTAAAGTAGTTGTATTTTCTACATTCAGGACATCCATCCCGTAATCGATATAATCAAGTTTTTTTTCACTTTCGTGGATGATGATGTACGCTGTTCCTGAAGCCTGCATACGTGCGGTACGACCATTTCTATGGGTAAATTCATCTTCTTTTAGAGGAAGATGATAATGAATTACATGTTTCATTTCCGGGATATCCAATCCACGGGCAGCCAAATCCGTTGTAACTAAATACCCCACACTTCCATTTCTAAACTGAATCAAAGCACGTTCACGCTCGTCCTGATCCATTCCGCCATGATAATACACAGAGTAAATCCCTTTTTCGTTTAACGTATCACTAATACGTTCAGCTGCGTCACGATGATTACAGAAAATAATAGCCGATTCCGATTTCAGGGAACAAATTAAATTGAATAAACTCTCTAATTTATCTTTTGAAGGAGAAACAACCATTTTCATCGAAAGATTTGCTTTTTCTTCTTCCTCAGGAATAAAATCTAAAATGGTCGGATTAACAACACGCGTATATCTTGGAATCTCAACATCTGAAGTTGCCGAAACCAGAACTCGTTTGTTCAGTTTCGATAATTTTCCGATAATAAATGACATTTGTTCATGAAAACCCAATTGAAGCGATTTATCAAATTCATCAAGAATTAAAGTCTGAATTTTATCTAAACGAAAAGTTCCTCTGTCAATATGATCAGCAATTCTTCCCGGAGTTCCGATTAAAACGGCCGGAGGATTGCTTAAGTTTTTAATTTCTGTATCAATAGAGTGGCCGCCGTAGCAAATATTTACTTTATAATCGGTACCCATTTTTTTCCAAACCTGTTCAATTTGTAATCCCAATTCACGGGAAGGAACCAAAATCAGACATTGAACCGAAAGAATTTCCGGCTGCAGTAATTCTAAAACCGGCAATAAAAAAGCTAATGTTTTTCCCGAACCAGTCGGAGAAAGCAGTAAAACATTATTATCATTAAGAATTGCGTCCTGCGCAACTTCCTGCATTTCATTTAGGCTTTCAATACCTAAATTTAAAAGTATATTATTGGAATGGTGTTTCTTATTCATTTTGCAAAAGTAAGTAAATTAGATTTGAGATTGTTAGATTTTTAGATTATCAGCAAATTGTAAAATTAATTTGACTTTCTAATAATTGCCACAAGTTTGAGGTTTTGCAGGCTTTACGGTAAAAATCTACATCACTTTAATCGTATTTCGAAACTGAAACCT
Organism: Flavobacterium sp. CF136; assembly: GCF_000282055.1. Taxonomy (GTDB): domain Bacteria; phylum Bacteroidota; class Bacteroidia; order Flavobacteriales; family Flavobacteriaceae; genus Flavobacterium. Next base: position 11,870 of record NZ_AKJZ01000049.1, read on the forward strand.
GAAACTTGAAATCTTTTTAAAACAAACTGAAATTATCTATATTTGAATCACGTTTTAAAAACCAAAACATGAAACTTTTTCTTCTGCCACTCCTGCTCTTTTCATTTGCCCTTTTTGCTCAGAACGCTACAAAATATGATACTTTTTTTGAAAAAGGAAACGGAAATCAATCGGCTTCTTATCAGGAAACTATTGCGTATTACAAACTTTTAGCCAATGATTTTTCGACGATTCAAATCAAGGAAATGGGTTTAACGGATTCCGGTGAACCTTTGCATATGGTGGTTTACAATCCTGAAAAGGAATTTGATTTTGAGAAAATCCAAAAAAACAAAGCGGTACTTTTTATCAATAACGGAATTCATGCCGGCGAGCCCGACGGAATTGATGCGACCATGCAATTCTATAGAGATTTAGCAATTGGAAAAATGAAACCGCCCAAAAATACGGTTTTGGTATGTATTCCGGTTTATAATATTGACGGGGCTTTAAACCGAAATTCTACCACAAGGGCAAACCAGAATGGTCCTGAAATTTATGGCTTTAGGGGAAATGCAAGAAATTACGATTTAAATCGCGATCTGATGAAATCGGATACCCGAAATACGAAAAGTTTTGTTGAAATTTTTCAGAAAATAAACGCTGATGTTTTTATAGATAATCACGTCAGCAACGGTTCTGATTATCAATATAAACTGACCTACATTATGACACAGCACAACAAATTAGGAGCTATTCTGGGTGATTTTATGAATACCGAAATGATGCCTGCTTTAGTAAAAGATCTACAGAAAAAGAAAATTGAAACAACACCTTATGTAGATTCTTTTAAGGACACTCCGGATAAAGGTTTTGGGCAGTTTGTTGACAGTCCAAGATATACTACTGGTTATACTTCTTTGTTCAATACAATTGGTTTTGTAGTCGAAACTCATATGCTGAAAAAATATGCTGATCGCGTAAAAGTGACTTACGAATACATGAAATCAACAATGGATTTTACGGATGCCTATTACCAAAAAATCAAAGAACTTAGACTAAAAAATCTGGAACAATATCAGCCCAAAAAATCATATACTTTGCAATGGGAACTGGACAGTACAAAAGCCACCACTTTTTCATTTTCAGGATATGAAGCGGGATACAAACAAAGTGAAGCCACAACAGGAAACCGCTTGTATTACGATCGAAGTAAACCGTATAAAAAAGACGTTCCTTATATCAAAGAATTCAAATCACAAAAAGACGTTGTTATTCCATTTGCTTATATCATTCCGCATGGTTATTGGAATATTATTGATCTTTTGAAGAATAATAACATTTCGTTTACCCAACTTAAAAACGATACGATTATAGAAGTGGAAAGTTATAAAATTGCCAATTTCAAAACTGTTCCGAATGCCTACGAAGGACATTATTTACACCAAAATACAACCGTAACTTCTAAAATTGTAAAAATGGCTTTTGCCAAAGGCGATTATCTGGTTCCAACGAGTCAGAAAGGCGTGAAATATTTACTGGAAGCTTTTGAACCTGAAGGAGTAGATTCCTTTTTTAACTGGAATTTTTTCGATACCATTTTACAGCAAAAAGAACATTATTCTGATTATGTTTTTGAAGATACTGCAGCAAAACTTTTAAAAGAAAATCCAGCATTAAAAGCAGAATTAGAAACCAAAAAACAAAATGACGTCGAGTTTGCTAAAAACCCGAAAGCGCAATTAGACTGGATATACAAACATTCTGTTTATTATGAAAAAGCACATTTGCAGTATCCTGTTTATCGATTGCTTTAATTTTAACTGCAAAATTGGACAATTATATTAAACATTTGAAAAGTTTAAACGATTAATTTAAAACTAAATCATAAAAATTACCGCTCAATTATGAACAAACTTTTATTGACTTTTTTGATTTTGCTTTTTGCAAATTTATTATCCGGACAAAAATTAATTTCAGGCGAATATGATTCTGGAATGAGACTTTCGTATGATACATCTTCTAATATCCTTACTGGTTATTTTGAAAGTTATACCGGTTTGGATGAAGAAACACAAAACCCTAAGTTTTCTTGTATTTTTTATATCGAAGGTAAAGTAACAGGAAAGAAATTCTCGATTAAAACATATTACCCGGAAGACAAGAAAGATGATATGATTTCAGGTACAATTGAAATAATAGATAATAAAACAATAAAAATAAGTCTTCCTGAAGAGCATGGAGGTTGCTGGAACGTACAACATTTTGCCGATAAACCCGAAGAATTTGGTTTAGAGAAAAAAACAACCTGGACGCAAATTAGATATATAGACAATCCCAAATCTTATTTTTATAAAGATCAGTCAAATACCAATCGAACAAAAATATATTTACTCAAAGGTGATATTATTTGTGTTGATAAAATCGCAAATGGAAAAGCTTTTTGTACCTACTTTGGAAAAAAAATAACGAAAGGCTGGATAAATATAAGCGATCTGAATAAAGTATAATCGTGAAATAAATTTTAATTTCAAATATAAATTCAGCTATTAGATAAATAATTAAAAAAATGACTAAAAGATTCTAAGCCTCTGATAGCGCATTCTATGATAAAAAAACAAGTGAAAATTTAAAAATCAATTTTGAGGCATTTAATTTTGCCGCTTTTATTGATATTGCAATTGATTTTTGACCTTGATATTGAAAATTATAATTTTATTCTTCTATAATAATTTTATTTTCCTCTTCGAATAATAACTTGATGTTTTCGTAGGAGTTTTTTAGAGCTTCTTTGATTTGTTCCGGGTTTAACCAGGCAACTTTTTCAATACCTTCTTCTATTTGGCCTTGTGGTATTCCTTCAAAATCAGAATGCATTTCGAACCAATGCGTTATTTTGAGTTTATATTTTCCGTTACGTTTAAAAACGTGATATGTTTTTTGGAGTTTATCAATAATGCTAAGTTTTCCAACTCCTGTCTCCTCTTCTACTTCGCGCATGGCAGTGTTCTCAATCTCTTCGCCTTTCTCAATTCCGCCTTTAGGCAAATCCCATTTTCCGTTTCTGAAAATAAATAAAACTTCTCCTTTTTTATTATAAACCAGACCTCCGCCTGCTTTATTTACCGGAATTTTAGCTTTTAAAGTCTTCATAATCTCCTTTTCATCAGGATGATACAAATAAGCTTTCTGAATTTTATTTTGAAACATTTTGACAATAAGATGCTCAATATCAATACTCTCTAGGAGAAATAATTGAAAATCGGTCTCTCTTGAGATTTCATTTGTCAAAAAAAGTGGTTTGTCGTTCACAAAAACTTTATACATTTGTACTATGATTTTTAATAAAGATACAGCCGAAAAAACAGCCGAATTGCTTTTGCAAATAAATGCAATTAAATTGAATCCAGAAAATCCTTTTACATGGGCTTCTGGATGGAAATCACCTATTTACTGCGATAATAGGTTAATTCTTTCATTTCCGGTCATCCGAAACTACGTTCGTGATGAGTTTGCGAAGAATATAGAAAAACAATTTGGAAAACCAGATGTTATTGCCGGAGTTGCTACCGGAGCTATAGGAATTGGTATTTTAGTGGCCGAAAGCCTTGGACTGCCTTTTGTATATGTACGCCCGGAAGCAAAAAAACACGGCAGACAAAACCAGGTAGAAGGCTTTTTGCAAAAAGGTCAAAACGTGGTTGTTGTTGAAGATTTAATCAGTACCGGAAACAGCAGTTTGTTGGCTGTTGAAGCCTTACGCAACGAAGGTGCTAATATTAAAGGAATGGCGGCGATTTTTACTTATGGTTTTAATGTTGCCGAAGAGAACTTCAAAAATGCACATATCGATTTGTATACATTAAGCAATTATGATAATTTATTGGATTTAGCAGTTCAAAAACAATATATTACTGAAGATCAGCAATCTGCTTTACAAGAATGGAGTATGAGTCCATCGACTTGGGGACAAGAATAATTTTAGGATTTTGATTGCTGATTTTAGATTAATAATTTGAATTAAATAAAAATAAAAAATATATGAACTTAGAAAGTCCAAAAGTTACTGTTCAGAAATCAGCGCAGGAATTATTCGATTTATTGACTGATGTTAAGAATTTTGAGAAACTAATGCCGGATAACATTGCTAAATTTGAAGTAATTGGCGAAGATGCTTTTATTTTTGGATTGAAAGGAATGCCGGAAATAAAACTGAAAATGAAAGAAAAAACAGCTCCAAACAAAATTGTTTTGGGTGCTGCGAGTGATAAACTTCCGTTTACATTGGTTTCTAACATTGATAGTATTTCTGATTCTGAAAGTGCTGTACAATTACTATTTGAAGGAGAATTTAACGCTATGATGGCAATGATGATCAAAGGGCCAATTAGTAAGTTTATCGAAACTTTGGCTACTAATATGACCAAATTATAATTATCAATTGTTAATTATTTGATTTATACATAAAAATTTAAAGTCCGATTTTACGATCGGACTTTTTTTTTACCACAGATTCAACGAGATTTAATGATTTTTTTTGTTCACGCAGATTCTGCAGATTGAGCTGATTTATAGATTGAGCTGATTTATTTCTTTTATTCAAAGTTTTTTCAACAAAAGACAAAACCTCAGAACCTTGCCGCTTTGAGCTTTTATACCTTCCTCTAATAAAGCATCTGAATTTCCTTGATATCAAATTCTGAAACGGAATCATCTTCGAGCAAAATTTGTATTTTCCCAACAGAAGAAACACCCTGAATGATTCCCATAAAGTTTTTGTTTTCGAGATTTTTAAAAGGCATTGGAACTCCTTTTCGGAACAAAGAGTTAAAATATTCATTCCAAAAATCAGCAGAATTTGTCTTCCATAATTCGATTTTTTGTTTCATTTTTTCAATAATTAAAAATGGCAGGGAATCTTTATCAAATTCAGTTTTGCAAATTACCGCTAAGGATGAGGCATTCGGTAATCCGTCGAAATTAGTCTGGTTTACATTCAGTCCTAATCCAACTACTGACACGATCCTGCCATCACTTTTGATGATATTTTCGATTAGTATGCCACCAATTTTTTTATTGTATGCCATAATGTCGTTTGGCCATTTTATACTTAAATCAGGAATATCAAATGATTTTAATGTCTCAATTACAGCTAATGACACTATAATACTCAAATTAAAAAGCTCTTCATTATCGTAGAGAAAATCCTTAACCAAAACACTCATAATTAAGTTTTTACCCGATTCAGACTGCCATTTAGACCCCATTTGACCTTTGCCTTTTGTCTGATTCTCAGCCGTTACCACTGTAAAATTATCCAGCTCATCCTGACCCGATAATGCTTTAAGAAAATCGTTTGTAGAATCTATGGCATCGAGTTTGATTAGTTTCATTAAAATAATTTATTTATACTTAATTTAATATTTTGTTAAGGTTCAAAATTAATCACAAAAATTGGTAACTTTACAAAATCATATAAAATAATTCATGGCGAAAAAGACTATTAATAATGACGTTCTATTAGCGAACATAATCAAAGGAATTGAAGAAGTAAAAGGAAATGATATAGATATTCTTGACTTAAGAGAAATAGACACGGCTGTTTGTGACTATTTTGTTATTTGCAACGGAAGTTCTAACACTCAAGTTAACGCCATTGTAAATTCAATCCAAAAAACAGTATCCAAAGATTTAAAAGATAAACCCTGGCACGTAGAAGGAACCGATAATGCAGAATGGGTCCTAATGGATTATGTGCATATCGTAGTACATGTTTTCCAGAAACACATTCGCGAATACTATAATATTGAGAGCCTTTGGGGCGACGCCAAAATAACTACAATCGAAAATAAATACTAAAGAAACTCTCTTCTAATGGCTAAAGATAATAATCCAAATCAGAATAAATTTAGAATAAGTCCCTGGTTAATATATACCGCAATACTTCTAGTTTTTTTATTTATTAGTTTTGCAACCGGAGGATCAAACTTAAGCGAACCTATACAATTATCACCTCCTAATTTCAATAATCTTTTACAAAAAGGTCAGGTTGAAAAGGTGATTATTTACAACAAATCTGAAACTGAAGTATTTTTAACAGCAGCAGCTCTTAAAGATCCGGCTAATAAAAAAGTAGCCAAAGATATGTTTGACAGGGTAAACAAAGGCCCGCATTATATCGTAAAAGTAGGTGATATTCAAAATTTTGAAAAATCACTAAAAGCAGCGGTAGACCAAAAAAAATTAAAAGATTACTCCTTTCAGGAAAAAAACAACTGGAGTGATATTTTAATTAGTTTGTTACCAATTATCATCATTATCGGTGTTTGGATTTTCATTATGCGTAAAATGTCTGGTGGTGCCGGTGGCGGTGGCGGACAAATTTTCAACATTGGAAAATCGAAAGCTAAATTATTTGATGAAAAAACAGATATCAAAACTACTTTTAAAGACGTTGCCGGTTTAGAAGGTGCGAAAGAAGAAATACAAGAGATTGTCGAATTCCTGAAAAACCCTGAAAAGTATACAAACCTTGGAGGTAAAATCCCAAAAGGAGCTTTACTTGTAGGACCTCCGGGAACTGGTAAGACATTATTAGCAAAAGCCGTTGCAGGCGAAGCACAAGTTCCTTTCTTCTCATTGTCAGGTTCTGATTTTGTTGAGATGTTTGTAGGTGTTGGTGCTTCACGTGTACGTGATTTGTTCAAACAGGCAAAAGAAAAATCTCCTGCTATTATTTTTATCGACGAAATTGACGCTGTCGGTAGAGCAAGAGGAAAAAGTAATATGTCAGGCGGAAACGATGAGAGAGAAAATACACTGAACCAATTATTGACAGAAATGGATGGTTTTGGTACAAACTCAAACGTAATTGTTTTGGCTGCAACCAACAGAGCAGATGTTCTGGATAAAGCTTTAATGCGTGCCGGTCGTTTTGACAGACAAATTTTTGTTGACTTACCGGATATTCGCGAAAGAGCTGAAATTTTCAAAGTACACTTGGCTCCTATCAAAAAAGTTGAAGGTCTTGATTTAGATTTCTTAGCTAAACAAACCCCTGGATTCTCAGGTGCTGATATTGCAAATGTTTGTAACGAAGCTGCCTTAATTGCTGCCCGTAACAACAAAACTGCTGTAGACAGACAAGATTTCCTTGATGCAGTTGACAGAATCATCGGTGGTCTTGAAAAGAAAAATAAAATTATTACTCCTGAAGAAAAAAGAGCAATCGCTATTCACGAAGCCGGACACGCAACTGTAAGCTGGATGTTAGAGCATGCTGCACCGCTTATTAAAGTAACAATTGTTCCTCGTGGACAAAGTTTAGGAGCTGCATGGTATCTTCCGGAAGAAAGACAAATCGTCAGAACAGATCAAATGCTGGATGAAATGTGTGCTACTATGGGCGGAAGAGCTGCTGAAAAAGTAACTTTTGACCGAATTTCAACCGGAGCATTAAGCGATTTAGAAAAAGTAACACGCCAGGCTCGTGCAATGGTTACAATTTATGGTTTGAATGATAAAATTGGTAACGTTACTTATTATGATTCAACAGGCCAAAGTGAATATAATTTCTCAAAACCATATTCTGATGAAACAGCAAAAATTATTGATGCTGAAATATCTGAATTAATTGAGGGTCAATACCAAAGAGCAATTGAAATATTAGAAGAAAACAAAGACAAGTTAAATCAGCTTGCTGACATCCTAATAGAAAAAGAAGTAATTTTTAAAGATGACTTAGAAACTATTTTCGGAAAACGCACATTTGATAAAAATTTAGGAGAGGTAGTTTCTTAAATTTTAACGGAAATATTTATTATTTTTTAAAATCTTAATTCAAAATACCCTTTTGAATTAAGATTTTTTTATCTTTGAACGTTTTCAATTAACATGTAAAGTATTTCATATATAATGAGTTTTTTCAAAAAAATATTTGGTTCTGGCAATGCTTCTTCTGATGAAGAAAATGAAAGTGAGTATAGCAGCAATCCTATTTCAGAAAGTCATTTGTCCATTGATGAACAATTCATTTTTAATTTCAAGAAAAATGGAGGTAAATTTTTGTATTGCGAAAACAAACAAGAAGTTGAAGAACAATTTGAAAATATTTTAGAAGAAAATGATTGGTTTGAAAGTGAAGTTTTATGTTACGAACCGGCTCTTTTTAGTTTATTAGATGAAAATAAATTATTTTATAATTCTCCTGCAAATCCAAAATTTTTATTAGCAAGTTGTGAAAACCTAATTGCTGATGAGGGTTCTATATTGTTTTCATCCAAGCAAATCAAACAAAACAAACCAAACGAATTACCTGCAAATATTGTAGTTATTGCTACAACAAGCCAAATTCGCTGCATTAAAAGTGATGGATTAAGTGCCATTAAAAGAAAATACGAAAGAGACTACCCTACCAATATTACCACAATAAAATATTTCGAAAAAGCCAAAGAAGAAGATTTTACCCAATACGGAAGTGTTGCTAAAAATATGTACCTATTGCTCTTAGAAGATCTTTAAGATGAATGAAACACTCAAGAGAACCATTTCCGGTGCTGTTTATATCGCTTTATTACTAACATCTATTTTGTTTTCTACCGAAAGCTTTATTATTCTTTTTGGTGTTTTTCTAATTATTGCAACTTATGAGTTTTGCAATTTAGTTAAACTCAATAAAGTTTTTTCTATTCTATTTGTTTCTCTTTTTTATTCAACTGCCGCTTTAGTTAGTTTTTATAGGACTGAAACAGAAAATTACATCTCCAGTCTTCTGAAAGAAAATATTCAGCTCACTATTGATACTGATAAACTATTCTCTGTTTTACTTCTAATTACATTGATAATAGCTGTAAAATGTATTATATTTCTATTTAACAATACACAAACTATAAGCAAACCGTCTAAATATATCTATTTATTAGGATATATCATGCTGCCATTTATTTTTATCATCAAAATTTCATTCGGAATAAAAGATTATAATCCAAAAATTATTATTGGATTATTCATTCTTATCTGGACAAATGATACTTTTGCTTATTTAGTTGGAAAGTCTATAGGAAAACATAAATTATTTGAACGTGTTTCACCCAAAAAAACAATTGAAGGTTTCCTTGGCGGAGTTGTTTTTGCTGCTTTTGCAGGTTTTTTGATTTCTAAATTATACATCAGACCCAATCCTGATTTCAGTCAAAAATCTATTTTAATTTGGACTATAATCGCTTTAATTGTCAGCATTTTTGGGACAATAGGAGATTTAATTGAATCTAAATTTAAAAGGATTGCAGGTGTAAAAGACAGTGGCACCATAATGCCGGGACACGGAGGTGTATTAGATCGATTAGATAGTGTTATATTTGTAGCACCAGTTATATTTTTATTTTACCAAATTTTATATTATGTTTCATAAAGAAGGAGCCCCATCAATTTTACTAGGCACAGCTTTTACTGTTGCCGTACTTTTAATTGCTGAAAAATTTATTGACATCAATTGGCTTAGAATACTTGTTCAAATAGCAGCTCTATTGATTTTGATTATTATTCTGCAATTTTTCAGAAATCCCAAAAGAATCGCTATCAGAAACAGCGATCACATTATTGCTCCGGTAGATGGAAAAGTTGTTGTAATTGAAGAAGTTTATGAAGGTGAATTTTTTAAAGATAAACGTTTGCAGGTTTCTATATTTATGTCGCCTATCAATGTTCACGTAACCCGTTATGCAATGGATGGCATTATAAAATTCAGTAAATATCACCCTGGAAAGTTCTTAGTGGCCTGGCATCCAAAAGCAAGTGAAGAAAACGAAAGAACTACTGTTGTAATTGAAAATGATACTTTTGGACAAATATTATACAGACAAATTGCAGGTGCATTAGCCCGCAGAATTGTAAATTATGCACAGGAAGGAATGCAGGTTATTCAGGGAACTGATGCCGGATTTATTAAATTTGGTTCAAGAGTAGATTTATTTTTACCTTTAGGTACTCCAATTAATGTGGAATTAAATCAAAAAGCAATTGGAGGAAAAACTATCATTGCTACAAAAGCTTAAATGACTGAAAAAGATTTAGATACTCGTTTTTCTGAGGCTGTAGAAACTGCTTTGAAAATGACGCAAGCCTCACTGCCACAAGATGTGCAGTTAAGGCTTTATGCATATTACAAACAAGCTACTTTTGGAACAGCCAAATATAATCAATCTGAAAATTTTGATTTGCGTAATGCATTCAAAACTAATGCATGGATGCAGATTAGCCATATATCAATTGAAGAAGCAAAAGAGAATTACATCGAAATAATTAATTCACTAACATCAAAATAATTTACATTATGAAGAAGAACATCATACGTTTTACCATTTCAGCTTCATTATTGCTATTATTTTCCTGCAATGATAATAAGCTAACCGAGGTTGTTGAAGTTCCTTTGCCTACAAAAGAAGAAAAGATTACAATAGGGGTTCCTGCAGATGTAAAAGCAAATGAAGGTTCATTTGCACTAACCAAACTACCTTTTGGTTATGATGCACTGGCACCCGGAATTAGATCATTGACCTTAGAAACCCATTATTCTAAACATTATTTATCGTATACCAATAATTTCAATAAAGAAATAGCCACTACTGAATTTGAAAATGCTCCAATTGAAACTATCTTAAAAAAACTGGATATGAACAATGCCAAGCTTCGTCAAAATGCAGGTGGTTATTATAATCATACTCTTTATTTTGATATATTAACCCCAAAGGAACAGACTCCAAAAGATACTTTAGCTGGTGCTATAAACAAAGAATTTGGGTCTTTTAAAAATCTTACTGCTCAATTTAAAAACGAAGCTACTAAACAATTTGGTTCAGGCTGGGTTTGGATAGTGGTGGATAAAGCAGGTAAATTACAAGTTACAACAACCGAAAATCAGGATAATCCTTTAATGAGAAATGCTTTGATACCCGGAACCCCAATTTTAGGAATAGATTTATGGGAACATGCCTATTATCTGGATTATCAGAATAGAAAGGGAAGTTACATAGATGCTTTTTATAAATTGATTAATTGGGAAAAAGTAAACGAAAATTATAAAACAGCTCTGACAAAGGTTAAAAAATATTAATAATTTATTTTTACAAGTATAAAAAAAGTTTGATGAATAAATCATCAAACTTTTTTTATACTTGTAATAAGTCGTTAAATTTTGACTATCAGATTCCTGCAATAACTTTTATCTCATCAATTATTCGAAGTGCTAAAACATCTGCCTTCTCCTGAGATGGAGCTTCAGTGTAAATTCGGATAATTGGTTCTGTGTTGGATTTTCTTAAATGTACCCATTCTGAAGCAAAATCAATTTTCACACCGTCAATTGTTGTAATATCTTCGTTTTTATATTTTTCCGTCATGACAATCAAAATTGCATCAACATCTATTTGTGGTGTTAATTCAATTTTATTTTTGCTCATATAATATTCAGGATATGAAGCTCTCAATGCTGAAACTGATATCTTTTTATTAGCCAAATGTGTTAAAAACAACGCCACTCCAACCAAACTATCTCGTCCGTAATGTGATTCAGGGTAGATTATTCCGCCATTACCTTCACCTCCAATAATAGCATTATTTTTTTTCATTAATTCAACCACATTTACCTCGCCTACTGCACTGGCTTCATAGTTTCCTTTGTGTCCAACTGTTACATCACGCAATGCACGTGAAGATGACATATTTGAGACAGTATTTCCTGGTGTTTTACTCAAAACATAATCAGCACAAGCCACTAAAGTATATTCTTCTCCAAACATTTCTCCATCTTCACTGATAAACGCCAAGCGATCTACGTCCGGATCAACAACAACTCCCAAGTGTGCTTTTTCTTTTACGACCAATTCAGAAATATCAGTTAAATGTTCTTTTAACGGTTCCGGATTATGAGGAAAATGTCCGTTTGGTTCGCAGTATAATTTCACTACTTCTACTCCCATTAATTCTAATAATCTAGGGATAATAATTCCTCCCGAAGAATTCACTCCATCAACTACCACTTTAAATTTTGCCGCTTTTACAGCTTCAACATCAACTAAAGGCAGATTTAAAACCTCGTCGATATGAATATCCATATAAGCATCATTTATCGTAATTTCTCCCAAATTATCTACGTCAGAGAAATCAAAAGCTTCAGCTTCAGCAATTTCTAAAATCTTCGCTCCTTCTTCTCCATTTAAAAACTCCCCTTTTTCATTCAGTAATTTCAAGGCATTCCATTGTTTTGGATTGTGAGAAGCAGTCAAAATAATTCCTCCGTCAGCTTTCTCCAAAGGCACGGCAATTTCTACTGTTGGCGTTGTCGAAAGTCCAAGGTCAATTACATTAATTCCCAGGCCAATTAAAGTATTTACTACAAGGTTATGAATCATGGGGCCTGAAATTCTGGCGTCACGGCCAATTACAACCGTCAATTTTTCTTTTGAAGTATTATTTTTCAGAAAGGTTCCGTACGCCGATGCGAATTTTACAGCATCAACAGGAGTCAGGTTATCTCCTACTTTTCCTCCAATGGTACCTCTTATTCCTGATATTGATTTTATTAAAGTCATTTTTGTGAGTTATGGTTACTGGGTTACAAATATAAAAAAGTTACCGGGTTACTAAGAGGATTAGTTGAGATTTTAAATTATCTCTTTAATCACCAAGTTTTATCGACACAAAGTAATTAACAAAATGATTTAAAAAGTTTTTATACATTTACTAAAATAAACGTAGCGTCTTCCAAAATCAGAGCGTTAGTAACTCAAAAAAACATGAATTTTCTAGCACACATTTATCTGTCAGGGGACAATGATTTAATAAAAATCGGCAATTTTATGGCTGATGGAATCCGAGGGAAGCAATTTGAGCATTTTCCTGAGGATGTCCAAAAAGGGATTGTTTTGCACCGCTTTATTGATACTTATACAGATTCGCATGATATTTTCAGGCAAAGTACCAAGCGGCTACATGAAAAATACCATCATTATTCCGGAGTGATTGTGGATATTGTTTACGATCATTTTTTGGCTAAAAACTGGACCAAATATTCGGATGAAAAATTAGAAAGTTTTATTAATAGATTTTACCGGTCATTACATCAAAACTATGCTATCCTGACTGAAAAAACGCAGGATTTAATGCCTTACATGATTCAGAGAAACTGGCTTTTGAGTTATCAGACTGTGGAAGGAATTCATCAAATTTTAACTCAAATGGACAGAAGGTCAAAAAATCAATCAAAAATGCAATTTGCAAGTGTCGAATTAAAAGAATTTTATTCGGAATTTGAACAGGAATTCACTCTCTTTTTTGAAGACATAAAAGAGCATTCAAAACAAAAATTACTCTTATTATGAGAAAAATAACGTTTTTATTTATCTTAATTTATATCAGCTGCACAGCACAGGAAACTCAGACAAAACCAACAGGCTTGGTCGCAACAAAAGCAATGGTTGTTTCGGCTCGCGAAGAGGCTTCGAAAATAGGTGTAGAAATCATGAAAAAGGGAGGAAATGCTTTTGATGCTATGGTTGGTACAGAATTGGCTTTGGCTGTCTCTTTTCCTTTTGCAGGAAACATTGGCGGCGGCGGATTTATGGTTTATCGAAAAGCAAACGGCGAAGTCGGTTCTTTGGATTATCGCGAGAAAGCTCCTTTGGCAGCAACAAAAGATATGTTTTTAGATAAAGACGGAAATGTTATTAAAGGAAAAAGTACAGAGACAGCCTTAGCAATTGGTGTTCCGGGAACTGTTGCCGGTGTTTTTGCAGTTCATAAAAAATTAGGTTCACTGCCAATGTCAAAAATCTTAAAACTTGTTATTGAGTTGGCAGAAAAAGGAGTTGTAGTAACTAAAAAACAAGAAAATAATTTAAACAATTATCGCGAAGCTATTGTAAAAATAAATGGTTCAACTACACTTTTGGCGTCTAATTTTAAAGAAAAAGATACTATTAAATATCCAGCTCTTGCGAGTACTTTAAAACGAATATTAAAAAACGGACGAAACGAGTTTTATAAAGGTGAAACAGCAAAAATCTTAGTTGATTATCTTCAAAAAAAAGGCGGTATCATTACCCTGAAAGACTTGGCTAAATATGAAGCCAAATGGAGAAAACCACTTCAGTTTAATTACAAAGATTTAAAAATCACATCAATGTCTCCACCAAGCAGTGGGGGAATTTGTCTTGCCCAAATCTTAAAAATGCTTGAACCTTATGATTTATCAAAAATGGGGCATAATACAGACCAGTCTATCCAGATAATTGTAGAAGCAGAGAGAAGAGCTTACGCTGACAGAAGTACCTTTTTAGGCGATCCTGATTTTGTAAAAATTCCAATAAAAGGCTTATTATCTGATGCTTATTTAAAAGACAGGATGTCTACTTTTAATCCTGAAAAAGCGAGCCTGTCATCTGAAATAAAAGAAGGTAAAATAACTTATAATGAAAGTACGGAAACTACACATTATTCTATTGTTGATCAATTTGGAAACGCTGTTGCAGCAACTACAACACTAAATGATGGTTATGGTTCTAAATATTACTGTGACGAATTGGGTTTCTTTTTGAATAATGAAATGGATGATTTTAGTGCAAAACCAGGATCTCCGAATATGTTTGGCTTAGTAGGAAACGAAGCCAATAGTATTGCACCGCAAAAACGCATGTTAAGCTCAATGACACCAACAATTATTGAGAAAAACGGAAAACTATTTATGGTGGTGGGAACTCCTGGCGGTTCAACAATCATAACATCAGTTTTGCAAACTATTTTAAATGTCTACGAATATAAATTCAGTATGCAGGATGCTGTAAATGCGCCTCGTTTTCATCATCAATGGTTACCGGATCTCGTTACTTTTGAGCCAAATACTTTTGATAATAGCACCATCGACAGACTTAAGGCAAAAGGATATTTAATCAGTGAAAAAACAACTCCTGTAATTGGTAAAGTTGATGCTATTTTAATCTTGCCAAATAATAAGATGGAAGGCGGTGCTGATTTCAGAGGTGATGATAAGGCCGTAGGGTTTTAATTTCATAATCAGTTGATTAATAATCGGTTAAAAGAAAAGATATCAACTTGTTGTTTTTTAAAAAAATGAAGTATTTTTTTTACTAAATTTGCCCCGAAACTAAACAAAACCAATATGTCCGAAGAATCTTTTTCAGAAGAAAAACAACCAAATAAAAAATCAAGAAACATAAAAATAGGAGCTGTAATAGCCATTATTGCTATACTTGGAATTATTTTCATCCCTAAAATCTGGGCGAAATACAATAAAAAGGAAGTAATGTGCTTAAATGGTCAGACAGAAATTTACGAAAAATATAAAGATGCTGTCGTTTTAGTAAAACACACTTATACTGTCGAAATATCCATAAAAGGTTCTAAGCCTTTTCAACTTGAAGTTGGTGATACTAATTTAGAAGATAAAGCAATATCGGGAACAGGCTTTTTTGTTTCAGAAGACGGAAAAATAGTTACCAATCACCACGTTGCAGAACCCTGGTTATATCCGGATGAAAAAGAGGCAACTTCTTACGACTATATAAAAGAACGTATTGCAGCCATTCTTCCGGATTCCATAAGCGAAGAAAACTACAAAACTTTTATTGAAAAAAATTGGAGCAACTATGATGAAGAAGAAGGTGAAGAAGAAGATTCTGAAGAAGAAACCCCTGCTGCCGTTGCCACAACAATAGATTCTACAGCTACAAATACCGCTGCCGTTGCCTCTGAAGACACTGAAAATGCAACCAGCAACAACTCTACAGCAGCAGCAGAAGAGTCTGGCACAGAAAAAGAAGTGAAATATGTAAGTGTTGATGATATTAAAATTACTCCAAAAACAGTTGAAATTAGTGTAGCCTTGCATGGCTCTAAGGAAGATTGGCTAAAATGTAAAGTCTATAAAATTGCAGACGGAGATGAAGTAGATGTTGCGGTCCTGCAACTGGATAGCGAAACATTGCCCGGTTCTGTTACAAATATCATTGATTTGGATAATGCCATCACTGATGATTCTAAAATAAAACCCGGAACAAATGCCATTTTAATAGGCTATCCAATGGGTATGACTCTTGCCAATACACGACGTGGGATAAAAGTACAAGTATATGAAGGTCAAATAAATAAAGAATCTGATGGAGTAAGTATCCAATATAATGTAACGTCTACTCATGGAGCGAGCGGATCACCAGTATTTAACGAATGTGGGCAATTGATTGCAGTTAATTACGCAGGATATGACATTGCCCAAGGATATAACTTTGGAATTGTCGCAAAACATGCAGCTTCTTTAATTCAATAATTATTTTTTAAAATAACTGATTTTATTATTTAAATTTTATTGATTAAAAGGTTAAATTTGCTATATCCCTAACTTTTTATACTGAGAATGCTAAAAAAATATTTTAGAAAACTAGAAAGCATTATTGCTTTGGCACAATCATTAATGACTCCAAAGCAGTTTATTTTTTTTTCAAGTGTTTTAATAGGTATATCTTGTTCATTGGCAGTAATCGTTTTAAAAACTTTTGCCCATAGTGTTTTTTCTTTTGCTACATATATCAACGGAATATTAAAATTAAGTTTCATTAATAGTATCCTTCCAATTGTTGGAATTTTACTAACTGTTTTTATTGTAAAAAGAGTTCTTAACGGAAGTATTGAAAAAGGGACTTCTCAAATACTATACGCTGTAGCTAAAAAAGCAAGTATTATTCCGAAAAAACAAATGTATGCCCAAATTGTTACAAGCTCTTTAACTGTTGGTTTGGGTGGTTCTGCCGGTTTGGAAAGTCCTATTGTTATTACAGGCGCTGCATTTGGATCAAATTTTGCCCAAAATTATAAGTTACCTTACAAGGACAGGACTTTACTTATTGGCTGTGGAGTTGCAGCAGGAATTGCAGCTGCTTTTAATGCACCAATTGCAGGAGTTCTTTTTGCAATAGAAGTTTTATTAGTTGATGTAAGTATTTCTGCCTTTACTCCTATTATGATTTCTGCAGCAACGGGAGCCTTGGTTTCTGCAATTCTATTAGATGAAAGCATTTTATTATCTTTTAAACAACAAGAAACGTTTAATTATCACAATATTCCTTTTTATGTGCTTTTAGGATTATTAACCGGTTTTATAGCCGTTTATTATGCACGAAATTTTCAAAAAGTTGAGCACTATTTTTCTAAATTAAAAATTGGCCCTTATAAAAAAGCATTAATTGGTTCTTCATTATTAGCCCTGCTTATTTTTATTTTCCCAACTCTTTTTGGAGAGGGTTATGAAAGTATTAAAACCTTATCTGAAAATGACCCCGGGCAATTATTAGACAATACTTTGTTTGCGAATTTTAGAAATAATCAATGGGTTTTACTTCTTTTTGTCGGATGTACCATGATGGTAAAAGTCTTTGCTTCAGGACTAACAATTGGAAGCGGTGGTAATGGAGGAAATTTTGCCCCTTCTCTATTTTTAGGATCTTATTTAGGATATTTCTTTTCAAAATTCATTAGTCTGATCGGTTTATCCAAGCTCCCAATCAGCAATTTTACAATGGTTGGAATGGCAGGTATTCTTAGCGGATTGTTTCATGCGCCTTTAACCGCTATTTTCTTAATTGCCGAAATAACAGGTGGTTACAGCCTAATGATTCCGCTTATGATTGTTTCTTCTATAAGCTTTGCAATTTCAAAACGTTTTGAAAAATATTCTCTGGATGTAAAAGGATTAGCAAAAAAAGGACATGTTTTTACAAGTAATAAAGATTCTAATATTCTCTCAACTTTAGATATTGACACTATCATTCAGACTGATTATTTAACAGTACATCCTGATGAAAATTTAGGCAAACTTGTAGATCTTATTTCGCATTCTAATCAGGTAGTTTTTGCGGTTGTAAATAACGAAAAAGATCTTGTTGGAGTAGTTCATTTTAATGACATTCGTGAAATTATTTTCAACACATATCGTGTAAAATATACATTGATTAAAGATGTAATGAAAACTCCACCGGCAATCATTTTTACTTATGACAGCATGGAAATTGTAATGAGTAAATTTGAAAAAACAAAAACAGCATTTATTCCTGTTTTGCGAAATGATAAATATTTCGGTTTTATTTCCAAATCTATAGCACTTGAAGCTTATCGAACCAAGTTACGGTCCATGACGATTGAATAATTTAATATCGGATAGATTAAAATTTTTATTATCCGATATTAAGAAGTACCTTTGTTGGGTAATGTGGGATATAGACTTAACATATAGAACTGAATTTCAATCAACTTTCGACCGATTGTACCAAAAAAGGCTTGATTTGCAAAATAGCAGACCTCTGCCCAACATCGCTTTGCACAAAATTCGTGAAAGCCTTTCCTTAGAATGGACATACAATTCTAACAGTATTGAAGGAAATACGATGAGTTTACGTGAAACCCAAATGGTTATTCAGGAAGGAATCACTATTAAAGGAAAATCGCTTCGGGAACATTTTGAAACACATAATCATGATAAGGCTATTGATTATTTATATTCGATTGTAGATGATAACTATAAACTTCGAAGTATTGATGTTCTTTCGATTCACGGATTGGTTTTACGTTCTATTGAAGATGATTTTGCAGGTCGGTTACGAAATGGCGGCGTACGTATTTCCGGAGCCAATTTTATGCCTCCAAATGCCAATAAAGTTTCAGATTATTTAGATGAATTAATTGATTTTATCAATACCAATCCATTAGGTTTAAACGATATTGAACTGGCTACTATTTATCATCATAAGCTAGTATGGATTCATCCTTTCTTTGATGGAAATGGGCGAACTGTTCGTTTGAGCATGAATCTGTTATTAATGCGTTATGGCTTTCCTCCTGCTATCATTCTTAAAAATGACAGGAAAAAATATTATGAAGCACTCAATCAGGCTAATAATGGTAATTATCAAAAGCTAACGCTTTTAATGTGCCAAGCTTTAGAGCGAACTTTAAATATTTATTTAAGTGCAATGCCAGGCTCTGATTATGATTATCAAAAAATATCAGATATTGTCAGTGAGCCAAAAACTCCTTATGGTCAGGAATATGTTAGTTTATTAGCCCGAACCGGCAAAATAGATGCTTATAAAGAAGGCCGAAACTGGTACACAACCAAAGAAGCCATCGAAGAATATATGGCTACCAGAAAAAGAAAACGCTAACTCTAGGTTGGCGTTTTTTGTTACAATTTTTAACATAAACTTCTATACTCTAGCATTAAAAGAACAAATCAAAGTGGTAACTTTGCGTTTTGCTCAAATTTATGCTAGATAAAGACAATACTATTGAAGTTCTTGGTGCAAGAGTTCATAATCTAAAAAATATCGATATTTCTATTCCGCGTGAGAAACTTGTAGTCATTACAGGGCTTTCTGGTTCGGGAAAATCATCTTTGGCATTTGATACCATTTATGCTGAAGGACAACGTCGTTATGTAGAAACTTTTTCGGCTTATGCCAGACAGTTTCTTGGTGGTTTAGAACGCCCTGATGTTGATAAAATCGACGGACTTTCACCCGTAATTGCGATTGAACAAAAAACAACCAGTAAAAGTCCGCGTTCTACTGTTGGAACGATTACTGAAATATACGATTTTCTAAGGCTTCTTTATGCTCGTGGCGCTGATGCGTACAGTTACAACACAGGCGAAAAAATGGTTTCGTATTCTGATGAGCAAATTAAGGATTTGATTATTCAGGATTTCAGCGGAAAACGAATCAATATTCTGGCACCGATTATTAGAGCCAGAAAAGGACATTACGCCGAATTATTCCAGCAAATTACCAAACAGGGATTTCTGAAAGTTCGTGTAAATGGTGACGTTCAGGATTTAGTTTCCGGAATGAAACTAGATCGTTATAAAACGCATGATATCGAAATTGTAGTCGACAGAATGCTGATTGAAGATACATCTGACAATCAAAAACGACTGGCTGAAAGCATTAATACTGCGATGCATCATGGCGAAGATGTTCTGATGATTTTAGATCAGGACACCAATGAAGTGCGTTATTTCAGTAGAAATTTAATGTGTCCTTCAACTGGTATTTCGTATCAAAATCCGGAACCGAATTTATTTTCTTTCAATTCTCCAAAAGGAGCTTGTCCGCATTGTAACGGATTGGGAACTGTACATGAAATAAACGTAAAAAAGATCATTCCGAATCCGAAATTATCTATCAAAAGTGGCGGTTTTGCTCCGCTTGGCGAATATAAATCGTCCTGGATTTTTAAGCAATTAGAAGTTATCGGAGAAAAATTTGGTTTCAAAATTACTGATCCGATTGAAAAAATTCCGGAAGAAGCCATGACTATGATTCTTCATGGCGGAAAAGATAAATTCGTCGTAAACTCAAAAGATTTAGGTGTTACACGCGATTATAAAATTGATTTTGAAGGAATATCCAATTTCATCAAAAATCAATATGATGAAACTTCTTCGACCACTATAAAACGCTGGGCAAAAGATTTTATGGACGAAATTAACTGTCCGGTTTGCGAAGGCTCACGTTTAAAAAAAGAAGCTTTATTTTTTAAAATCAATGATAAAAACATCACTGAATTGTGTGATATGGATATCTCTGATTTGACTGCATGGTTTCAGGATTTGAATAACCATTTGTCAGACAAGCAGCTTTTGATTGCTTCTGAGGTAGTTAAAGAAATTAAAGACCGTTTGAACTTCCTTATGAACGTTGGTTTGAATTATTTGGCTTTAAGCCGAAGTTCAAAATCACTTTCGGGTGGTGAAGCTCAACGTATTCGATTGGCAACACAAATTGGTTCACAATTGGTTGGCGTTTTATATATTTTGGATGAACCAAGTATTGGTTTGCACCAAAGAGATAATGAAAAACTGATTCATTCATTGGAGCAATTACGAGACATTGGAAATTCGGTTATTGTGGTTGAACATGACAAAGACATGATTGAACGCGCCGATTATGTGATTGATATTGGACCTAAAGCCGGAAAATACGGTGGAGAAATCATCAGTATTGGAACTCCGGCCGAAACTTTAAAATCGAACACGATTACTGCTCAATATCTGAATGGTAAAATGAAACTGGAGATTCCAAAAGAGAGACGCAAAGGAAATGGTAAATTTTTGAAACTTTCGGGAGCAACCGGAAATAACTTAAAAAATGTTACGATTGAATTGCCCTTAGGGCAAATGATTTGTGTGACTGGGGTTTCAGGAAGCGGAAAATCAACTTTGATAAACGAAACACTCTACCCTATTTTAAATGCTTATTATTTTAATGGTGTGAAAAAACCACAGCCTT
This sequence comes from Flavobacterium sp. CF136, assembly GCF_000282055.1. GTDB lineage: Bacteria > Bacteroidota > Bacteroidia > Flavobacteriales > Flavobacteriaceae > Flavobacterium. The sequence continues at coordinate 33,196 of NZ_AKJZ01000049.1, forward strand.
ATAAAAAAATAGAAGGTTTAGAACATATTGACAAAGTAATTGATATTGACCAAAGTCCGATTGGAAGAACGCCACGTTCGAATCCGGCAACTTATACTGAAGTTTTTACTGAAATCAGAAACCTGTTTACCATGACTTCTGAAAGTATGATTCGTGGTTACAAAGCAGGACGTTTTAGTTTTAATGTAAAAGGCGGTCGCTGTGAAACCTGTGAAGGTTCCGGAGTTAGAACTATCGAAATGAACTTTTTGCCTGATGTTTATGTAGAATGCGAAACTTGTCAGGGCAAACGTTTTAACAGGGAAACATTGGAGATTCGATATAAAGGAAAATCTATTTCGGATGTGTTGAATATGACAGTGGATGAAGCGGTTCCGTTTTTTGAAAATATTCCTAAAATTTACCGAAAAGTAAAAACAATTCAGGATGTTGGTTTAGGGTATATCACTCTTGGCCAGCAAAGCACAACGCTTTCCGGCGGTGAGGCACAGCGTATCAAACTGGCAGGAGAATTGTCTAAAAAAGATACCGGAAATACATTTTATATTCTCGACGAGCCAACAACAGGATTGCATTTTGAAGACATTCGTGTTTTAATGGATGTGATTAACAAACTGGTTGATAAGGGAAATACGATTCTTGTTATCGAACATAATATGGATGTCATTAAACTTGCCGATTATATTATCGATATTGGTCCTGAAGGAGGAAAAGGCGGCGGAGAACTTATTGCAAAAGGAACTCCGGAAGAAGTTGCGAAAAGTAAAAAAAGCTATACGGCTAAGTTTTTGAAAAAAGAGTTGTCTTAACTCATTGGTAATTTTATTCATAAAGAAAGAACTCTTTTAATAGTTGCTTTAGTTTTATTTACCGCACACGCTACATTTTGTATTTTAATTTGATATTCTCAAACCTAAATAAGGTTTTGAACATTTATGGTTGTTAATGAATGCCGGAGCTGAATAAATGACAGAACTGTTTTTGGTGTTTTTTTATTGCATTTTGATATTTTAGTATCTTTTTTGATAACTCATTTAGGGTATATTTGTTAATAGTGTTTATATTTTAACAAATAAATTATGTTTTTCAAAAAAATACCGCTTTTAATTTTGTTTTTGTTGATTTCGATTGTTTCGACTTCACAAAATAAAATCAATACATTTCTTTATGAAGGCCAGGTTGACAAACTTCAGGATAATAATGTTGTGCTAATCGGAACAGCTTCTTCGGTTTCGTTCAATTTTACAGGGAAAGAATGTTCAATCTCTCTTCAAGACATAGGTTACCGGGAACATCATAATTATGTTTCCTTGGTTTTTGACGCAAAATACATTGGAAAATTGAGAATTGAAAAAGGTGCTGCTCAATCTTTTCCAATAAAAATCACTTGTGATAAAAAATACCATAATCTCTCGATTTATAAAAAATTCTATTCCTCCTTTTATTTTTTTATAAATAACAGTTCTTTGGTAGGGTAATCTGTATCAGGGCTGTTTTTCTATCGAATCCTATCAAAAGAATAAAACATGACTTCCCCATAAAAACTTGATACCCGCCCATGAGGTCAACTTTTTTTTATAACAGTTCATGAAAATAAAGATCTGATTATTGAAGAAAATGTTCATAAAAAGCCTGCACTTCCCCTCTATACAATTATTACAATAAACGAATTTACCAATACTGGTAATGTAAATTTTTTCCCTTTCTATACAAACTAAATTAAAAACCCCTTAAACCAAATTACCATGAAAAAAAGAGTACCTCTTTTTATTGCATTTTTACTAGTATCCATGACAACAAGTGCCCAAACCATAACTTTGCGAGCTGCCATAAACAAAGCCGGTCTTCAGCGTGCCTTATCACAGCGTATGGCAAAAGATTATCTGCTCATAGGAGCAGGAATTAGAATAGAGGAAGCCAAAGCCGACATGGATGAAGTCACCTCAATCTTTAACGAAAACCTTCATGATTTGACTTTATTTGCCAAGGCTCAAGACCTTAAAGATGCCTTGCGGATGGAAGAATCTATCTGGGCTAAATTCCGACAAGTAGTTACCGACACGCCAGACATAAGTCAAGCTACCACTATCATCAAGAACTCAAACGACCTACTTACCATATCTGAAATAGTGGTGCAAAAATTGCAAGCCAATAACAATAACAGAGGAGCAAAACTTACCAATGAGTGTGGGCGTCAACGCATGTACTTGCAGCGTATAGCAATGTTATATACTGCCAAATACTGGGAAGTTCCATACACTAATCTCAACAAGGAGTTAAGTGAAAGCATAGAAGGTTTTGAAAATGGTATCAATATCCTCCTTGCAACATCCGAGAACACAATGGAAATAAAGGAATTACTTAAATTTCAAAAATCGGAATGGGATTTCTTAAAAAAATCATTTGATAATTTAAACAATCTTAAACCAGCAAGTGTTTTTAGCAGTACAGCACTTATGGCAAAAGATTTTAATAAAATCACTACGCTGTATGAAGGAGTTGCAATAAATTAAGATTAACCTAAAAAACAGCAGTTTCTACATTCCCAGACAAACAGTATTCTCACCTAAGCTGTGCAAATGACATTTGCACAGCTTTTCATAAGGTTTTATTACTGTGTCAAAGACTATTTTTTGTATTTTAATTTATGTAGGTACTCGCCACAGGCAAGCACCAGATTTGTGTGTAAACGAATGCCAGTGTGGTCTTCAATTTCAACTTATCTGGAGAATGTGTTAAATTTTTCGATATGTTTTTTGGCATTCATTGTCAGAATTTCTTTGTTGTCTGAAAATGTCTGAATTTCAAAATAGGGACTTTTTTTGCTTTTTCTCCAAGTGCCGACAATTTCATTTTCAGATAAAATTATTGATTTAAAAATACCGTTCCCGATTTTTGACTTATCCAAATCAGTTGGTAAAACTATATCTCTACCTTCTGAATAACCTACTGTATATTCGTCGTAACACGGTAATAAAGCGAAAGTAGTTTTTTGGGGAATATTACTTTCAATCTTAAAATAATAATATTTCAAATCATTAAATATAAAATACTCAAGCCGTTTGTCTAATTCAGCAATCCCTATTTTCGCATCACCCAAACTCAAACCACTCCACCATGCAAAATCTTTTAAAGTGGCAGGTCCTCGTGATTTAAAATACAACTGCGTAAGTTTTGTAATGGCTTCTACTTTTGAGATTTTACCAGTCATGGGTACTCTTTTTTCAAAAAGAGCATAGGTTCCTTTTTTTTCTCCATTACATAAAAGCATTTCTAATTCGGCTCTAATAATGATTTGTGTTGCCAACAAGTTACCAACTGTGATTTGTTGCTCCGATAAATACGTCATTATATCCTCTTTGGTAAGATTATCAATTTCTCTGAATTTTTGCTCAATTATTTTCCATGCTTTTAAGAATAGTTCATCTGTCAACCCTTCTTTTTTATCAACATACTGTGTAGCTTTTTTTACATTAGGTGCCGAAAGTTCCAGCATCCACCGAATATCTTTTTGATGCACCAAATGCCAGGTAGGTCGCAAAATATGAGTTCGGATAATTTCACCCGAATTGATTAGGTTTTCAATAGCGCTTCGATTGGGGCTTTTTATGCGTAAACCTACCGCCCAAAGTGCCATTAAATAATCTTGAGCCTGTATTGCCCCAAAATGAGCTACAACTTCATCAGATTTTTCAAAACAATTAGTTGATAAACCTTGATTAAACAAGCGTAGCTGTATGATTTCTTTTCTATTCATCTTATTTAATTTTGCCTGAATAAAATTCTCTAATATCATTTACCAGCAAGGTGGGTACTTCCATTGCTGGGAAATGGCAACCTTTATCATAAAAAGTCCATCTATTTGGTTCACCCATAAATGAAGTCAATTTTTTTAATAAAGATTCATCTTCTTTTTTTCCAAAACAAGCTATCGCTGATTGAACTTTTGGGGGAGTCCATTGATTGGCTTCCTGCAAATTATCGCCACCCCAATCGAAAGCCATACTCATATTTTCAGCAAGAATCTCTGCACTTGATGCACCTAATTGATTGAACCAGTATAGTGAAACATTCGTTAGAATTTGATCAATATCAATAGTATCTTCTGGTAAATTTTTATCTTCATCTGACCATTCTTTATATTTTTCAAGTATCCAGGCCAATTGGCCGATTGGGCTATCTGATAATGCAATGCCAATGGTATGTGGTCTTGTAGACTGGATTTCTAAATATGCTGTTCCGTCTTTTTTGTATTGTTTCATTCGTTCTAAACTCATGTTTTCCTCATTTGTAAAAAATGAATTATCAGAAGGAAACATCCCAAGCCCCGCAACTGCAAAAAAATCCGAGTTGATATGTGTACCAATTAAGCTGTATGCCGCAACACCTGACATGATACCAACTATACCAGCACCCATATCGCCACCATGAACGGCAAACTTCTCATAACCCAGTTCCTTCATTAATGTTGTGAATGCTTTCGCAATTCTAATCATATTCCAACCTTTGTCTTTTACTGGCGTTGAAAAACCAAAACCGGGAATAGAAGGAATAATCAAATCAAAAGCAATTTGGTCTTCAGTTTGTGGATTGGTAAGCGGTTCGATAAGTTTGATAAAATCTACAAATGAACCTGGCCAACCATGAATAAGCATCAACGGTGTGGCATTTGACTTTGCTGATTTAACATGTAAATAATGGATATTTTGCCCATCAATTTCCGAGATAAATTGCGGAAATTTATTGAGGATAGCCTCTTGTTTTTTCCAATCAAATTTGTTTAGCCAATAGTCTGCTACTTTTTTTAAATACTTCACTGGCACACCTTTCCCCCAGTTATTGTCAATAGTTGAATTAAACCAACGGGCATTTGTAAGCCTTTGACTGAGATATTCAATATCTTTGTCAGGAATTTGAATTGTGAATTTTTTCATGGTTTTAGAATTTTAGTTTTTAACTTTTGTTGAAACAAAATTCGTAATAAAACAATTTTTAAAAGATAACAATTGTTAATAAATGCTATCGCCTGTTTCTGATTCTGCTTAAAGAAATAGCGGTTATACCCAAAAAAGAAGCAATATAATGCTGAGGCACTCTTTGAAGGATTTTTGGGTATTGCTCTAATAATTCTTTATATCGTTCTTCCGGGCTGTTTTTTATCCTGGACAGAAAGAGTTTTTCGATGTATAAAAGCCGTTGAATGGTTTGTTCTTCGATGTCTTGCTTAATTAATGGTGAATTTTTAATGATTTTAAAATAGTCTGTTTTAGTAAGTGAATGTACTATAGATGATTCCAGACTCTCAATCGAATAAAGGCTTGGCTGATTATATCGAAAACTTTCGGCAGATGAAATACCCTCACCCTCAAAGAAAAATTGAAAGGTAATATCTTTACCATCATTATTGAAAGAAAGTCTAAAGCAACCTTTTTCAATGAAGTAAATTTTTTTAGCGATTTCCCCTTCTTTTAGTAAAATTGTTTTTGCCCAAACCTCTTCTCGCTTGAATAAGTGGCTGAATTTTTCCCATTCTAACTGTATACTTGTTTTTGTCCTATTCATTAGTTTATTTACAAAAGTCGATTTGTCAATATAACAGGTAACGTTCTCACTCTTCAAGCTGTTTGCGAGCTTTATAGCAGAGTATTTTCTTCTAAACGAAAATATGAAATAAAATGGTAATTCCACTAAATCCATAAATCGATTGAAACATGTGTTATGCGCTATATTTTATGTTCTAAAATTTGTATTTATCTAATTCTATTGCTTCGTCAAAGTGATTCTTAAATTTTTCTGATATTTCTGCATCTTTAAATTTCATGATTGTATATGAACTATCCCAGGCAGTTATTTCAAAAAATTGAGTTTTCAACTTTAAATTTGTCTTTATTCCAAACGTTGTCGTTTCCTTCAACATATGGAAACTTTTCTTTGTCAAATTTTGGGTTTTCAGATTTCCTTACTGCAGAAATTACACCCCAAATAACTTGAATATCTGATTCAATTATTATTTTAAAATTTTCAGATGAAAGTATTGAATAGTGTTTTATTTACCGCGTTGCAAACGCTACCTTTTGTGTTTTAATTTTATGTAGGTACTCGCCGCAGGCAAGCACCAGAGTGTTGTGTATAAACGAGCGCCAGTTTGGATTTCCTTACTTCACTACAGTCGCCTCTAACTCAATTTTTAATGTTTCAAAAAGGCTTTTAACTTCAAGTAATGTGCTGACTTGCTTAATATTATTTTTTTCAATCCATTTCTGAAAAACATCAAAACATTCAATAAATTCTTCTGAAGATGTGGTGTAAATATTCAATCGTACAATATTTTTTGATTCATAACCAGCCTCTTTGATTACTTGTTCCAAATTTTGTATGGCCTGAGTCAATTGACTTTTCATACTGTCAGTACTTGCTTTTCCTTCAAAGTCTGTGGCTGTTTGGCCCGATATATATAGTGTGCTTTCTACATTTTTTACTTCGACAGCCTGCACATAACTACGGGCATTTTGCCATTCCCAAGGGTTGGTGATTCGCTTTTCCATTTGATTTTTTTTACTCTGCGCTGAAACACTTATAATTGTTAATAATGTTATAGCTACGTTTGTTAATTGTTTTTTCATTTTTTTTCTTTAAAAATTACACTACAAAATTGTGAAGAAAAAAATCAGAAATGTGTGAGCTACATCACGAATTTAGCTTATTTGTATTTTATGAATAAAGTCTGCTTAGTGTTTCTCTTGAAACCCCTAAATATAATGCAAGCTGGGTTTTCGGTATTCTTTGTAATAGTCCGGGATATTGTTTTGATAGCTGAGCATAACGTTCTTTTGCATTGCTGGTCAATAACGATATAATACGTTTTTGTGCACCAATAAAACCAGAATTTGCTTTTTTGAGTAAGAAACTTTCCATTTTTTGAAACTGTGAACATACCTTTTGATAATTTTCTAAAGAAATACATAATACGTTGGTATCTTCCAAACATTGTAATGACATGCTTGCTTTGGTTTGAGTGAAATAAGCCGGAAAGTCACTTTCCCACCAATTTTCCATTGCAAAAGATATTATGTGCGACTTTCCAGATTCATTGGTATAAGTAAGTTTTAAAAGTCCAGATACTACAAAATAAGCATATTTTACATCGTTACCTTCTTCGATAAGAAATTCCTTCTTTTTAAATTTTTTTGGAGTGAAAAGGGCATTTATATTTGAAAACTCGTTATCCGTTAAAACTACTACCTCTTCTATGTGAGTTCTAAGTTTTTTTTCCATAAAAAATAAATTATAGTTTGTTGCATTAAGTTATTGAATTTACCGATAGTGTTTAAAATTACCTATAACGTTCCGGTACTACAGCGGGTTTGGGACTAAATTAAGCCCATTCTTCGGATTTGCCAAAACATCCCAAATACAAAAACAACTTTCCATTAAGCTAATTGCCAAAATCCGTTGTAGTAGCTGTTATGCGATCGTACTTTTAGCATTTTCTATTTATATATTCCGTGTAGTTTGTTTCAAATTTTTTGAATTCATCAAATGGAAAATCATTTTTTCGTTTACTAGCATATTCAGTATCTTTCATTAGCATTTCGGTTTTCTTTAATTGGTTATAAAAAAGTATCAATAAATGCTTAGTCTTTATTTCAAAACTTACTTTGGTTTCATAATCCTCTATTTTTTCACCGAATTCCTCATCAAACTCTTCAATTGAAACATTTACTTTATTCTGTTGATTTATTATTTTATTAATTCTAATTCTATTTCCTCCAGGTTCGCCAAACCAATAAAATTCTGTTTCATTTTGATTATTAATTATATTTTCTAATGATTGTATTAAATCAATAAATGGATTTCCAAATGTTAAAGTTAAATCTACTATTGTAATTTTACTTTCAATAAAAAATAAACAAGTTCCCCAACCGTGAGGATTAAGAATTAACATTAGATCAACATCGTCAGTTTTTCCCATTTAAATTTCTTTAGATTCTGTTCGGTTTTCGAGTATTTCGCACAACGTTCTGGTACTACAGCGGGTTTGGGTCTAAATTAAGCCCATTCTTCGGATTTACCAGCTCATCCCAAATATAAACCAACTTCCCATTAAGCCTATTGCAGAAATCCGTTGTAGTAGCTGTTAGCTGTTGTATTTTATTCAATTACATATATTAATTTAGGAGCTCCTGCATCGTGTTCACCAACCACTAAATAAAAAGGCTTTTTAAAATTCAATTTACTAAACAGCTTTTCATTGTCAGCCCTTAAAAATGTTTTATGTGCTTCAATAAGTGCTGTGGTTTCAAATAAATTATAAATGTCCATTAAGTCATCCCAATCATCGAAATCATCTTCTTTTCCCTGAATTTCTCTTGTCAAATCGTAAAGTAATGGAATTTCACAACCAGGTAAACAAGAAATATTTTCTAAATAATTAAGTCTATCATCCATAGTTTCAAAAATGGGTGATTGATTGCTATTGTAATTGAAATCGATGGCAAATGTGTCAAATTCTCCACCGTAAAGTCCACTATGTTCGAAATAAAGCATATTGAAGCTTTTATTCATGTCTTTATTGTACTTATCATTCAACCAATATTTGTCAATGTTTGTTTTCAAATCATTGAACATACTTTCAATATATTTATTGCTGTCATGATCTTTCCAAAGTTTATAAAATTCAGATTGAGTTTTATTCTTTGTTAGTTTTAGACTTTCAGTTACAATTTTTTCTAATTGATTTTCACTTTCTTTTAATCTTCCGATTATAATTTCATTTTTCATTACAGTATTTTTTTTTTAACATAACAGCTAACGGTTGGCAGCTACAAGAAGTTGGCGATTTCGAAGCACAAAACTGTCTGCACTGAACTTGATACGAAGCACAATGCTTCATTTAACCACTGAACCGCCAATTTCTTGTAGGTGTTGTTAGCTGTGGTTTATTTTTTTAATTGTTGCTCAACTATCGATAATTCTTTTTTCATTTCATTACTTGTAATTTCTTTTTTACATCTAATCACATAATCCAATTTAGTTGAATATTGTCCAAGTTTAACAAAAAGAATGTCTTTTAAACGCACAACACCTGCCTTAATTTTTGGGTCAATAGACAAAACTTTTTCATACAATTCTTCAAAGTTCAAATCAGAAAAATTTTGATTCTTTGCAGCATTTTCAAATGTTTCCACTAAAATTTGGGTTTTATTGTTGCTGTCAAATGTGTTAAAGAATGTGTTGTTAGCTAATAAGTTCTTCATTGTCATATAATCAACTTGCTTTGTCAATGCAATTAAGGCACAGTAAATATATTTTTCTCCAAATACTTTTGTGTTTAAAACCTTAATTACTTTTTCGATACCGAACTTCAAAGCAAAGTTTGCAATGAAAATGTTTTTAATTCTTTGTATTTGGTTTTTCTCTTTTGATATTTCACATTGCTTTATTAACTCAATAAACTTTTCGTAATCAGATATTTCTGCGTAGTATTCTAAAAGCAATCGATAACCAATAACTTTTGGATTGTCAAAAATTCTAACCTCTAGTTCAGAATATTTTTCTAAAGTCTTTAGAGCTTCAATAACTTCATTATTTGTAAGCAACGCTCTTAACAAATAGTTTAATTGATGCATTCTTATTATGTGATCATTTATACTTGTAACATAATCTAATCTATTCTCAAAAGAAATTGTGTTATCGTCAAATTGCTTCTTTAAATTATTATTCCAAGTCAAAGAAGAATAACAATTGTCGAAAAGTGAAATTGATTTAAGCTCAGATTCGTCAAAAAGTCCCTTTGCAAGGGACAATAATTCATCTTTTGAACCCTTGTCATAAATTAAATTCAGTCCGAAAATCGATTTTTGTATTTTGTTCATTGTGTCCGTTTCGGGTTCGTTAAATCACAGCCAACGTTCTCGCGCTACAAACAGTTTGGGATTAAATCAGCGTTATCTTTCCGATTTGCTAAATCTTACAAATACAAACCAATTTTTCCATTAAGCCAAATCCCCAAATTGCTTGTAGCGTGTGTTGGTGGCAGTTTTTATTTCGTCCGTTTTGCTTCTATCTTATTTCCATTCTGTAATAAAAACAAATTTGAAATTTCTCCTTTTTCGTTCTTTTCAAACTGAATTTGTGCATCTACTACTTTATAGAAAAATAACATTTCACTTTCTACAAATATCGGGAACACATTTTGTCCTGTCAATTGTGAAAATAGTTGGTCTTTATCTAATGAAATTTTGATTTCAAAATCTTTTTCAACTTGATAAGTCCCAACAAACTTTTGAAGTTCTTCATTTGTAATAATAATTTCTTTTCTGATTTTTTGTACAGGTAATGGTTTATTATATAGAATACTTCTAATTGCTTTTGAAGGAATTGTAACGTTGTTGTGATTTTGAAGTATTATTATTGTTTTATCATTTGTAATATGTCTATCGATAAAAGTTACATAACCTGGCCAACCACCGTCATGGTTTGCAATTTTTCCAAAATCAGCATTTTCTTCAATTCCCCAACCAAAACCATAATTCCTTTTAGCTCCGTCTTTCAAAGTTGCTAATTCAAAAACTGCTTTCATTCCCTCTTTTGTGAGTAATTTATTGGTGTATAATGCTCTATCCCAAATCAATAAATCCTTTACAGTTGAATTAACTCCTCCGTCTCCAACAACACCATCAAGCCAAATAACTATTTTAGTTTCTTTCAATTCGTCTGGTAAAACATATTTTTTCAAACTATCTGAGTAAACATAACCAAAAGCATAATTGTCAATTTTCTTTGGCGATAATCTACGATTGTAGACAAAGGTATTTTTCATTTTCAACGGTTGGAAAATAGCTGTTTTTAGATAGTCAGCGTATGTCAAACCCGATGCTTTCTCAATTATTAATGCCAATAGTGCATAGCCCGTGTTGCTATATTCCCATTTAGTATTTGGCTCAAATAATATTTTTGGTTGATGTTTACTAAATATATTAATTATGTCTTTGTTAGTGGCAATTTTAGATTTGTCAAATAAACTATCCATAAGCTTCATATAGTCAGGTAGACCTCCAGTATGATTTAATAAGTTTCTTACAGTTATACCTTTGTAAAAAGAAAGTTCGGGCAAGTATTTTTTGATGTCATCGTCCAAATTCAACTTCCCTTTTTCTTTAAGTATCATTATCCCCATAGCTGTAAACTGCTTTGAACAAGATGCCAATTCAAAAATCGAATTTTCGTTCAATTTATCTTTTGTTGTTTCGTTTGCAAGTCCAAAACTATGGCTATAAATAACTTTCCCTTTTTCTGCAATTAGAAAATTTCCATTGATTTTCTCTTTTGAATAAAGAGAATTAAGTAAACTGTCAATTTTTTGAATTCTGTCTTGTCCAAATGTAAGATGTCCAATTAAAAGAAGTCCGATTGTAATTGTTAATTTCATTTTTTTATTTCTTGTTAACTAATGTAGATGTTTCGCAAAATTGCCACCAACGTTCTGGTACTACAGTGGGTTTGGGACTAAATTAATCCCTATTCTCGGATTTGCCAAATCTTCCAAATACAAACCAATTTTTCCATTAAACCAAATACCCAAATTGCTTGTAGCGTGTGTTGTATGACGTTTTTATTTCAGTATTGGTTTGTATTCATTAGAAGTATGCCATTCTTCAATTATCTGTAATTTTCTAAATCTTTTGCTTATTAATAATTTTAAGACGTTGCTATTTTCGGTTGGTGCTAATTTTATCCACAGTGGCAATTCATTTTTATATGTTGTCAAATTATCACAAATCTCATTTAAGCTTTGTCTTTTACCAATTTTTTCGGGTAATGACCAAAATTTCATAATATCATCAGAGTTAGTTTTCGACCCTTGTTTTTCTTCGGGGTCATATTCAATAATATATTCCAACTCGTCGGGGTCTTCAATCAAAAAATTTTCAATTCCTATTTCTGATAGAAATTTAGTTAATTGGGTTTTTAAAAATATTGAATTTGATTTTTGCACTCTCTCTCTTTTAAAATGTCATACAACGTTCTCGCGCTACAGCGGGTTTGGGACTAAATTAAGCCCTATTTTCGGATTTGCCAAATCATCCCAAATACAAAACCATTTTCCCATTAAGCCAATTGCCCAAATCCGTTGTAGTGGCTGTTATGTGATGGTTTAATTTTCTAACCGCCATTTGTCGAATTCATTTTCTAAATTTTTAAAAGTTTTTTCTATGTCAACAATGTCAGTAGCAGATAAAAGTTTTTTAGGTATACTTTTTAATAATGTGTAAAAGTTTCTGGTCAAATAACTACAATAAATAATATCTGTTTCTATTGGTAAATCATTTGGTATTTCTATTGATTTCTTTTCAAGTAGTTTAAATTTGATTTCTTCTATTATTCTTCCAAAAGCATCTTGTTTTATTAGCTCTATTTTCTCCAATTCAGTCCACTTTGTAAATTTTCTTATACGATTGTAGTGTTCTTCAATATATGAAAATCCTTCAGAATTTATGTCCTTGTATGCGTTTTCCTCACGAAATTTCTCCATACATTCATTACACAAATAATCTTCTCTTCCGTTAAGTTTGCCACATTTGAAACATTGCACATTTAGAATGTTTTGATATTTTTTGACAATCTTATCTACAATGATTTCCTTTTCTTTTTCATTAACTTTAAATCGAATAGTGATCGATCCGTGTTTTTCGCTTATATCAATGCTGGAAATTTTCGTTAAATTCCTTCTGTCTAGTTCCTTAAAAAAGGAATTTAAAGTACTTATTAGTCCTTCACTATCTGAAAAGTATTTTAATATTTCATCTTTATTGTTCATATTCTCGGTTTAGAAAACTATCACATAACGTTCTCGCGCTACCGGTAGTACTATCTGTAAGTAGCTATAGTTTCGGGTTTGACTAGTTCGAAAATAAAAGGAATAGAATTAAATGATCCCCTTCCATATCTAATTTTCTCTTTTGAGTTATTCATAGATGAATTCAACTTTTCTTGTAATTCTTCTTTTGTATTTATGTTGAATATTTTTTTTATTTTTTCAAAATGCTTTTCCGAAGTTATTTTTTCAAAGAAATTTGTGTTAGACCTTTCTCCGTATAAATAAGTATTAGGAAACCAAGTATCATATATACTATTCTTGTCTAAGTAACTAACGAAATAACATAATGTATCAGCTAAGATTAAATCTTCTTTTTTTAAGTTTTCTGATAAATTTGTAATTATATAATCTCCAAATCCAGTTATTTTATTAAAAACTCGAAAACTGTAATTTTCTAAATTTTCGTGATAATTATATAAAAAAACGAATGATTCCGGTTCAGATTTACTTTTATATTTGTCTTTTTTGTAATATTTTGAATGTAACAAATCTGCAACCAATTCATAATTTTTGTTTTTTAAACAAACGGCTATTGTGTATATAAAAAGTTCGTGAAAAATAATTTTAAATATTTCAAATCTTGTTGTAGTCCAGCTTCCAATTTCCTCTCTTGGGATATTAAATATTGGAGCATTTTCAAAAAATTCAATTAATGTTTCTTCTGAGTTATCAATTTCATTAGAAGAAAGAATGTCAACAAATTTTATGTAATCTTCTCTTAATGGTTTGTATGATATCAAACTATTGAACAATTGTTCTCCATATAAATTAAAATTATTTGGTGTATCCTTTTGTTCAAAATTCCATAAGTTCTCTAAAAATAAATCTATAAAATTGTTAAGTTCTTTGGTAGAAACTGAATTGTTTTTTTTTAATTGATTTTCAATTGTTCTTAGTTTATTATTTGTTTCAGATAAATTAACCGTTCTTTCTGTAATGTAAACAGGTGGTTTAATTCCAAGTTTTGGTTTTGGTATTGAAGGAACTTCGAGAATATTTCTTAAAAGTTCTTCATAGCTATCTTCAAAACTTTCTACTCTAGAAAAATCAATATATTTTCTACTTTTTAAATAAATAGGAAGGAAAGGCTCTCCATTTTCATCTCTTTCTAATACAACTGGAATAAATTTTTCTTGCTTTTCTTTTGAATAGATGTTTGGAGTGATTATTTGAGTTTCAGTTCCAACTCCACCTTCTCTTATATTTGCTTTTTCTGTATATTTTTTATTTGAAATAATAAGAACTCTAAATATTTCTTCAGATTTCACCATTTCTTCCATAAAACTATAAATGTCGTGTCCATCTTTTAACGACCATCTGTCTAATACAACATCTACTGTGTCATTCATTAATCTTGTTGCCAAGTTAACTATCCATTCTTGATCTTCACTGTTTCCCCAGCTATAAGATATGAAAATTTTTTTATTCATTGGTTGTTTAAAGTTGTTGAATTTTTCCTCATTTTGCGCGTATTATCGCCAACTTGTATATATATCTGACGACATCCGACTTATCACTCCTAAATTGGGTGGTTATGTCTGACAAATGTCAAATTTTATTGTTATTCAAATATATGATAATTTCCTATTAATCATTAATTAGGGGGATTAATTTGTCTCATACTTTTGTAGTAAGAAATTGTAATTTAAATAGTCTTTAGCACACATCGTTTATGTCTTTAAAAACGCTAACATAAAATTAGTAATGCACAAACATTCATATGAAACCTAAAACCCTAGCCCTGATAGAAGCGACATCCTTTTTCTGGCTTCTTTAGCCAGAAAAAGATACAGCGGATAGCAGGAATCAGCTCCTAATCTAAAAAACTGAAAATTCATAAAATAGAAAAAAGCTGCTCCGGGGCAAAATAGAGCAGCTTTTCACAACTAAACCAAAACTTAAACTATTTAATTGCAGGTATTCCCTCATGTGTAGGGATTACTTGTTTTATGGTTCCGTCCGGGTTAAATTCCAGTTTATCGATGCAGACTTCGCGGTGAAAACCTCCGGCCTCACCCATTTTTATTCCTGTTGGATAGGAAAATCTGTGATACGTGATGTACCATTCGTCTTTGTTCGGGATTTGCAATACTGAGTTATGTCCGGTTGCATAAATTCCCTGATCGGGAATTCCCTGGATTACAATATTGTTTTGAGGAATTTCAATTGGACCTAAAGGCGATTTTGAAGTTCCGTATCGTACTTTATAATTCGGACTTCTGGTGTCGTCTTCACTCCACATAAAATAATACGTTCCTTTTCTGTATATGATGTAAGTTCCCTCACGGAAAGTTTTATCTACGGTAATTAATTTTGTGCTTCCTTTGAATGAAATCATATCCGTATTTAATTCGGCTACGGCCATATAATTATTACCCCAATACAAATAACTTTTTCCGGTTTTAGGATCCGTAAAAACATCCGGGTCAATTTCCTGTCCACCTTTTACTCCTTCGGGTCTGGCAGCTACCAAAGCTTTTCCACTGTCTTTAAATGGCCCTGTTGGACTATCTGATACAGCAACACCTATTTTTTGTGCTGCAGTGAAATAATAAAAATATTTGTATTTCCCTTTTATCTTTTTCTCTACGATACATGGCGCCCAGGCATTTCGGTTTGCCCAGGTGACGTCTTTTTTAAGATCTAAAATTACGCCTTCGTCTTTCCAGTCTTTTAAGTTATCTGAAGAAAAGGTTTTAAAATAAGTCCCGGACCAGCCATCAAATCCATCACTGGTTGGATAGATGTAATATTTCTTTGTTTTGTTGGAATATAAAATATCCGGATCTGCGTAATATCCTTCCAGAACCGGGTTGTTATTTACTTTTGGGTATTTCGCCGGCATTCCCCATTTATTTGTAATTCTTTTAAGCTCAGAACGTGTTATTGGCAGAATCGTTCCGTGACGCGGATTAAAATCCATTGAAATGTCATTGTCGATAACCGTAAAATTTTCTAAATCCTTCGTTTTTGTAAATTGATATCTTCCTTTTGTATAAACATCATACATCAAAATATAATCATCAGAATTATTTAGTTTGAAGATACCGGAACCTTCTACTCCATCTTTGGTCTGTTGCAGATAATTATCGTTTTCTGTCCATTTTCCAGATGTCAAATCGGTTGTTGTGGCTACTTTTATACCAGGACTTTCTGTTTCAGTTTTATAAAAAAGATGATAAATACCGTCTTTTTCAATAATATCTCCGTCAATGCAAGCTTTTTCAGATTTAGGAACGAAAAGTAATTTTGGAGCACTTTCTAAAGCTGTAAAATCTTTATTCGCATAAGCGTAGTAAATTTTATCAGGTCCTCCGGCATGCTGCAGACTAAAATAAATCATATACTTACCAGCTTTGGCATCGTAAATGGTTTGTGGTGCCCAAACTCTTTTCAGGTTTTCGTTTCCGGGATATGTGGTTTGAATATTTACAACACTGCTTTGCCATTTTATCAGGTCAGTACTTTTTAGTAAAATCATGGCGCGATTACTGTCCCATCCTTTTGATGAAGTCATATCGGTCAATACCATATAAAATGTTTTTCCGTCGTCTCCACGCAAAATATGCGGATCCCGGACGCCGCCTGTAGAACTGATTACTTTGCTGTCTATAACCGGTTTGTTATTGTTAAGGTGATAATAATGATATCCGTCTGCACTGACAGCATATCGAACAGCTTCATCCTCAATAGCATTTCCTGTGAAATAGACAAATAAATAGGCTGTTAAGTCTTTGTCTGCAATAATCGGCGGGGTTCCCTTTGTGTTGTTCTGAGCCTGTAAACCATTAAGGAGCATTAAAAATAATACGAGGGTTAGATATATTTTTCTCATTATTTTTTGCTTTTAATTTTATACAAAACTGAACTGTGAGGTTTTAAAACTGACGAGATTTCACCTGACGAAACATTCGATTTTTCTCCTGTCCATAAATTGGTCAATTCTACTTTTCCTGAAAGATTCAGATCTGAAAGATTTACAGTCACTTTTTCTGAATTTGCATCCGAAATATTGAACAAAGCCAGATAAACACTTCCGTCTTTTGCATTTTTTGAAGCCACAGCTATTTTTCCGTCTTTCTGAAAAAGCTGTTTTACGGCAGTACTTTCATTATGCATTTTTACGACTTCTTTGTTCGTTAATAATGATAATGTAAAAGCATCATTACTTGGTAAATCTCCTCCAAAAAACAATGGTGATCTGAAGATATTAAAAAACGTTATCAGCGTGTATTGCTCGTCTTTGGTTAAACGGGACATCCTGTCTTCGCCACGTTCTCCCCTTAATGAAATTCTCCCTAACGGAATCATATCGCAGTCCGGCCATGTTCCCGGAGCGATATACGGATACCATTTTTGAGCAACATCCATCAAGTGTGTAACGTGTGGCCAGGTATCCCAGACATCATCAACCATTCTCCACATATTGGCATGTGTAGTTACGTGTGATGCTGCAGAAATTGGAGTTTCACCAGGTGACGTACTTAAAACAATTTTACGTCCGCATTTATCAATTGCATTTCTGATCAGGTTAATTTCACCTTCGTGATACGGTCTTGATAAATCATCAATTTTAATAAAATCTATTCCCCATTGTGCGTAAAGTTCAAACAAAGAGTCGTAATATTCCTGCGCTCCCGGTTTGTCTGCAAGAACGGTATAATTATCTTTCAGCCATTCACATTGCAAAGCTGTGGTATATATTTGGTCGGCTGTGATTCCGTTGGCGCCTTTAATCGGCATTTTGTCTTCAACTGCTTTTTTAGGAATTCCACGCATGATATGAATTCCGAATTTTAATCCTTTTTTATGGATATAATCGGCTAAAGGCTTAAATCCCTGTCCGTCTTTTGCAGATGGAAAACGGTTTAAAGCAGGCTGATATCTTCCGTATTGATCAATTACATAACGAGGATCGGTTTGATTATATCCTCCGGCTTTATCATTTTCTACAAACCATCTGATGTCAACCACAATATATTCCCAACCGAATTTTTTAAGGTTTTTCACCATATAATCGGCGTTGGCTTTTACTTCGTGTTCTTCTACGGTAGAACCATAACAATCCCAGCTGTTCCAACCCATTGGCGGTGTTTGTGCCCATTGCTTAAACTCTCCGTTTTTAAAAGTTTTTTTGGTTTGTGCATTAGAAGAAACTGACACCAAAACAATTCCTAAAGCCAGAGCAATTTTATTTTTAATTCTCATTTTAATCTGAATAACGTTAATAAATGTAAATACTACACTTCAAATATAATAAACTTTACTTTATTAAATACAATTAACCCGTCTGCAAAACTAAAAGGCAGACAGGTTAATTGGCAATTTAAAAAACTAACCAAAATTTTTTATTTTATAAAACTGCTATTTTACATTTACAGTAACTTCAACCGGTTTTAACCACTGGCTTGTAAACGTAACTTTTATTGGTTCTGCTGAATCTCCATTTGCCTGAATGTAAGCTGCAATGTGACCGTGAAAAACTCTCTGTACATTGTCTGTATAATCAGTCATGTCACTGTTGTTGCCTGCTTCAAGTCCTAATAATGTTCCCGGACCGGTAATAGTACAGGTAACTTCATTATCTGAAAGCATTACCGGCAGGCCATTTTGATCTCTTACCTGAACCATAATTTTGGCAACACCTTTGTCTTTGGCAATCGTGATATCTTTATCTGCAATTGTCAATTCAACCGGCTGTTGTGTTGATGTAATTGCATAACGGCTTACTTCTTTATCATTGGAATCTAAACCAACTGCTTCTAATTTTCCTGAAGCAAAAGGAATATCCCAGTAAATAATTCCGGTTTTTTCGTCATATAATTTAGTTTCTCCTACTACTTTTCCGTTTAATTCCAAACGTGCTTTTGCAGCATTGGTGTAACAAACCACACGGATTTTTTCTCCTTGCCCGTAATTCCAGATTGCCCAGGCATCTTTAGAAATATCTTTTTCATTTTTTAATGGATATGTTCCAAGATAAGCCATTGGTTTATCTGACCATAATGACTGACGGAAATATCCTCTTGGCTTAATCACTCCGGCAAAATCAACTAATCCTGAATAAAACCCTCTTGAAGGCCATCTTCCTGATTCTCCTAAATAATCAATCCCTGTCCATAAAAACTGTCCGAAAATATGTTTGTTGTTTTTTACGGCTAACCAAGGTTCCATGTCATGAACATTTTCACTTCCAAAAATTACTCTGTTCGGGTATTTTTCATGATCTGACTGGTATTTACTTTCTGTATAATTGTATCCTGTAATGTCTAAGGCTCCCGGATATTCTGTTTCGTTAGACATTGCAACTCCAGCTAAACCTGCTGTCGTCGGACGGGATTTATCATATTTTTTAACTGCAGCAACCAAACGTTTTGCAATGGCTCCAAGACGCATTGCATCAGGTGCATCTTTTTTGTAGCCTCCATAAGCCGCTTGTCCAAAGCCTTCTTTTCCTTTGTCTAAAACAGGGTGAGAATATGGATCGTTAGGGTAATCTACTTCGTTACCAATACTCCATCCGAATACGGAAAGATGGTTTCTGTCGCGGCGTACAAAATCTTCCAGATCTTTTTCTCCCCAATTTGCAAAAATATCAAACGATCCTTGAAATCCCGGAGTTCCGTAATTCCAACCTTCTAACCATTTGCGTTTAGGAAATTCCCATTCGTCATAAGCTTCATTTAATACCAGTAATCCTAATTCGTCACAAAGCTCATAAAAGTCCGGAGCCTGCGGATTATGACTTGTACGGATTGCGTTTACTCCAATTTCTTTAAGTGTTTTTAGTCTTGTTTTCCAAACTTCACGTGGTACGGCAGAACCTAAAACTCCTGCATCGTGATGTAAACACACCCCTTTCATTTTCATCCATTTTCCGTTAAGGGCAAAACCATTATTCGGGTCAAATGTGAAGTTTCTGAAACCAGTCTGTGTAACTGTTTTATCGATTTCTTTTCCGCCTTTTAAAACGGTTGTTTTAAGCTGGTATAAGTTTGGATTGTCTAAATCCCATAATTTAGGATTATTAACATTCATTTTAACCGAAATCTTTCCGCTTTGATTTGCTGCAACATCAATTTTACTTGTCGCTTTTGCAACTGATTTTCCGTCTTTTGAAATTAATTCATTTACAACGGTAAGACTTGTTTTTGCTGCTGAACCATTTTCTACATCAACCTCAACATTCAAAGTTCCGTTGCCTTTATTCATTTCCGGATAAGCGTAAACTCCCCATTGTGCAATATGAACCGGATTTGCATAAACCAACCAGACATTTCTGTAAATTCCTGAACCTGAATACCATCTTGAATCAGCACTCTGACTGTGATCGACACGAACTGAAATAGTATTTTCTCCTCCGTATTTTATGTGTGGAGTAGCATCATAAGCAAAAGAAATATATCCGTTTGGACGTTTTCCTAATGAATGTCCATTGATAAAAACTTCACTTCTGTTGTAAACTCCTTCAAAATATAAATATACTTTTTCACCGCTTTTGCTTTGAGGAACATTAATTGATTTTCTATACCATGCAATTCCACCGGGCAAATAACCTGTACAACTCGCTAATGTTGGACTTAACTGTCCTTTTACGCTCCAGTCATGCGGTACATTTACCGATTGCCATTTACTATCGTCATAGTTGGCGGTTTGAGCTTCGGGTGTATCCTGAAGGTTAAACTTCCAGTTATCATTGATTTTTTTGGAATCTCCAAACGATATCTGGCTAAAAGCTGACAGGCAAGAGAAAATAAAAATGGGTAATAAGATTTTTTTAGTAATCACTATTTATAGTTTTTTTGTTAATATATTTTTTTAGTATTCAGTCGCAGTCGCAGTTTTCAGTTCCAAATTGTGACTGAAAACTGCGGCTGAAAACTAATATTGTAATTCTCCCACAAAAGTGACAATTGATTTTGCCGGAATTTCCAGATTATCAATTTTTTGAGCCCCACTTCTTTTTAGATTTGAATTTTCAGCCGTAATATAAGGTGTCAGTTCATTGTTTTTTAATGCTCCTTTAGATAAATCAAATTTATATTTCTGAGCAGAATTTCCACAGTTTACAGCTACAACGATTAGCTTTTTGTTTGTCGTATCCTTGTAAGCAGTAAGCATTACATCGTTTGCTGATCCTAATTCATCCTGATTCGGAACATCAACTCTCAGCATTCCCGGACGTATAAACAGAGAATAATTTCCTAAAGCCCAAAGCAATTTTGAATCATGAAATTCCCCATCGTTTTTTACATATTCCGGTGTGGTTCCTCCTTTACTTTTTCCGTCATCCAGATAGATTAAGCCATCTTTATAGTCTACACGTGTAATTGATGTCCACCATTGCCATGAAGCAGCGTTCGCAACTGCAATGTCATTGTGTATCAGGCGCGCTACAAATAATGCGGTCTGCATTCCCAGATCTCTTCCTCCGCCTGAACCTCCGGGGATTTCGGATTCTCCCGGATTTTCTAATATACAGTATTCAGACTGCCAATATTTTAATCCCGGCTTTTGCTTAACTTCTGTAGCGATTAATTTTCTGCTCAGAACCTGTTTATCCACTGGCCATGTTGTAAAATAACTGTGTCCTAAAATGACGTTTTTTACATTAGAAAGTTTAGAAATATTGGTTTTGGTTTTTCCGAAAAAATAGTCAATCTGATTGTCGCGGTTTTCCCCATTTACATTTTCATATAAATAATTGATTTGCGCCGCTTCTGCAATCACAATTTCTGTGCTCATTTTTTCAGCTTTGAGTTTTTCTGAAAGTGATTTGGTCAAATCGTAAATTTCCTGATTGGTTGCCGGAGTTCCTTCCTGACTGTTCTGATCACCGCTTTTAGGCATCCATTCCCATTGCGGCTCATTTATAGGACTGATATAATCGAATTTAATTCCTTCTTTTTTCTCTAATCCCTGAATACTTTGAACTAAAAAATCGGCAAATTTTGGAATTGCTCCATCTTTTAGATTCAGTTTATTCTTTTGAGATGCAAAAGATAATCCGTTGTTTGTCATATAAACCGGCGGACTATTAGTAAAAATCAGAAATTTTTCGACACCGCGTTTTTTAGCCGCCTGTAAAAACCATCTTTGTCCTTCTTGTTTAGAAAAATCATATGTTCCATCGGCATTTAAGAAACATTCGCTCCTTCTCCATTCATCAGAAACTTTGCTTTTTTCTCCTTGTTCTGTACTTCCTGCACCCAGATTAAATCTCCAGATCGAAAGCCCGATTCCTTTTGGATTTCCTTGTGCATCAATTTCTTTACTAAAAAGCAAATCAGCAATCGCATTCTTTTTCTGCTCTGGCCAATTTTTTCCAACGAACTGTGTTCTCCATGCATCAGAGCCTCCAAAACCGTCCATGGTCTGTACAACATTATCTGTGCTAATGATGACGGTTCGCTGTGCAAAAGACAGCGAACTCATCAACAATAAAAGCGAGAGGTATACCTTTCTCATTTTTTTATATTCTTTCTATTTTTTGATTTTGAATGATTCTAAAAATCTCAAAAATAGTATTTCATTAAACTTCTTTCTTAAAAAGAATTCTTATTTACCCTTTTTGTTTGCTTTTTAAAAACATAGAAACATAGTTTTTTGCAATTAGAAGCCGTTTCACTTTTTTTAGCTGTCATAGCTATATGAAAATCAACAAATTGATCTATAACATTACTTTATACTATGTCTCTATGTCATTAATTACTTTTATTTATAAGTTCCAACGTAGGTTACAATTGATTTTGCAGGGATTTCAAAATTTGTAGCGTCAACAGCTGTACCTTTTTTCAAACTTAAAGTTTCAGAAGTTGTATAAGGTATAAATTTATTATCTGTCAAAGCACCTCCTGAAAGATTCAATTTGTATGTTTTAGCCGATTTGCTAATGTTTACTGCAACAATTACCAGCTTTTTCGTGGCTACGTCTTTGTAAGCTGTAAGCATAACATCTGTAGTAGCTGCTGCATTATCCAACTCAGGAATTAAAACTCTTACCATTCCAGGTTTTACAAAGAATGAAAAGTTTCCTAAAGCCCAAAGTGTTTTTGAATCTCTGATGAATCCGTCATTTTTGCAATAATCAGAATTTCCGGCTCCGTTACTTGCGCCATCATCTACGTGAATTAAACCGTCTTTGTAATCACCACGGCTAATAGCTGTCCACCATTGCCAGGAAGTAACACCACCAATAGCAATATCTGTACTGACAATACGAGCAGTCCAAAGGGCAAGCTGAATTCCTAAATCTCTTCCCGGACCTGCTCCACCAGGTAATTCTGAAGTTCCCGGAGATTCCAGTACACAATATTCTGAAGACCATAAACTAAGTCCTCCAATTGCCTGTACTTTTGAAGCGGCAGATTGTCTTGAAGAAATCATTTCGTTCAAAGGCCATGCCTGCCAGTAGCTGTGTCCTGATATAGTTTTCTTTACATTACTTAATCCTGCAATATTTTTAGCTGAATTAGTTCCAAAGAAATAATCAATTTGATTTGATCTGCTTTCTATTCCTGAAACTGTTTTGTATAATGATTCGTAAGCTCCAGCTTCTCCCACTACAATTTTAGCTTCAAGTCCTTTTGCCTGTAATTTTGGCGATAAAACATTCACGAAACTGTAAATATTGGCATTTGTTGCCGGTGAACCTTCTTGTGCCGAACCATCCCAATTGTATTGTGGTTCATTAAACGGGCTCACATAATCGATTGTTAAACCGTGTTCTGTTTTTAATTTATCTAATGAAGTTGCCCAGAAATCAGCAAGATCCGGCATTTTTCCTTCTTTCAAATTATAAAATTCTTTGATTGAAGCATGCGCTTTTCCGTTTTGTGTTAAGTAAACAGGAGCACTATTTGTAAAAGCCAGTAATTTGGCAACACCACGTTCTTTGGCAGCTTTCATAAACCAAACCTGACCTGCTTGTTTAGTCATGTCATAAGAAACTCCGTTTGTAGTAAAACACTCGGTACGTCTCCATTCATCACCAATATCACTTGCATCACCTTGTTCTGTACTTCCTGCACCAAGATTGAAACGCCATAATGATAATCCGATCCCTTTTGGATTTCCATCAGCATCCAATTCGTTACTGAATAATAAATCGGCGATTTTATTTTTTTTATCTGAAGGCCAATTTTTTCCAATGAAATTACATTGCCATGCATCA
This sequence comes from Flavobacterium sp. CF136, assembly GCF_000282055.1. Lineage (GTDB taxonomy): Bacteria > Bacteroidota > Bacteroidia > Flavobacteriales > Flavobacteriaceae > Flavobacterium. Next base: position 57,249 of record NZ_AKJZ01000049.1, read on the forward strand.
GAAGCTCCAAAGCTTTCCATGGTTTGAAGGTTCATATCCAAATTCACATTCAAAGTAGTAGTTGTCGCTGTTTCCGGATTTGAATTATCTGAATTTTCAGATTCACAACTTACCAGGAAAGAGTTAGCGAAAAGCAAGCCTGCACATAGCAGACTTACTTTATTATTGTTTATAAACTTCATATTAGTAGTTAGGGTTTTGAGTAATTAGACCTCCACTTAAATCTATTTCTATCTGTGGTATTGGCCACAACAAGTTTTTAGCAGGATTAAAATTGATTCCTTTGTCCTGTGATTCTCTCGTATTTGTTGTTTCGTAAGGATCAGTTGAACTTAAGTTATACTGAACAAAAGTTCCGTTTGGTCCCATCAAAGATTCGATAACCGGTTTTCCTGTATTTGGATCTTTTTCACGACGAATATCAAATAAACGGAATCCTTCAAAAGCTAATTCTAAACGACGCTCTTTGTAGATTTGTTTTAGAAGTGTCGGTCCTGCCAAACCAGTTTTAGGAGCCAATTGTACACGGGCTCTGATAATATTGATATCTGCCAAAGCATCTCCTCCTGTATGATAATTTGCTTCTGCTCTTGTAAGATACATTTCTGCAAGACGAATCAAAGGCACATTCAATGGTAAGTGTCCGTCTTTTTTATCTAATGCACGACGTGTAGCAATAGGAATGTAATATTTACGACAGATACGTCCTGATTTATTATCATTTAAACTGAATTTATGAGTTGGGTTTAAAAGCTCATCACCATAAGCCGGGTCTCCCCATTTTGTGATGGTACTTTTAAGACGAATAACATCATTTTCAGAAAGATAGGCGTTTTCTAAATCACTTGTTGGCATACACCATCCCCAACCGTCAATAACATCTTTAGCGTCATTACTTGGAAAGTTTTTCTTGTCTTCACCTCTTGCTCCGGAAAAAGTTGGTAACATAGATCCTAAACTTTTATCCTGTACAGAAGAAGACTGCGCTTCAAGAATAGACTCAACTCCATTATGGTTATTTACATTCCAAATGTTTAAGAAATTAGATTCAAGGGCAAAAGGCCCTTCTGTAATTACTTTGTTTGAATATTGCTTTGCTTCGGCCCATTTTTCCTGAAATAAGGATACACGGGCTAATAAAGCATAAGCTGCCCATTTGTTTACTCTTCCACTTCTGTTTACCGGGATGTTTTCCAATTTTGCAGCAGATTCTTTAAGGTCTGCCTCAATTTGTGCATAAACTTCTGCAACCGAACTGCGTTGTAATTTCAAATCAGCTGTTCCAAGCGAAGTTGTATATAACGGAACACCACCATAAAGATTAACCAATTCATAATAGCAATAGGCACGAATGAATAATGATTCTCCCATATATTGATTTTTTTGAGAATCAGTAATTCCTGATAATGCCATTTTCTCCAAACCTAAATTAGCTGATTGAATCGTATAATAATGTGCCGTATAAATACTATTCATAGCTCCCATATTATCAGGAGAAATAATGTATTGCGAAGCAGGTCTGAACGCACCGCTATCCTGACCAGTGTTACCCATCCAGGCATCATCAGTAGCTGTTTCGTTAACTAATCTCGGAGCCAGTAATGTATACCAGTCATTAGTCAGCAACAATCTATGTGTCAATTCATTCACATAATTCTCACATTCCTGTGCTGTTTGAAAATAGTTTTCTAAGGTTTGAGTTCCTCTTTCTTCTTTTTCGATAAAATCACTACAGGAAACTGCAATTACCGAAAAAGCTATTATTGATAATATTATTTTTTTCATGTTCGTTTTTTATTAAAATGCTACATTAAGACCCATCAAAATTGTTGGCTGAATTGGATAATTCCATCCTCCAAAACCTGATCCTAAAACTCCTCCTCCTACTTCAGGATCTACTCCTTTGTAGTTCGTCCATGTCCATAAGTTTTGACCTGACAATGACAATCTCAATTTCTCTAATCCGAATTTATTGTAAAAAGAATATCCTAACTGAATATTTTTCATACGTACATAAGAACCATCTTCAACATAAAAAGAAGAGAATTTTGTGAAATTTTCGTTGTTATCATCTTTCGACAAACGAGGAATACTATTAGAAGTTCCTTCTCCGTGCCATGCCATTTGATCTAATCCGCTTACTTTGTTTGAAAGACTTGTACCATTATATAAATCTGAGATATTTTGGTTTACGAGGTCATTCCCGATACTTGAATAAAAATTAGCAATCAAATCAAATTGTTTGTAAGCAAAATTCAAATTCAATCCAACATTATAATCAGCCCATGGAGAACCAATTTTTGTTCTGTCTTTATCGTCTAATTTTCCGTCTCCGTTAACATCTTTGAAACGAATATCACCCACTTGTGCATACGGCTGTAATTTAGTTCCGTGTTCATCTGTATGTGAGTTTAATTCTGTTTGATTTTGGAACAATCCATCAGCAACATAACCGTAAAAATATCCAGGCTCATCACCTTTAACTGTCAACGTTCTGTTACTTGCACCGTAAAGTTTTTCTCCTTCTGTTGATAAATTCAGCATTTCAACATTTACAGTCGTAAAAGTTACATCTGCACCATAAGAGAAATCTCCTTTTTTGTTTTTATAAGAAAGTAGTAAATCGATACCATTTGATCGCATTGACCCTACATTTGTCCAGATTGTAGAATATCCGGGGAAACCACTGTATGTTGGAAACTGTTTTAAGAACAACATATCATTTGTCTTTTTCTGATAGTATTCTAATGCTCCTGAAAATTTATTGTTCCATAATGCAAAATCAAGTCCAAAACTGATATCTTCAACAGTCTCCCATTTAATATCTTTATTCGCCATTGTAGACGGATAAGAAGTATCTGTAATTACATTACCAATAGGGTAAAATCCTTGTCCTATATTTGACTGATAAACAGCACCTGGTAAATTCTGATTACCTACTTTACCCCAACCTGCTCTTAATCTAAGATCATTTACTACAGATTTTGTATTGTCCATAAAACCTTCATTCGAAATCCTCCATGAAAGAGAGGCAGAAGGGAAATTTGCCCATTTGTTATTCGCCATAAATTTAGAAGAACCGTCACGTCTAAAAGTACTTGTGAAATAATATTTACTGTCGTAGTTATAAGATAGACGGGAAATATAAGACATCAGAGAACTTGACCAGCTATTACCGCTGCTGTTACGGTTTTTAGTTGCTGCACTTACCTCTCTCATTGATTCAGAATTATTAGGAACACCTTCTCCATAACCCCAAACATCAGATCCGTTATATTCCTCCATCGTATTACCAATCATGAAAGTAGCGTTGTGTTTTTCTGCAAATTTTCTGGAATAGGTTGCAGTATTCTGCCATGACCAGTTAACAGTAGTCGTGTTTTTTCTTTCAACACTATTGATTTCTGCTTTTTCGTGAGCAGCATCAATTTCAAAATCAGGACTAAATCTATTCCATACATTATCACCAACTTCAACAGATGCCTGTGTACGGATTACCAAACCTTTGATTGGCGTATATTGTAAGTATCCATTTGTATTTAAGTTATACTGATCTGTATAATCATCATATCTTTTTACTGCTGCAACAGGATTCCATACAAATGAAGGAGAACGTGCATAAATACTATACTCATTTTCTGTTCCGTTTAATTGGTCAGCTGGCTTGTAAATAGGTGTAATTGGGTCAATTCTATCAAAATCAGCCCAGTTTCCAGGAGCTCCCCATGTTTCGTAACGTGGGTTTACAGTAATTCCTGCAGAAAATTTATCAGAGAATTTAAAATCATTTGCTATTCTCATTGTAATTCTTTCCCATCCTCCTATTCCATACATAGAGTCTGAGTTATAATAATTTAAACTTAAAGCATATGTATGTTTTTCTGAACCTCCGGAAGCACCCAATGAAGCATTTGTTACAGCAGTACCTCTTCTAATTCCGGCATCCCACCAATTAGTAGTTTTACCTCTGTATTGAGACGGATTTGGTAAATAATCAGCATAACCTGAATTGTTATATGCTGTATTCATAATAGTAGCGTAGTTTTCAGCATTCGCCATATCATAAGGATTATTCATTATTTGCATTCCTGTACTCAAATCAAAATTGAATCTTGTCTTTCCTGCTTTACCTTTTTTGGTTGTAATAAGAATAACTCCATTTGAAGCTCGGGAACCATAAATAGCACTTGCCGAAGCATCTTTTAAAACCTCCATCGATTCAATTTCATTATTACTCAGGAAGTTGATACTTGTTCCCATCGGAATACCATCTACCACATAAAGCGGGTCTGTATTAAGATTCACTGTCGAAATACCACGTATCAATATTCTTGGCTGGGCCCCTGGACCTCCTGCACCCGTGATCTGAACCCCTGCAACTTTTCCCTGCAAAGATTCTGCAACGTTACCCACAGTCATAGTCTGAAGTTCCTTTCCTTTTACTGAAGAAATAGAACTGGTAACATCACTCTTTTTAACCGCAGCATAACCAACAACTACAATTTCATCCAGAGTCTGGTTTAATTCTTCCATAACTACATCAATGGTGTTTTTTTCACCTATCTGTACTGTTTTATTTGAAAAACCGATGAAAGAAAATTCCAGTTGGGCGTTTCTGTTAGGAACACTAATCGAGTAATTACCATCAAAATTAGATACCGTTGATTGCGAAGTTCCTTTTACTGTTATGTTAACTCCGGGAACCGGTATGGCGCCTTTATCCTTAACAGTACCTTTTATTGTTATTTGCCCAAATGTTGCAGCACTGCACAACACGGCAATAAATAACCATATAAATCTATATTTCATATTAAGATATTTTATTTATTAAATGTTATAACAAAGTATAACAAACTATTTTTTTGTTATAAAGGCTCTTTCCAACTCAGTATCAACAATAACTTTGTAAACACCCGGAGCTGGTGTGTATGCACCATTACCGTTTTCTCCCGGAGACATAGTAGCAATACCATTATTAATCAATCTCCATTGTGGATTCCACCACTGACCTGTGAAAGTAATTTTCATAGTTGATCCTGTAAGCGTAATCTCTCCAACTAATTGATATGGATTATCCGGGTTATTAGTCAAGTGTAAGCTTCCTGTTACCCATGCATTCCAGGTATCCCAGTTAGCGTCTTTAACACCTTCACCACAAACACTCACAAAAGGTTTTCTTAACGCTTCATCGTCATTCCATGATCCGTTGGCAATATCTGCCCAGACTTTACTCGAAGGTGTATATTTAGTCGCCGTATAAGCCATTGTATTTGGATTTACTTTTATGTTATAATATCCTTTTGTAGGTAAAATAATTGGTGCTGAAGCAACATCATCAACGATGTTTCCTGAACCATTTAATCCAAAACAGTGTGGGGCAAAGTCAGATTCCTGTCCTAAGAAATAAATTTCCTTATTATCCTTATCAGCATAATATTTAAATTCAAAATCCTGTCCGCTTTTCTCGTGGAAATACATTGGAACACCAACTGCATCGGCAGCAAGGTTGGTCCCTTTTGGCTGGTCGCATAAATAAATTGCCGGATATTCATTTGTAGCCACAATATTTATATTTAAAGACCCTGTATTAGGAATAGCAAATTTATCTTTAGCAGTAATTGTCAATACATAATTAGCAGCAGTTACCGGTAAAGTATATGTTTTATTAAAAGTATAAGATTGAGGGGAATTTTGTAACTGAACTGTCTCATCAATACCAAGGGCAGCACATTGAATCTGAATATAATCGATACCTGAATCATCATTAACTACGAAATTCACAGGCATTAGATTACTTGTTGACAATAAAATAACTGCTCCGTCTTTTGGCGCAAGCATACTTATTGCAGGAGCAGCAAATTCTCCGTCTAAGCGTAAGTTAATATCTTTATCAACAGCATTACCGGAAACATCTGTTATTGTCAATTTGATTTTGAAAGCTTCAGATGTACCTCTATCAGCAGGAACTTCAAAAAAATAGCTCAAATCATATGATTCAAGTAACGGATCTGTAGCAAAAGTGATCATTTTGTCTAAGGATAGTTCCGGAATTTGAATGCGTACACTTTTTAATCCTAAATCATCAGCCAGAGCGGCTTTGATTTCAAATTTTCTGGTTGGTGCACCGTAAATTTCTGTGGTAGCAACAACAACCGTTGGATTTTCGGAACTTGGAAAATCAGCGTCATTATTTTGACATCCTGTAATCAGAATTGCAAAAAGGGCAAGAAAAAATAAAAATACATTTTTTTTCATTTCTTTAATTTTAAGGTTAGGGTTAGTTAGTTTTTTTTATTCTAAAAAGTGGTATTTATAAAATGAATAAGTTCATTTTAAAAAAGGGTCTGAAATTGTCTTTTCTTTTAGTATTAGAAAATGGCAATAAAAAATTAGGGTTTGTTTTTTGTCATGTTTGTAAGGTTTGGATATTTATTTGTTTTCTTTTTTGGTACTTATAATATTTCTTTTGTTCTTAACTTTAAATCTAATTTGTTTTGTTTTATACCCGCAGTTTAAAACTGCGGGTATGTGATAAGTAATACGTAAAACCAACTCTTACTATCTTATTTTAAAGAAGGCTCAATTCTTTAAACAGATAAAAAAACTTATCGTAAAAAAAACACTTATAATATACACAGTAATACAACTTACCTATTACTATAAGTGCAAAGTAATGCCTAGTTTAAAATTTTAATGAGGGGTAAAATGGAAAAAAAAGGAGGTCAAATTCGTAATCACAAGTTATTTTAAGGTAAAAATTAAGAAGTATGAAAAAATACAAGCTTTTTTTTACACAAAACACAATTACACATTACTTACACACAATCATCCTTCAATTGAAAAAGTGTTTATTCAATTAAGTGTTTGTACTCACAGGAAGATAAAAATTTGATTAAAAATTCTACTTTATACCCCGTTGGGTGTAATTCAAAATAGAAGTAAAGCCGGAGTCGAAAGCCGTTTCAATTGACAAGCCTTCGACTAAGTTTATCCTGAGCGAAGCCGAATGTACTCAGGGTGACATTTGATTTAATGAGATATTTGATAATAACATTTGTCAGGCTGAGCGAAGTCGAAGCCCTTTCCATATAAAAAGCCTTCGACTAAGTTTATCCTAAGCGAAGTCGAATGAACTCAGGTTACTTTATAATGTTCAAATCTGAATTAAAAGAGTTTTTATATTTTTTGATATACTCTGAAGGTGTCATACCAAATAATTTCACAAACTGCTGTCTAAAATATTTAGGATCTTCAAAACCTACCTCAGCACTTGCCTGAGCGATATTCATCTCTTCGGTTAACATAAGCATGGCAGCTCTTCTTATCCTCACAGAGCGAATAAAAGCGTTTAAAGTCTGTCCTGAGATGATTTTTATTTTAGTGTAAAGTGTTCTATGGCTCATCCCCATTTCGAGGGCAAAGTTTTTTATTGTAAAATCTCTTTTATGAATATTTGCTTCTACAATATCAATACACTTCTTTAAGATTTCCTGATATTCTACAGGAACTTTCTGTGTATTTTCTTTAAGCGTAATACTGTCTAAGAAGTATTTACGCAAGGTACTGCGATTTTTTAATAACGATTCCACACGCGCCACCAAAATATCATCATCAAATGGTTTTGTGATATAATCATCTGCTCCGTCATTTATTCCCTGAAGATGTGTTTCAGGGTTTTTTGTGGCCGTTAACAATATTACAGGAATATGAGATAAGGCATCATTCTCTTTTATTTTTCTGCATAATTCAAGACCATCCATGTTTTCCATAGTGATATCACTAATTACCAGATCCGGCATGTGTTTCTTGGTTTGTTTTAAACCTTCTTCCCCATTTTCTGCACTAAAAACAACATAGGTTTCCGAGAATAATTTTATCAGATATCCTCTTATTTCTGCATTATCATCAACAATAAGGACTGTACGCTTGTCTGTAAGCATTATTTTCTGAAAATCACTTTCTGAAACGGTATTACTCATCAATTGATTATTTTCTTCTGAATCATCAATTATAAGTTCATCAAATAACTGACTTCTTTTTGCGACTACATCGGTAATTTCAATATTTTCAAAATGGCTGCTTCCTTTTAAGAAAGTTAATTTAAATACACTCCCCTTTCCTATTTCACTACTGCAGCTTACTGTTCCTTTATGTTTATCAACAAAATATTTTACGATATAAAGTCCGATTCCAAAACCGGTTCCAACAGATACTTTTGAATTTATTTGTTTGAATTTTTCGAAAATTACATCAATATCCTTCTTCTCTATACCTTCGCCATTATCTGAAATTTCTAATATTACTTCAGTATCATTCTCCGCAAGATTAAGGTTAATTTCTCCGCCATTCGGAGTATATTTAAAAGCATTTGACATTAAATTGAATAAGGAAATTTCTATTTTTTCATAGTCTCCAATAATTTCAATTTCATGATCAGGAATATTAAAATTGTAATTGATATTTTTATCTTTTGCCTGATTTACAAAACACTGATACACTTCATTACACAGATTATTTACGTTAATGGCAGATAATCGAAGCGAATCAGCATCATTTTCAGCTTTACGAAAAAGCAATAGCTGATCTACCAGACTCAAGAGCCTTCTGGCGTTTCTGTGTGCAATAGCCAAATCACTTCCTGAAGAACCATTTTGAACACTTTCTTTCTGAACCGCTTTTTTTAACGGATTTATAATCAACGAAAGCGGCGTTCTGAATTCATGCGATATATAGGTAAACATAGAGGATTGTTTTTCGGCAACTTCTTTTTCTTTCTTGCTTTCTAATTCGGCGATTTTTACCTTATACTTTAATTCTTCTTTATTCTTGTTATATTTCAAATAAGCAAAAATACTGGCTACACCTGCCAATATATATAAGGTATATGCCCACCATGTTCTGTACCACGGCGGTAAAACTATTACACTGACAAGGTTGACTTCTTTATTCCATCCTCCTTTAAAATTGGTTGTCTTTACTTTAAACACATATTTCCCTTCAGCTAATTTGGCATAATTTGCTTTGCGGGACTGTCCAACATAATTCCATTGTTCATCCCAGCCATCTAAATAATAAGCATAATTAATTTTATCTGCATTATTATAATCTAATGCTACAAACTCTAATGATAAAGTCGTTTGATCATAAGGCAAACGAACTTCTTTTATTTTATTGGAAACCCATTCTACTATTAGTTCGTTTTTATTTTCTTCTATAGGCTGATTATTGACATAAAAATCAGTCAGTAATAAATTATTTTCCTGATTAAAACCTTTTATCGCTTCAGGGAAAAAGATATTAAAGCCATTTATTCCTCCAAACAAAAATTCTCCTGTTGATAATTTAATTCCGGCATTAAAACTAAACTGATTGCTTTGAAGTCCGTCATTTACAGAAAAATTCCTAAAAGTTTTTCTTTTTTTATCAAATCTGCAGATTCCATTATAAGTACTCATCCATAAATTTCCTTCCTTATCTTCAAGGATTCTTAAAATGGTATTTGATGGCAGACCGTCATCTGCAGTAAGTCTTTTGAAAGTATTTGTTTTTCTGTCAAACAACAACAAGCCTCCTTCCTGGGTTCCTAACCACAGGTTTTTGTCCTTGTCTTCGTATATGCATCTTATTTGATTATCTATATTGATTTTAACAATTTTCCGGGTTGTTTTTTCAATAATAAACAAGCTGTTATAATTCCCTCCTAATAATTTTCCATCACTGGTTTCAGTAAGACATTGTAAATTATTAATGGATAGATCAAAGAGTATGAAGCTATTTTTTTTTCTGCCAAAAAGATACAAGGAACCTTCATTGGTTGCACTCGCCCATATATTGTTTTTTGAATCCTTATAAACAAACCATATATTTTTTTCGACTTGTCTGGTAAATGGATTATAACAGGAAAAATAACTTACTGTATTGCTTTTTGGGTTAATTCGATTTACACCTCCTGCCCAGGTAGACAGCCAGATTTCATTATTATTATCCCGTATGATACCAGTAATAAAATTACTTGTAAGCTTATGACCCATTGTAGCCGAATTGCTATACGTGATATATTTATTGTTTTTTCTATCCCAATATTTTAGTCCGGCACCATCGGTTCCTACCCATAAATTATTTTTTTCATCTTCACAAAAAGATAAAATAAAGTTTTCGGCAGGATCATTTGCATTATATCGGATACTTTTAAAATACTTAGGCGTATTACTCAGCATGCTTATCCCGCCACGCAGAGTCCCGAACCATTTGTTTCCGGATTTATCTTCATATAAACTCCAAACGGAATTACTTTTTACAAGCAGATTATTTTTTAAAGTGTTGTATGGAATCGCTTTTTTGCTTGTCCCGGTAACTTTATATACTCCACAGCCGTCAGTCGTTATCCAAAGTTCTTTTTTCTTATCCAGAAGAATATCTGAAACACTGCATTTATTGGAAAAATAATTTTCTGAAAGTACACCGGTCTTTATGTTAAACAAAAAAAGACCTTCGTCAGATCCAAACCAGAGATTTCCATCTGCAGAAAATTCCATTGCTTTAACTCCTCCTATCGAAAGTGGAAAAACAACCTTTAAACCCCTGGATTTATAACTGTAACTGCAAATACCAATATTTTGGACATATATCCAATAATTACCCTTTTTCTTATCTTCCTGTATGGCTATAGCATCATAATTATCTATACTCTTTTTACCCGAAATTTTAAGCGGAATATGTTTTCCGGTAAATGATCCGTCTTCAAAAGCTATTAAACCTAAATTCTGAGAAGCTACCAATACCAGATTATCAGAAACAGAACTTGTTTGATGAATAATGTCTTTTAATATTTTTGGCTTATTGTTTGAGAACACATATTCAACAGGGTGAAATGTTGCATTCGTTTTGTTATAAATACATATTCCGTTAGATCCTCCAACCCAGATATTTTTTTTAGAATCACCTTCAATATTATAAATAGTATTAAATAGTAATGATTTTTTATCGTTGATCCTGTTTCGATAAACTTTAAAATTATAACCATCATACCTGTTTAATCCGTCGTAAGTTCCAAACCACATATAACCATCACTATCCTGATAGATTGTTGTCACCGAATTATTAGACAACCCATCAGAAATATCAAGAAATTTAACCGGGTACTCTTGCGAAAAACCAGTTAAAGAAAAAGCTAATAATAATACAAGGTGTTCAAGAAAATTTTTCAAGAAAAAATATGTTTTTAGAATTAATTTATTTGATTTAATGGAGAATGTACAATTATAAATCAAATTTGAATATAATTACGCAAATATCAATACAAAAAGTGTATTATTTTTTTGTCTCATCAAACAAATTTTGTATTAATAAAACTACTACTACAGGCAACAACAATTCTGTATGAATTATTTTAAAATAAACATATCAATAACAAATTAAAAAACTAATTCTTTTTCTTCATTAAATAAATAATTTCTTCATTATTATTTTCACATAAAAAAAGCCGGGTATATTTTTTATATCCCAGCTTTTTTATTTCTATTTTTTACTTTAAAAGTTATTTTTTATCAATCTTATAAAGTCTGCCCTGATCTGTAATTGCATACAAAGCTCCGTCATTTCCTTGTGTAATATCTCTAAATCGTTGATTTTCCTGAGCAAGAAGTCTTTCTTCACCTACTACGCGATTATTATTTATAGCAAGACGCACGATATGCATACCGCTTAAAGCTCCTATAAACAGATTGTTTTCCCACTCCGGTACACGATTACCGCTATAGAAAGTCATACCACTTGGCGATACCACCGGGTCCCAATAATACACTGGCTGTTCCATGCCTTCCTTTTTTTGGATAGCGTCACCAATAGGCTCTCCGCTATATTCAATGCCATAGGTAATAATTGGCCATCCATAATTGATACCCGCTTTTAAATGATTTATTTCATCACCTCCACGTGGACCATGTTCGCTTAACCAAACTTCGCCGGTAACAGGATGAAGCGCAAGTCCCTGTGGGTTTCTATGTCCGTACGTATATAATTCCGGTAAAGCACCTGCCTGACTAAAAACGGGATTTCCTGCTGCTGCCTGTCCTTCTTTGGTTATTCTGATAACCTTTCCAAGGCTTCCTGTAAGCGATTGTGCCAATGGTCTTGTTTCTAATACAGAGCGCTCCCCTGTACTTACAATAAGGTTTCCTGTCTTATCAAAAAGAATACGCCCTCCATAATGAAGAGTACTTGGATTAGCCGGATTAGCACGATAAATCACCACTGCCCCCTCTATCTTTTTCTCATCAGCTGATAATTTCCCTTTGGCAACTGCCGTAATATTTCCCCCTGTTACTGCTTCAGAAAAAACCCAGTAAATCATACGGTTTGATGTAAATTCAGGATCAAGACATAAGCCTAATAAACCTCCCTGACCTGCAGGATTAACAGTAGGAATACCAGTGATTGCAGCACTTACTTCCCCTGTCACTTTTACAATACGCATATTCCCGGCTTTTTCTGTAATTAACAGCCTGCCATCCGGAAGCATTTTTACTCCCCAGGGATTAACCAGGGAACTCGTAATGATTTTTGCCTCATAATCTGTATTAGTCTCTAAACCATTAATACGGGTTTGCCCTTCAAATGCAGGACTGTAAGTTGTATTGGGTGAATTAGTTTCTACCGGAGCAGTAACCGTTCCCGGATCCGGAGCAGAATTATTATCATTAGAGCAGCTAAAGAATGTAAATAGCACACTCGAAAGAATTACAATATAGTTTGTATTTTTCATGATGTTATAGTTAAATTAAAAAATTATAAATCTTACTTGCAGTTCATTAATGAATTATACTACATCTGTTTATGTATACCAAATATCTAAAAAACATAAGCAAAAAACTTACAGAATTTAACGTAGAATTTATACAATTAATGCGTAATTGATTTTATATGTCTTTGTATTTTATATATATCACAAATATTTGGATTATTCTTTTACAAATATCTAAACACCCCAAATTGATGGATAGTTTTCTATTATTAAATCAATTTTGTTGTAAATAAATAACTAATAATATATTAAAATTTACCTCTTTAATTTAATAAATATTTTGTAAGATTGCACCACTTTTCAAATTGGTAAAAAAACAATTACAGGTCAATATAAAATCAAACTTGTTTTTAGATTTTTAAAATAATTTTCCCTTTCTGAACAGATGAAATCTTAAACAATAAAATTAACCTAATCTTATTCATAACAAAATGAAATTAAAATTATTTACATAGGCAAGTCGATTTTTAATTATAAGCACATTAGAAGTTTTGTTGCTAAAAAAATAGTCTTCAACATAACTTATATCCAAAAACTGGGTTAATGAACAAAAAAATTAAATTTAAATGAGATTTATAACACTTACAATACTAATTTTAGTGAACACGTATATTTATTCACAAACTGATATAAATAAAATTGTTCCTTTAGCTCCTAATACGGCAGCATTTTCAAAATACGGTGAAATCCCTGTTAGCCAATTTACAGGAACTGCAAACGTTTCAATTCCTATTTATAATATAACAACAAAAGAATTTGATTTCCCTCTTGAATTAACTTACCATACAGGAGGTAATAAAGTTGAAGACATAGCTTCCTGGGTCGGTTTAGGGTGGTCATTATCTAATATACCTATGATTTCCAGATCCGTACGTGGCATTGCCGATGAAGGCAGTGGTGGCTATATGTCAAAATATATGGGCTATACTGCAGAGGACCTAATCCTGCATTTACCTGAAAGCGATCTTAAAAGAATTAGCTTTAAAGATGCATTGCGAGCCGGAACAGCTGATTCTGAACCGGATGTATTCTTTTTTAATATCAAAGGTAAAAGTGGAAAATTTATCTTTGACCAAAATATAGGGAAATTTGTAACACTGGAAGAATCTCAAATTAAAATTACCTATAATAGCAATAATGGATTTTTTACAATTACTACAGAAGATGGATATGAGTATCTTTTTTCAGAAAAAGAAATTACATATTCTAATAATGACGAAACCACAACAGGATGGTATGTTTCTAATATTTCTTCTCCCAATAAAAATGAAAACTTAATTTTTGAGTATAACTTACAGCCACAAACTTTAAAAACACTAGCTCCAAAAACCCAGCTTCTCTATTTGAGCGGAACTATGGAAAATACAACCGTTTTAACAAACGGCCCGGTAACTCTAATCAATACGGTATATTCCCAGCTTTTAAAAAAGATTTCATTTAATGGAGGATTTATCGAATTTAATTTAAATACTGCTGAGCGTTTAGATTTACAAGGAGGGCATAGCTTAAAAAATATACAAGTTAAAAATACAAATGAGAAGTTAATTTCTAATTATGAGCTCGAGTATAAATATATAAGTCAGGGAGCTTGTTATGGTAATGAAACTTATACTAACAAATGGATGTTATTAGAGAAATTAAAAAATACTACTTCTTCAATACAACCTGTATCACATTCTTTTTACTATGACGAAAGCTCCATTCCTTTTTGTCGAAATAGTCCTGCGCAAGATTATTGGGGATATTATAATGGTGCAGATGACAATGAAAATTTAATACCTACTGTAACCATACCTAATTCAAGTAATCCAGTTACAGGAGCAAACAGATTAGTTAACCCATTAAAATCGCAATTTGCAATTTTAAAAAAAATAGTTTATCCAACAGGCGGGTATACTGAATTTGATTTTGAAAATAATGACAGCTTCTCAACTGAATTACCAACTTCATATATAACTGATGAAGCTGCTTCAATAGATGGCAGCACTACAATCGGACTTGAAGACTATTATGAAACATCATTTACAATAAATAATCCTCCGGATATGGTTTTAAATGGTAATAATCCATTAGGAGGATCATTTGCAGAATTTGCTATGGGTTGCGGGGGGTGTGAGATAACGAACGGAATTGCTAATGCAAACGTTAATTTCAGCTTAACAAGAGAAGCAACGGCAAGTTCTCCTTCTCAGACTTTTTATATTTCGCGTAATTTCAATAGCTATTTACAAAATGGAAACTATACTTTGACCGCCAATATAAATTTAGCATCTAGTGAAGGCGAGAGTGTAAACGATTTTTTTGTTTCTGTTGTCTGGAAAAAAAAGATAACAGATACAAATCCAAACAGGTTCGTTGGGGGTTTACGGGTGAAAGAAATCAGAAGTTATTCAACAAATGCTGATTTACCCATAGTCAAAAAATACAGATATAAACAGGATTATGATTCTGATTTGAGTTCCGGTAAAGTATTTAATGAGCCTTCATTTGTCTTTGAAGATGATATTGCTTTAGGTGTAGGTGACTGTTCGAACGGAACATGTGCTGGTGTGTACCGAAGGCTAAAGTCATACAGTAATATTCAGCAAATAAACTATTCAGGATCCAGTATCGGCTATGAAACAGTTATTGAGGAATCAAATGATCCAATACAAACTGGGGTTACAATATATAAATATACCCACTCTGTAGATTTTGTGGATAATAGATTTCCTTATCCTCCAGCAACTAGTATGGAATTATATAGAGGGCAGCCAAAAGAAATTTTATTTTACAGTAAAAATAATCTAGGATCTTTAATTTTAGTCAAAAAGCAAGAATTTGAATACAATGCTGAATTGAATAATTCTCAAAGAAATATTTTTAAAAATATAAGCGCTTTTAAGTTAGGTCAATTTGGCTATTATTTTTTAGATGTCGATGTTATTCCTGTAACATTTGACAAAACCCATGTTATTGCTACTTATGAAATTGCTACAGGTATTAATTTATTATCCAGTGAAAAAACAACTTTGTATTCAGGGAATGGAAACTTAATTACTTTGAAAACTTATAATTATAATAGTCCGGGTCATTTTTTTTTAACAAATGAAACTTCAGAGTCATCAACATCTGACTCATTAATAACAAAATACTTTTATCCTCAGGATCCCGAAATGGCTGTAAAACCAAATGTAGACAATTTAGTTGCAAAAAATATTATCAGTAAACCTTTGGTTACACAAACATTTAAAGGAAATTCAAAACTTTCAGAGCAGGAAACTAGATTTGGACTTTTTGGAAATTTATTATTACCTCAATTTATCTATTCAGGAAAAAATTTAACTACTGATAAAAAAATCACCTATGATCAATATGATACTAATGGAACATTACAGCAATATACTCCTGAAGCAGGTACTCCGGTAACTATAATTTGGGGATACAACAAAACGCAACCTATCGCCAAAATAGAAAATGCTACATACAGTCAGGTGTCTTCGTATGTTTCTAATCTGCAAACCCTTTCAGATACAGGAACAGAAGCCGACTTAATTTTGGCTCTAAACACACTTCGAACTAATCTTCCAGATGCAATGGTTACCACTTATACCTATATCCCACTTGTGGGAGTAAGTACTATCACAGATCCAAAAGGAGATATAATCACTTATACCTATGATTCTTTTGGAAGATTAGAATTTGTAAAAGACAAGAACGGAAACTTACTTTCTGAAAACCAATATCACTATAAATAATAAACCAAAAAAATGAACATGAAAAAAATTACAAGCCTGCTTTTGGTTTTATTCCCTATACTGGTGATTGGACAGACACAGACCCAAAATTATATCAAAACAACAACTTATAAGGTCCCAACCCAGACTGCTATTTCATCGCCAACCATTATACAGGCAAATCAAAGTGTGAACTACTTTGACGGATTGGGCAGACCTGTACAGCAAGTACAATTTCAGCAATCGGCATCAGGAAAAGATATCGTAACACCTATTGAATACGATGATTTTGGACGTCAGAAAAAAGACTATCTTC
>NZ_AKJZ01000050.1 GCF_000282055.1 Flavobacterium sp. CF136
TATTTGGGATGATTTGGCAAATCCGAAAATAGGGCTTAATTTAGTCCCAAACCCACTGTACTACCAGAACGTTAGCGGTCAGCTTAAAAAATGACAGTGTATAAAATAAACATATTAGAGTTTGTTACTACTTAAAAACCAAACCAAAATGAATCATTATACAAAGTTTATAGGAATACTTGCATTTGTTTTCTTTTTGCACTCATGCAATAAAGACACTGTGGTTAGTGGACAAATTAAATTTATAAAGAACGAAGAACCGGTTTGGAATGGAAATTTAGTCGCGGGTGATCCAAGTATTATTAAAGATGGAAATATTTATAGGATGTTCTACACTAGCTTAGTGGGAACCGGTCCATCAGAAAAGATAATTATTGCCGGCGCAAAATCATATGATGGAATTCACTGGATGCCAATGACCGGTCCTTTAGGATCCGAAGCTATAGCTTTGGATAATAGGGCTACCGAGTGGGATAAACATTTGGAGGCAATAGATGTCATAAAGGATGAGTCAGACTTTAAAATGTTTTATTGTGGTTACCCAAAAGAGAATACGGAATTAGGTACAACCGTTTCGAATGGTGAAATTGGTCTTGCTGTTTCGTTAGATGGAATAGAATTTAATAGATTTCAAACAACTCCTATACTTAAGCGGGGCAGTCAAAACGCAATGGATAATAACGCTTTGTTTAGTCCCTCAGTAATTAAAGAAAACGGAACCTATTATATGTTATATACGGGATGGTGCATAGATTCCTGCAATACACCATTCATTGGCATTTTGGGGGCAACGTCAACAGATGGAGTAAATTGGAATAAATATCCAACTAAAATTATTGCTGGTACTGATAGCGATTTACCCTGGATAAAATTACTTATTGAAGTAGATATTGTAAAGGGTCCGGATAATATATTTTACTTATTTTTTACTGGTGAAGAAGGCATTGGGGTAGCAAGATCTAATCATCCATTTGGCCCTTGGGAAATATATCCACATCCTATATTAACTAAAACCCAATCCTGGGAGTCTTATAAAGTAATTGCTCCTACAGTTATTATAGAAAATAACAAAGCAAGAATGTGGTATATGGGTGCAAAGCCTGGTTTTAGTGATTTTGCTATTGGATATGCCGAATCAAACTTCCCATTTGATTGGTAAATATGTTTTAATTAATTATTGCAATGAAGAATAATACATATGACAGAAAAGAATACCGAACCGCTAATAGCACCTACCAAAAAGTGGACGTTCAGTGCCACCTTCAGATAGCTGCCCAAACGTTGCACATCATTTTGTACAGACCGTACCAATTTTTAACAAACAATATATAAAGAATTATGCAAGAAGAAATTAATAAACATACGAAAAAAATCTACAAAGCGATGAAAAATCAAAAACATACTCTTAGTGAAAAAGTTAAAGAAATTATTATTGAAATTTTTATAATCGTTTTTGCTGTATCGCTTTCCATTTGGTTACACAGTTGGAGTGAACACAGACACGAACAAAAAGAAGCGAATAAATTCTTAAAAGAATTAAAAGAAGACCTTAGTGCTGATATTAAGTTACTTGAAGAAAATAAAAACACAGCTACTATGCTGAATAATAACTATAAGTTTATGCTGTCTTTGAAAAAAAATAAAGTAAACGACAGTCTTATTGGTCCACATACTACTTTTTCCCTTCTTGGTACAAGTTTTAATATAGGAAGATATGAAGGTTTTAAATCAAGTGGAAAAATTGGAACTATTGAGGATGACAAGTTGAAAAATAAAATACTAAGTTACTATCAACAGACCATACCAAATTTAATATCCAGCGTAAACTTCATAAATGCCGAACAACTAAAAATATTAGATATTGACGCAGGAAGCCTTGCTCTGTACGATGTTTATACCACCCAAAAGATGCAATCAAAATATTCTAACCTTCAGTTCAATACTAATTCTCTTATTGCCGTCTATGAAGAGGCAATAAAACAGGTTAACGAAATCATCACAGAAAGCAAAACGGAAAAATAAAACGGAGTGCAACAAAGGTTTAGTCTCAATTTACTGGTTTTTGGCAAACTGAATTTTTAATTTATTAACTTCGTTTCCGGTTGCAAAACTAACCAATATGGAGCTATTTGCGAATCGTGACAATATTGATTCTACAAAAAAAGGTATACCTAATTGGAGTCCGTTCTCAGAAAAAACTAAGTATTTTGAACCTTTATAAAGGTTTTATGATTAATTACAGCGTCGAAAATTTATCGAACTTAATTAAAGAAAGACGAAGTACGCTGTAGCCCCAGAACGTTAGTGGTCATTGTAAACAACTTTTTTTAAAATGATAACAGAAGAAAAAAAATTAGACAATCCGGTTTGGTATTCATTGTCAGAAAGTCATTCAAATTTTGCAATTTTATTTGATCAGGTAAAATTCTATAATCCAAAATATTGTCCTTTTGGTGGTTATAATGATTTAAGTGAAACTTTAGTTGCTAATGAGAAATATTCAAAAATGATATCCAATTTTTATGTTGTAGGAAACAAACCAAATTTTAATAAATCATTAAAAATTAATAAAAAATTAATTTGTAACCAAATGGTACTTACAGATTTTATTAATATTGAAATAACTGAAACAATCATTGAGTTGCAAGCAAAACATAAAAAAGATTTATTTGATCTTGTAAATTTAGTTCAGCCAGGATATTTTAAAGAGGAAACTCCGGAACTTGGCAGTTATTATGAAATCTATAAAAATGAGAAATTAATAGCTGTTACAGGTGAAAGAATGAAAATGAATTTATATACAGAGATAAGTGCAATTGTAACCCATCCATCATATATAGGAAAAGGTTACGCAAAACAATTAATCGCTTACACAACTAATAAAATATTCAGAGAAAATAAAATCCCATATTTGCATGTTGCCGAAAATAACTCAGGTGCTATAAATCTCTATGAGAAATTAGGTTTCATAATGCGGCGAAAAATTAGTTTTTGGAATCTTGTAAAAATAACCTAAAATCAGAAACAACGAACCGCGGTATACTATTTTAAAAACGAAAATGGAAAAAACAAACAAAAATGTTTAGACATCAAGGTAAAACAAGAACTTTAAGCCACAATTTGCGAATCGCATCCTTATTGTCTTTTGTTGCTGGAATTGTAAATGTTGCCGGATTTTTAGCAGTTCAAAAATTAACTACAAACGTTACCGGACATTTTGCCTTTTTTGTGGATGAAATATTTAAGTTGAACTTTTGGAACGGATTTGTTTATTTTTTATACATATTTTTCTTTTTTCTGGGTTCATTTGTCTCCAGTTATTTAGTTGAACTTATTTCCCAAAAAACCGAACGTAATATTTACGTTTTTCCAACCTCAATCGAAATTTTAATATTATTCTCAATCGGAATATTTGGTGGAAATTTAATAACTAAAAATCCGAATATAATTGCCTGTAGCTTATTGTTTGCTATGGGTTTACAGAATTCATTAGTAACCAAAATATCGAATGCAACTGTAAGAACAACACATTTGACAGGGCTTTTTACAGATTTGGGAATAGAATTATCACAACTATTTTTCTACAATGAACCAGAAATGAAAGCAAAATTATATTCATCGATTAAATTACGATTGACAATAATAAGTTTCTTTTTTATCGGCGGAATAATTGGCGGAATATTTTATACAAAAATTGAACTAAAAGTTTTATTCATTGCTGCAGCGACGTTGATATTAGGTTTGATTTACGACAACTTAAAACTGAAAATAATTATGCTAAACCGAAAATATAATCACTAAAAATAAACGCTTGCCAACACAAGTCTCTAGCCATTTGCAAATTTAGTAGAATTACCGTTTTTTAATTCCTATTATCATTTAACCAAAAATACTCGGTTTTCAAAAATTCCAAAACACTACAAATCACCGGTACTTTCCAGACCTTTTTTTAATCCGAATAAAAAGCTTCACCATCAAAAAACTATTGTTTACCTCAAAAATTTGAATAGGTAATAAAGTGACGCTATTTTAACAATTCTAAAAAACAAAAATTATGAATAGAAAAGATTTTTTAAAAGGAATTGGGCTTGTTGGTGTAGGTATTTCAATCCCAACAATTGGTTTGGCAAAAGTTAAAGATTTAATGGATGAACCATCAAATAATGATTTACTCGCTTGTACTGCAATTCCCGGTGAAACAGCGGGACCTTATCCAGCTCCAGGTAGTGTAAGTACTTCTACTCTGGTTAGAAGTGCTATTACTGAGGGAACTCAAACAGGCATACCTCTAACCCTGACGTTTACAGTTATTAATATTGATAATGGCTGTTTGGCTGTTTCGGGATTGAGAGTAGATATCTGGCATTGTAATAAACGAGGTTACTATTCGGCTTATGATGGGCAGCCCGGAATCGATGGCACAGTAAATAATGGAGGAACTACCTGGCTAAGAGGAATTCAGTATACCGATTCTAATGGCCAAGTTACCTTTACAACCATTTATCCGGGATGGTATACACCAAGAGCAACACATTTACACGTTCAGATCTATGATAGTTCAAACAATCTTCTGGCAACATCGCAATTAGCATTTCCAGACGCTACCAATACAACTGTCAATGCTTATTATAATACGAGCGGCACAAATTCTTTTACAAATACAAACGATTCGGTTTTTAGTGATTCATATGCTAATGAACTCATGACCGTAACAGGAAACACGACAAGCGGATATATTGCTGTAAAACAAATAGCTGTTAGTGCAGGGACTTTAGGCATTGAAGATATTGAGATCGAAACAGGAGGGCAATTTGGCAAACTTATAAATTATCCAAATCCCTGTAACGAGAAAACAACTTTATCGTTTAATCTGATACAAACATCTGATATAGAAATAACAATTTTAGATGTAACGGGAAAACTAATTGAAAAGATTACCAAAAAAAATCTGGATAGCGGAAAAAATGAAATTCAAATAAATACTTCAAAGCTGCAATCGGGCAATTATCTTTACCAGCTTCAAGTTTCTAACCACAGCGGGACATTTAGACAAACTAAAAAACTGATTAAAAATTAAAACTGCCTATAACAGCAGTTGCAAAAATGACAGATACTTTTATGAAACATTTATACTTAATTAAACATTAGGAATTCTTCAAGGTTACAAACCGATTACCAAAATTTAATAGTTCATTTTAATAAACCTGCCATGCTTAACAGCTGTTAAGCATGGCAGGTTTTATTTTAGTAGAATTATCGTTTTTAATTCGTATTTTGGTTTAGCCGAAAATTACTCCGTTTCAAAATCGAAACTGTTAACAAAAAAATTTAATGATTTGCGAAAAATTTAATTCTTATTAACTTTGTAAGCAAAAACACACAATGAAAAATACACCTACACTTTATGAATGGGCGGGTGACATGAAAACCTTTGAGAATCTTTTTACAAAGTTTTACGCCAAGGTACTTAAAGACAATTTATTGGGCGAAGTTTTTAAAAACATGTCCCCGGAACATATCACTCAGGTCTCGCACTTTGTAGCCGAAGTATTTGGCGGAGATAAACTTTATACAACTCAGGACAAAGGCAGCCATTCTATCATGATTGGCAAACATATTGGCAAAATGCTGACTGAAGAGAAACGCCAGCGCTGGGTACAGCTTCTGCTTCAAACCGCTGATGAAGTAGGTTTGAAAAGTGATCCCGAGTTTCGTTCAGCATTTGTAGGCTATATAGAATGGGGAACTCGCCTGGCGGTTATCAATTCACAACTTACAGAAAATCCAATGGAATCAAATGAACCAATGCCTAAATGGGGCTGGGGAGAAACTGGTGGACCTTATGATCCAATCTGATTACGCTTTAGACCAAAAAAACAGCCTGTGATTTATGGAAACAAAAGACGGTAAACAAGCAATATATGCCAAAACAAGAAAAGATTGGCGCACTTGGCTGTCACAAAACAGCCAAACTGAGAAATCTGTGTGGTTAATTTTATACCACAAAAAAAGCGACGTCCAAAGTGTAAATTTAGTTGAAGCTACTGAAGAAGCACTTTGTTTTGGCTGGATAGACAGTTTATGCAAAAAGAGAGATGCAGAAAGTTATTATTTGACATTTTCACATCGCAATCCTAAAACCAGTAAATGGAGCAAACCAAACAGGGAAAGGGCAGAAAGGATGATTAAAGAAAATTTAATGACAGAATTTGGACAAAAATTAATTGATATAGCAAAAGCGACAGGAAAATGGGAACCGACAGATACGGAAAAATAGATCTATCCCTAATATATTTTCAATACTCCCAAAAAAACATAACTTTTTTATGTAAAAGAATAGGTTACATTTATAATTAGGTAAGTTTGAATTTCTTAACTTTACAGTATGAAAGAAAAAGAAATACGATTGGTTTCGGAGTTCAACAATGAACTAAAACTAAAAGGCTTTAAAGCATTTCAAATAGAAGATGACACCGATGCTACCAGATTATACAGCAGAAAAGACTTTTTTAAAATCTGCCTGACAACCGGTAACAGTAAGATTCATTATGCGGACAGAAGTTTTGAAAGTGAAGACACTATTTTATTTTTTGGAAATCCGCATATCCCCTATTCCTGGGAAACTTTATCTACAACGTATGTAGGTTACACTTGTCTTTTTTCAGAAGATTTTTTTAAGCAAACGGAGCGTTCTGAAAGTTTACATCAATCACCATTTTTTAAAATTGGCGGAACTCCTGTTTTAAAAATCACAGAAGAACAGCGACTATTTCTGAATACTATTTTCAAAAAAATGATTGAGGAACAAAAAAGCGATTATGCTTTTAAGGATGAGCTTATTAGAAACTACATCAACCTGATCATTCACGAAGCATTAAAGTTGCAGCCATCAGAAAACTATGAAAAGCACAATAATGCAGCTTCGCGAATTACATCTGTTTTTCTTGAATTACTGGAAAGACAATTCCCTATTGAAACCACTGATCATCCATTGCAACTAAAAACTGCACAAGATTATGCTCAAAATCTCAACATACATGCCAATTACTTAAACCGTTCTGTAAAAGAAATCACAGGAAAATCTACAACCACTCACATAAGTGAGCGAATTATAACAGAAGCAAAAGCATTATTACAGCATACCGACTGGAACATTGCAGAAATTGCCCATGCACTGGGGTTCGAATATCCTACTTATTTCAACAATTTCTTCAAGAAACTTACAGGCACCAATCCAAAAACGTTGCGGGAAACGGAGGTTTGATTTTCTTAACTTTTGGTTTGATAATCTTTAACTTCAAGGGTATTTGCTGCAATACCTTTGTACTATGTTATCAAATTCAATTGCAATGCACATTCCCGAAGAACAAAATACCATAAATCAGAATAGAAAAAGCATTTTTGACCGGATGAAAGCCGGTGAATTATTCCGGCTGGATGATCCTGAATATCCTAAGGTACTGGAAATCGTTAGTCGTACTATAACATTATCTGCAGCACTCAATACATCCAATAATGTTGGTCAAATAAGGGAACGGCTGAGCGAAATTATCGATTCTCCAATAGACAATAGCACAACTGTATTTACCCCTTTTTACACCAATTTTGGAAAATTCATCAAAATAGGCAAAAACGTTTTCATAAATCACGCTTGTACTTTTCTGGATATGGGTGGAATTACAATCGAAGATGATGTGTTAATCGGACCAAAAGTCAATCTTATTACAGAAAATCATCCTTTAAACCCAGCCGACAGAAAAGCACTGATAACTAAACCTATTATTATTAAAAAGAATGCCTGGATTGGCGCCGCAGCCACAATTTTAGCCGGAGTAACCATTGGAGAAAATTCAATAATTGCAGCAGGCGCAGTTGTCTCAAAAGATGTTCCTGATAATGTGGTAGCAGGTGGTATTCCGGCAAAAATTATAAAAACAATTTAAAGAAAATAACAATGACAACAGAAAATAACACTCCAATATTTCCAAAAGGAAATCCTTTACCAAAGGAATGGTTTACCGGTAATGCTTTTTTATCCCCATTAATAGCAAAAGATAAAAACCACGATTTTTCAGCAGGTGCCGTAACATTTGAGTTCGGTGCAAGAACCAATTGGCACACACATCCCAAAGGTCAGGCTTTGCTGGTAATAGAAGGCAACGGATTGTATCAGGAAAAAAGTAAACCTGCACAACGAATTAAAAAAGGTGATGTAGTCAATATTCCTGAAAATATTGAGCATTGGCATGGAGCTACTGCAAATAGTAAAATGGTACATATTGCTATCACAAATTTCAAAGATGATGTTCAGGTAACCTGGCTTCAACCTGTATCTGAACAAGATTATGCGGAAGCAAACAAAATTACTGAGGATTAATAATTAATCAAATTTAGAAAAATGAAAAAGACATTGGTATTCGCAATGCTATTCTTGATAATAGCAGGACAATCATTTGCACAAAACGAAAAAAAGAAATCAAATCAAAGTTCAAAGAAAATGAGTAAAACAGAAACAACTGAACACTATACTTTTCAATTAAGTGATAAGGTTACACGTCAGAAAGTGACTTTTAAAAATCGTTACGGTATTACAATATCGGCCGATTTATATCTTCCTAAAAATCATGGCAATGAACCATTAGCTGCGTTGGCAATAAGTGGTGCTTTTGGAGCTGTAAAAGAACAATCTTCCGGATTGTATGCACAAACCATGGCCGAAAGAGGTTTTGCTGCTTTGGCATTTGATCCTTCTTATACGGGTGAAAGTGGCGGTGAACCCCGTAATGTTGCATCTCCGGATATTAACACCGAAGATTTTAGTGCCGCAGTTGATTTTCTGGGTATACAGCCAAATGTTGACCGTAATAAAATAGGAATCATCGGAATTTGTGGTTTTGCCGGTATGGCATTGAATGCTGCAGCAGTAGATAAACGCATAAAAGCTGTTGCCACCACCAGTATGTATGATATGTCGAGGGTTATGGCAAAAGGATACAACGATAAAATGACACTTGAACAACGCACACAACTATTGGAGAAAATGAGCCTGCAACGTTGGGAAGATGCAAAAAATGGTACAACTGCTTATGGTAATCGTAATTTACCCGAAAAACTGGAAGGTAACGAACCTCAATTTATAGTCGATTATTTCAATTATTATCGCACACCACGCGGCTTTCATAAAAATTCGGCTAATTCAAACGGTGCGTGGACAGCAACCAATGCTTTTTCTTTTATGAATATGCCATTATTGACCTACATTAAAGAAATTTCACCTCGCCCGATATTATTGATTGCAGGCGAAAATGCACATTCACGTTATTTTAGTGAAGATGCGTATAAAGCAGCATCAGAACCTAAAGAGTTAATGATTATACCTAACGCCGTTCATGTGGATTTATATGACAAAGTAAATATTATTCCGTTTGACAAACTGGAAGATTTTTTTAAAAAGAATTTATAGTGAATTCGTGAAGAAACCCCAAAAGAATAAAATTTCAAAAATCATATAAACTGACCTCGTTTTAAGTAATTAGAACGGGGTTTATTTTTGCTTTAAATTTAAATATTTTCAGTAAATTTCCTAACTTCATAAAACTACAAAACTCATCAACAAAAAACATTTCAAAAATTATGTTTATAGCTGTTCATCCTAAACTACCAATGCGTGATAAAAATACAACCAAAGATTTTTATCTGAACAAATTAGGTTTTCAAGAATTTGGAAATGCTGATTATGACTTTTATCTAATGATTCAAAAAGACAAAATACAAATTCACTTTTTCGAATTCAAGGAACTTAATCCAAAGGAAAATTATGGACAGGTTTACATCAGAACTGATAATATCGATGAGTTATATCAATCATTATTAGACAAAAAAATCGATATTCACCCTGCCGGCCATCTTGAAATGAAACACTGGGGACAAAAAGAATTTTCATTACTTGATCCTGACAATAATTTGATAACATTTGGTCAAAGTATATTTTAGGTAAATAATTATACTCAGTCTTCACCATTTTTTATACTTAGCAAAGTCAGGAATCTATGGCAATATTTCGCTAAAAAAAGACTTTTATTTCATAACTTAGTTTTTCTTTTTAAAATAAAAACTATGAAAAAAGAAATAGCCCGTGAATTTTTAAAACTTGCTGCAAAAGGACACGCTCATGAAGCGTTTCGTCTGTATGTAAGCAAAAATTTCAAACATCATAATGTACATTTTAAAGGTGATGCCAATACATTGATGCTGGCTATGGAAGAATCGGCAAAAACAAATCCGAATAAAATTTTCAAAATTCATCATATTTTAGAAGATGGGAATTTAGTCGTGGTACATTCACATTTACAGCAAACCAAAGCTGATTTGGGTTTTGCCGTAGTTCATATTCTTAAGTTTGAATCTGATAAAATAGTTGAACTTTGGGATTTAGGCCAACCTGTACCTGCCAAAATGATAAATGAAAATGGAATGTTTTAATAAAAATAAAAAAATGACCCCAATCTTAAGAACCTCCTTTTTATTCTCTTTTATTTTTTTACTTTCTAACTGCAATTCGTTTTCACAAAAAAAAGACAACTTCAAATCTAAAACTGACAGTTTAATTAAAGTTGCAGACCCCAAATTTAATGGTGCTGTTCTTCTTTCGAAAAAAGGAAAAACAGTTTATTCTAAAGTACTGGGTTTTGCTGATTTTGATAAAAAAATTCCGTTAACAATTAATAGTCAATTTGAAATCATGTCGAACAGCAAACAAATTGCTGCTGTTTTGATTTTGAAAGAATACGAGAAAGGACGAATCGATTTGCAGGCCCCAATAAAAAGATATCTTCCGTATTTAACGCAAAGCTGGGCAGATACTGTTACGGTCCATCAGCTATTAAATCACACACACGGAATTGAAGATTTGAAAAAACCATTGCTTTTTAAACCCGGAACTGATTTTAAATACGGTAATTTAAGCTTTAATTTATTAGGCAAAATTGTTGAATTTACCTCTAAGAAAAGCTATTCCGAAATGGCAAATACTTTGTTTAAGGAATTAAAAATGAAAAATACATTCTGTTATTCTAAAGAAAAAACAGAACATTTGGTTACAGGATATAGTACCGATAAAAATATCTTTGAAAAGATTACAACATCACAAATAACTCCTGAAAGTTTAGGTGCAGACGGAATTATTTCGACCGTAAATGATTTAGCCATTTGGAATAACAATCTCCATAAAGGAAAAATCCTGAAACCGGAAACATATCAATTGATGGTTCATTACAATATAAAAGCACAGCATAATGTTTTTGGAAAAGAAAAAGAAGGTTACGGTTACGGGATTCGGATTGTAGATCAGAAAACTCCAAAATATATTGGCCACACAGGTTTAGGTGACGGGTTTTCTTCCGTAAATTTGTATTTCCCCGAGAGTGATGTCAGTTTGATTATTTTGGAAAATCAGATGAATGCAGATCGGGATTTATTGTATAGTATTGAAATTAAAATCAAAAATATCCTTTTAGAAAGCGATTTACTGAATCAAAAATAATATTCAATGGCAAAAAATAAAACAAGAGAAACCCAAAACAGTGTTATTGATTTTATTAATACTGTTGAAGATCTTACAAAACGAAATGACTCATTTGAACTTGTTAAATTAATGCAGGAACAAACTGGTTACGAACCTAAAATGTGGGGACCAGCTATTATTGGTTTCGGAAGTTATCACTACAAATATGCCAGCGGTCACGAAGGCGATGCCCCTCTTGTCGGGTTTTCTCCAAGAAAGGATGCTATTTCACTTTACCTCTGTTCTTCTTTTGAAAGTAAAGAAGAATTACTCTCAAAATTTGGAAAACATAAAGCCGGAAAAGGCTGCATTTACATCAAAAAAATAGCCGATATTGATATTGAAATCCTTAAAAAGATGATTTTGTATTCGGTCGAAAATTTAAATAAACTGTATCCATCCAAATAAAAACATGACCATAATTTTTATAATACTTATTTTTTTAGCTTTTTATCTTTTTCTGCAAGATGCACGATTTGGAAAAGCACCTTCTGGCGAAAGACTTGCACTAATTCAAAAATCCCCGAACTATAAAAACGGTAAATTTGAAAATGTACACTTTACTCCGGACCTCACAGAAGGTTACACAATACTTGGCGTTTTGTATGAGTTTTTATTTAAAAAAGCAGACCGAAGAATTCCTGCTGAACAAATTCCGTCGATAAAAACAGATTTACTGAACCTGCCTATAAATCAGGATGTTTTAGTATGGTTTGGACATTCATCCTATTTTATTCAGATTGAAGGAAAACGAATTTTGGTTGATCCCGTTTTTAGCGGTAACGCCTCCCCTATTGCCGGCACTACAAAATCGTTTAAAGGTTCTGATATTTATACTGTTGATAATCTTCCTGAAATTGATTATTTATTGATTACGCACGATCATTATGACCATTTAGATTATAAAACCATTCTAAAATTAAAACCGAAAACCAAACAAATTGTCTGTGGACTGGGTATAGGCTCTCATTTTGAATCCTGGGGATTTCCAACTCAAAAAATCATAGAAAAAGACTGGCATGAAAAAATAGAACTTGACGAGAATATTACACTTTATACGGCTCCGACACGACATTTTTCCGGACGTGGATTCAAACGCTGCAACACACTCTGGCTGTCCTATATTTTAGAGACAAAAGACTTTAAAATGTATTTGGGCGGTGACAGCGGTTACGATACTCATTTTGCTGAAATTGGCGATAAATTTGGCCCTTTTGACATTGCTTTAATCGATAATGGGCAGTATGATATCAAGTGGAAATACATTCATAATTCGCCGGAAGATGTTATACAAGCCGCTAAAGATGTAAAAACCAAAAAACTGTTTCCTGTACATTCCTCAAAATTTCCTTTGGCAAATCATGCCTGGGACGAACCCTTAAAAAGAGTAACTGAATTGAATTCAGCTTCAGAAAACCCAGTACCATTAATGACTCCTATGATTGGTGAATTAGTGGAATTGAAAAATGAAAAACAGGAATTTCAACAATGGTGGAAAGAAATAAAATAACATTAAAACCTGCAACTTGAAACTAAAAATCAATCTATTACTAATTACTTTACTTGCTTCGTTTACTGTATTTTCTCAGAATACCTATGTTTTTCTGGGATCATACAATCAGGATAAAACTGCAGAATCGATTTTGGTATATCAATTAGACACTTTAAACGGTAAACTGACAAAAGTAACTTCGGCCAGAAACCTTATAAATCCATCGTTTTTAACTGTATCCCCAAACGGAAAATATGTTTATGCCTGCACAGAGAGCAAAACCCCAAATGCAGGAAGTGTGAGCTGTTTTGAATTTAATCCGAAGAACAAATCGCTTATTTTTTTAAACAAACAGTCAAGTGGCGGCGAAAACCCTGTTTATCTTTCGGTGCATAAAAGTGGAAAATGGCTTGTAAATGCTAATTATACAGAAGGAAGTGTTTCAGTTCATCCTTTATTAGAAGATGGAAGAATCGATTCTATTGCACAAAATTTTCAATATATGGATGGAAGTGTAAACAAAAAAAGGCAAACCCGTTCTCATGTTCATTCTGCTGTTTTTTCACCTCAATTTGATTATTTGTTTTTACCCGATTTAGGAGCTGATAAAATAAGATGTTATCAATTTGACGAAACGCAAAAGAAACCTTTAGTCGAAGCTAAAGTTCCGTTTACAAAAACAGATTTAGAAAGCGGACCAAGGCATTTTACTTTTCATCCGAATCAAAAATTTGGTTATTGTATTGAGGAAATGTCAGGAACAATAAGTGTTTATCAATATGAAAATGGAACTTTAAACAAAATCCAGCGCGTCAATACACATCCTGATA
Source organism: Flavobacterium sp. CF136 (assembly GCF_000282055.1). Classification (GTDB taxonomy): domain Bacteria; phylum Bacteroidota; class Bacteroidia; order Flavobacteriales; family Flavobacteriaceae; genus Flavobacterium. Next base: position 13,886 of record NZ_AKJZ01000050.1, read on the forward strand.
ATATTACAGAAGGTTTTGAAAGTTCAGACATTCATATTTCACCTGACGGAAAATTTTTATACGCTGCAAACAGAGGAAAAGAGAATAATATTGCTATTTTTTCTATAGCCGAGAATGGAACTTTAACAAATATAGGGTACCAATCGACTTTAGGAAAACATCCTCGAATATTTTCCATTGACGAAACCGGAAAATTCCTTATTGCAATAAATGTAAATTCCGGAAATGTGATTGTTTTTAAACGAAACCCAAAAACGGGATTACTTAAAAAAACAGGTAAAAAAGTAAAAATGAAAAACGTTTCCTGCGTTCAGATTAAAAAAATATACCAATAATCCATCTGTTGGATGTAATTCATAAAAAATTTGTTTAACACATAGAAACATAGTTTTTGTAAACTTAAAAGAAGACGTTTCACTTATTTAAATACACATAGTGCTATGTGTGAGAAACTAGTTTCTTTAATTTTTCCTTTTATATAAAAATTAATCTATGTATCTATGTGTTGAAAATAATTACATTCAGGAGGTTATCAAAATTCTTAAAAAAATGGAACCAAATTTCAATCTTCAGCCTGAAATTTTAGAAGACGATGTAATAAAGTTAATTCCGTTAAAGGAAAATCATTTTGAAGAACTTTACAAAGTAGCATCAGATCCTTTAATCTGGGAACAGCATCCAAATAAAAATCGTTACGAAAGAGACGTTTTCAAAAACTTTTTTGAAGGCGCCATTGAAAGTAAAGGTGCGTTTCTGATTATTGATAAAAAAACAAATGAAATTGCAGGAAGCACCCGTTTTTATGAATATGAGCCGGACAACAAAAGTGTGTTTATTGGCTATACTTTTTATGGAAGAAAATACTGGGGTACCGGATTTAATCCTCAGGTAAAAAAAATGATGTTCGATTATTCTTTTAAAGCGGTTGATAAAATTAAGTTTCATATCGGAGCAGAAAATTATCGTTCGCAAAAAGCCATAGAAAAATTAGGTGCAAAGAAAATAGACGAACAAGAAGTAGCTTATTATAATGAGCCTTCGCGTTATAATTTTGTTTACGAAATAGAAAAATAAAATGAAAATAATTACCGTTTTCTGCGGATCCAGTTTTGGAACTGACGAAATTTACAAAGAACAGGCTGCTTTACTGGGGCAAACATTAGCCAAACAAAATATAGAATTGGTTTACGGCGGTGCCAATGTAGGTTTGATGGGCGCTGTTGCGGATGGCTGCCTGAACGAAGGTGGAAAAGTAATTGGCGTACTTCCTGACTTTCTGCGTTCAAAGGAAATTGCCCATACAGGTTTAACCGAATTAATTCTGGTTGAAAGTATGCACGAAAGAAAAACCAAAATGAACGATTTATGTGATGGTGTTATTGCTCTTCCGGGCGGTTTTGGAACTCTCGACGAACTTTTTGAAATGATTACATGGGCACAATTAGGATTGCATAAAAAACCAATTGCCATTTTAAATATAAATGGCTTTTATGATTCTTTATTAGAATTGATGCAAACCATGACAGATAAAGGTTTACTGAAAGAAGTAAATCAAAAAATGTTGTTGGTGAGTGATGACATTGAAGATTTATTGGATAAAATGAAAAATTATATCCCTCCAACCGTTGGAAAATGGATTGATAAAAAACAAAATTAAAAATTTCCGGTATAATCTGAATTTCTATTTTTAACACAATTTCTGGAATAACTTTCTTATCTTGGAAGTCCAAAAAAATCCTATTCTATTACAAAAATGAAACATTTAAAAGCCTATTATTTTTTACCCGCATTTATCTTATTTTTAAATTTAAACATTACTTACGCTCAAAAAACAGATACTGGAAACTGGTTTATTTATTTTGGAAATCAGGCTATAAATAAAAAATGGAATTGGCATAACGAAATACAATATCGAAATTACAATTTTGCAGGAGATACACAGCAATTATTATTAAGAACGGGAATCGGGTATAATCTGACCGAAAACAACAATAATATTTTACTGGGTTATGCTTATATAAATTCACAAAATTATATTGGCGATACGGATGAGAAAACAGATACTAATGAAAACAGGATTTATCAGCAATTTATAACACGACAAAACTTTGGCAGGATTTATTTACAACATCGTTACCGGGTGGAAGAACGATTTTTAAAAGACGATTTTCAAATGCGTTTTAGATATTTTCTGGCTTTGAATGTTCCGTTGAACAAACCAAAAATGGAGGATAAAGCTTTTTATATTTCGGCATATAATGAAATTTTCCTGAATGCAGAATCACCTGTTTTTGACAGAGACCGCCTATATGGAGCATTGGGTTATGTAATCAATAAGAACTTTAGGGTTGAAGCTGGTTTTATGAGACAAATTCAGGAAAAAACAGGTCGAAATCAATTTCAAATCGTAATTTATAACAACATTCCTTTTAGTAGTAAATAATTTTAAAACTAAAAAATATGGCAACACTAAATAACAATTTTGCAAAAGCCGAAATGCTGATTAGAAAGCCTGTTTCAGAGGTTTTTCAGGCATTTATCGATCCCGAAGTTACCCGTAAATTTTGGTTTACAAAAGGTTCAGAAAAATTAGAACAGGGAAAATCGGCTGTATGGACTTGGGAAATGTATGGTTTTTCGTTAACTGTTTTGACAAAAATCATTGAAAAAAATAAACGGATCATTATTGAATGGGGAAATAAAGGCGAAGAAACAATTGTCGAATGGATCTTTACTTCCTTAAACGAAAAAGAAACTTTTGTAAGTATTACCAATTCTAATTTTCAAGGGGAAATTGATAAAATAATTACCGAAGTAAGAAACTCAACCGAAGGCTTTACATTGGTTTTAGCCGGAGCCAAAGCATATCTGGAGCATCAAATCCAATTGAATTTAGTTTTGGACAGATTTCCAAAGGGATTAAGTTAACTTCAACAGATTTATTATGTCAACTATTCCAATCAAAAAGCCTGCAACTATTGACGAATACATTGGCGCATTTCCAAGTGAGGTCCAGAAAATTTTAGAAGAAATCCGTATAACCATTCAAAAAGCAGCTCCTGATGCGAAAGAAAAAATAAGCTATTCAATGCCTGCCTTTGACCAAAACGGAATTGTTGTATATTTTGCTGCTTTTCAAAAACATATCGGATTATATGCTTTGCCAAGCGGTCATGAAGCTTTTCAGGAGGAATTATCGAAGTATAAATCGGGAAAAGGTTCGGTTCAATTTCCATTAAATAAACCAATACCATTTGATTTGATTACTCGAATTGTCAGGTTTAGGGTTAAAGAAAATATAGAAAAAGGTGAAAAATAAACCCGTTGAGCTTTTAGGATTAAAAAGGNNNTTGAGCTTTTAGGATTAAAAAGGGCTTNNNGCTTTTAGGATTAAAAAGGGCTTCGACNNNTAGGATTAAAAAGGGCTTCGACTCCGCTCAGCCTGACACCTCTTTTGAATTACATATAACGAGTAAAATAAATAATCAAATATGAACTTATCTGAACATTATAATGAGCTTTTCAAAAAATCTTCCAAAGCTATTTTGTCTGAAGATTATACTTTAGACACTAAAATTAATAATCCTTCAGATAAACGTTTCGGAATTACTTTACTTATCCGGCCAAGTCAGGAAATAAAAGCCAACATTCAGCTGTTTATTAATGAATTAAAAAAAGTTGATCCTGACCAATATTACTATCCGGCTTCTGATATCCATATTACTGTTATGTCCATTATTTCGTGCTACGAAGGCTTTACTTTAGATAAAATTTCTTCCTCTGATTATATCGAAATTGTTGAAAAAAGTTTAGTCGATGTAAATAAAATTCAAATTGACTTTCAGGGTGTGACTGCATCGCCTTCCGCTGTAATGCTTCAGGGATTTCCTGTTGATGATGCTTTGGATACTTTGCGTAATAAATTACGTGAAGGCTTTAAAAATACTACTTTAGAACAAAGTATTGATAGTCGATACAGTATTGCCACAGCTCACATGACAGTAATGCGTTTTAAACAAAAATTGGAGAATCCCGAGAAATTAATTCAGGTTATTGAAAAATTCCGAAACCATAATTTTGGAAAATTTACAGTTGATAAAATTGAATTAGTATTTAACGATTGGTATCAACGTGAAAAAAACACTAGAAATTTATGTGATTTATATTTGAAGTATTTTTAAATATAAAGACTATTACCCTTTCTTCAAAATATTCCCCAAACCTTTACTAATTTGTTCGATTGCTTCGATACCTTTTGTCAATGGTGTTGCAGTAAAATCCTCATAAGCATCCATTGCACTCTCTTTTCGGTCATCTTGCGGATATACGAGAATTATATTGTTATCATTAAACGATTTTTCGAATTTTTGAGGTAATTTATCAAAAATAGACTTATAGGAAACAGAGCCTTTTCGGGATAAGTTAAACACAATTAAATCAGTCGGTTTAATTTCATCTGAAATTGCCTCGAAATCTTCCCAATCCAAAATGCTTTTGAATCCAAATTTTGCATTCAGTCTCAAATTACTGGCAATTTGCTGAATCGCCTGATGTGTTTTGTACTCAGCATAAATCACTATCGGAATACTCAATTCCTGCGACAATCGACTGATTTTCTGCATTAAAAGATGAAATCCAATACCTCTTTCTGAAAAAGGCGGGCAGATAAAAACCAATCTGTTCTCTTCTATAAAAGTTTTTTGGAATCGGCAAATAAATAAACTTTTATCTACATTATTGATGATTGAATCTACATTTTCTCCAAAAATTTTATCCAGGAATCCCGTTTTTCTCGGCCATCCGACAATAACAATATCCGACATAATTTCTTTAGAAGTTCTCGCAATCCCACTTGCAGGATTATGATCGATTCTGGCAATCGTATTAATTTTTACTTCCGAAGCTGAACCCTGAATCACAAATTTATCAACTGCTTTTCGGTACTTCAAAATATTAATTTCAGCCTGATCATTATTAGGAACAATCGTTAATAAAGTTACCGGATTTGATGATTTCTTATCTTTTATCAAAAGTGCAAAATCTAATAAACTGGATGTTGCTGAAGTTTTTGCTAACGGAATTAAAATATGTTCATCTAAAATCTGATCCTTGTTTTCATCATTTGATAAAATTTCTTCTTCGCAAATAGCAATTTTTTTAGCTGCTTTTTCAGTTGCAAAAGAAGCTACGATACAGGTTATTAATATTAAGATAATGGTTCCGTTTAAGATATTTTCATCTAAAATTTTAGCTTTAAAACCAACCAAAATTACTGCCAGTGTTGCTGCAGCGTGTGCACTGCTTAATCCAAAAATAAGCTGTCTTTCGGTTTTTGTATACTTAAACACGATTTGGGTAAAAAACGCTGCAATCCATTTTCCAAAAATAGCGACAACACTCAATGTTCCAGCCACAATTATAGCAGTTGGACCGCTTAGGATCACACTGACATCTACTAACATTCCAACCGAAATTAAAAAGAAAGGAATAAACAATGAGTTCCCAATAAACTCAATCCTGTTCATTAATGCCGATGAATGCGGAATCAACGGATTTAATGCCAAACCGGCAACGAAAGCTCCAATAATAGGCTCTACTCCTGCTACTTCGGCTAAAAAAGCAGCAAAAAATACTACCGATAAAACAAAAATATAATGAGCGTGTTTTTCGCTTTCCAGTTTTTTAAAGAACCATTTTGCAATTCTTGGAATCACCAAAAACATAATTGCAGAAAAAATGGCCAGCGAAACACCTAATTTAATCCAAAACGCCTGATTTAAATTCCCCTGACTGCTTCCCATTATAACAGCCAAAATAATCAAAACAGCAGTGTCAGTCAGGATTGTTCCCCCGACAGTTATGGCAACAGCCTGATTTTTTGCGATTCCAAGTTTACTGACAATCGGATAAGCAACCAAAGTATGTGTAGCAAACATACTTGCAGTTAAAAAACTGGCATTAAAATCATATTGCAATAAATAATAACAAACCGGAAAACCTATGCAAAGTGGAAAAATAAAGGTGAAAAATCCAAATAATAAACTTTTATTCCTGTTAGCCTTAAACTCATTCATGTCGAGTTCTAAACCGGCAATAAACATAATATAAAGAAGACCAATAGTGGAGAATAATTCTACTGCTGAATTTTTTTCTAATATATTCAGCCCATGAGGGCCAATGATTACACCAGAAATTATCAATCCGATAATACCCGGAATATTTATTTTTTTAAGTAAAATTGGAGACAGTAAAATAATAAAAAGTATCAAAGAGAAAATCAATACCGGATTATGGAGGGGTAATTCAAATTCGTGAAATAAGTGTTTAAAAAATTCAATCATAGTGTAATTTTATAATCTTAACAGTATTATAATTTTCGAAAAGAAAGTTTCTAAATTAAAGACTCTCAGTATTAAATTACACGGAGCATTTTGTTTTTAAGTCTTAAAATCGATTTTCTTCAAATTTTTGCTTCTTTACAAAAATACCTAAAAAAACCACGAACTTTTTACGAAACACCTATATTAAGCAATAAAATTTATTTCATTGCTTAATTACTAAAATTTAATATATTTTTTAACAAAAACGCAATATTAACAATTCAGATTTTAAATTCATTGCATTATTCAATTATCTTTGTGATACTAAATTATTAAAAAAATGGAAGAATGTATATCGGTTTTTGATATGCTTAAAATTGGTGTCGGTCCTTCAAGTTCACACACACTTGGTCCGTGGCGCGCAGCAGAACGTTTTTTAGAAGAGTTAAGAAACCAATCAATTTTAGAGCAGGTAATTCGGGTAAAAATCGATTTATACGGTTCACTTTCACTAACCGGAAAAGGGCACGCAACCGATCTTGCAATTATGTTAGGGTTAAGCGGCCAGAATCCGGAATATATTCCAGTAGAAAATATAGCAGGAATCATCAAGGTTATCGAAACTTCAAATGAAATTATTTTGGGAAACCAAATTGCGGTGCCATTTTATTTTCTTCAGGATATTGTTTTTAATAAAGAGTTCCTTCCTTTTCATGCAAATGGCTTAAAATTTACTGCCTATAAAACCGATAATACTGAATATGAATCTACTTTTTATTCAATCGGAGGTGGTTTTGTGGTTAAAGAAGAACGTACCAATGCAAAAATAAAAGAGGAAATAAAATGCGCTTTTCCGTTTCCTGTTCAAAATGCTGTTGAACTATTAAATTATACCATTTCAGAAAATAAGTCAATTTCGGAAATTGTTTATGAAAACGAAAAATCAATGCGCCCTGAAGCCAAAATTCATTCGGAATTAATGCGCATCTGGCATACAATGCTTGAATGTATGTATATTGGCTGCCATTCCGAAGGAATTCTTCCCGGCGGATTAAATGTTCGCAGACGGGCTTTTGATATGCATCAGAATCTAATTGGTTTATCTAATTATTCCGATCCGCAATCCTGGCTGGAAGAAATCAGAAAAACTGAGGTGAAATTTCGCCAAATCTTAAAATGGGTAAGCTGTTTTGCACTTGCCGTGAATGAAGTAAACGCATCTTTAGGCCGCGTAGTTACAGCACCTACAAACGGAAGTGCCGGTGTAATTCCGGCAGTATTGATGTATTATTTGGTAATTGAAAATCATAATGCCGGCGAAAAAGAAATCAAACAATTTTTGATGGTTGCCGGTGAAATTGGAAGTATTTTCAAAAAAGGATCTACAATTTCAGCTGCAATGGGTGGCTGCCAGGCCGAGATTGGTGTTTCTTCATCAATGGCTGCAGCAGCTCTTTGTGAATTAATGGGCGGAACTCCTGCACAGGTTTTAATGGCTGCCGAAATCGCTATGGAACATCATTTGGGCCTAACTTGTGACCCAATTGGCGGTTTAGTTCAGATTCCGTGTATCGAAAGAAATACTATGGGAGCCATAAAAGCGATAAATGCTGCCGAATTAGCTTTAGAAACTGACTCGAAAAATGCAAAAGTACCATTGGATAAAGTAATCGATACCATGTGGCAAACGGCAAAAGATATGAATTCCAAATATAAAGAAACCTCTGAAGGAGGTTTAGCAATTGCCGTAAATATGGCGGATTGTTAGCATAATATTGCTTAATTTTGCAAAAAAAATCGTTTTAAAGAAAATCACCTTTAAAAACTATTCAAAAAAACTAAAAAAATCAGGTATAATGTCAGTTGCGAAAAAAGATTATAAAAGAATCACTACCAAATCGTTAATCGAAATGAAAAACCATGGAGAAAAGATCTCTATGCTAACCGCTTACGATTATACTATGGCCAAAATTGTAGATACAGCCGGAATCGATGTGATTTTAGTGGGCGATTCTGCATCAAATGTCATGGCAGGCCATGAAACGACATTACCAATTACTTTAGATCAGATGATTTATCATGCATCATCTGTAGTCCGTGCCATCGAAAGAGCTTTGGTAGTGGTTGATTTGCCTTTTGGAAGTTACCAGTCAGATCCGAAAGAAGCTTTACGTTCTGCTATCAGAATCATGAAAGAAAGCGGTGGTCACGCAGTAAAACTTGAAGGCGGAAAAGAAATTAAAGAATCCATCAAAAAAATATTAAACGCAGGAATCCCGGTAATGGGACATTTGGGTTTAACTCCACAATCCATTTATAAATTTGGGACTTACAGCGTTCGTGCCAAAGAAGAAGAAGAAGCAGAAAAACTGATGGCAGATGCTAAAATGCTCGAAAAAATTGGTTGTTTCGGAGTGGTTTTAGAAAAAATACCTGCTGATTTAGCCGAGAAAGTGGCTAAAAGTATTTCGATTCCCGTAATTGGAATCGGAGCCGGAGGAAATGTTGACGGTCAGGTTTTGGTTATTCATGACATGCTTGGAATGAACAATGAATTCAGTCCTCGTTTTTTACGCCGTTATCTAAATTTATATCAGGAAATGACAACGGCTATCAGTCAATATGTTACTGATGTAAAATCGAGTGATTTTCCGAATGAGAAAGAGCAATATTAATTTTTTTTAAAAGGTTCTAAGGCTCTAAGCTGCAAAGGTTCAAAGGTTTTTGAAAAACAAATCCGTTAAAAAAACTTTTACAAATTCCTGAGAACTTAAATTTTAGCAAGTCTAAATGAAAATCGTTTCCAATAAAAATAATCTCCAGATTCTGCACGAAGACAACCATATTATTGTGGTAAACAAACGTGTGGGCGATATTGTTCAAGGTGACAAGACCGGCGACAAGCCTTTGTCTGAAATTGTAAAAGAATATATCAAAGATAAATATAATAAACCCGGTGAAGTTTTTCTGGGTGTAATTCATCGTTTAGACAGACCTACGACGGGAATTGTTGTTTTTGCCAGAACAAGTAAAGCATTATCACGAATGAACGAAATGTTCAGTAATCGTGAAACTCAAAAAACATATTGGGCAGTTGTTAAAAATAAACCTCAGGAAACAACTGCCAAATTGGTTCATTATTTAAAAAGAAATGAGAAAAACAACACTTCAAAAGCACATTTAAAAGAAGTTCCTGACAGTAAAATTGCCAGTTTAGATTATACTGTTTTCAAAGAGCTTCAAAACTATGTAGCGCTTGAAATCAATTTACATACAGGCCGTCATCATCAAATTCGTGCACAATTATCGGCCATTGGATCTCCTATAAAAGGTGATTTGAAATATGGTTTTGACAGAAGTAATCCTGACGGAGGCATTCATCTGCATGCCAGGAAATTAATTTTCACTCATCCTGTTTCTAAAGAAATCATCACTCTGACAGCACCAACGCCGGATGAAACCATTTGGAATGCTTTATGATTTTTATGATTTAATTGTTAGATATTCAATTTATATCAATTAACTTGCATAGTCAAAAATTTAAGCTGGAAGTAAAATGGACTATAAAAATGACATAAAATACCGAAAAGAAACGCTTAAAAAATTACTCTTTAACATTCAGAAATACGAGGATTTAATCATTAAGGCGTTATATGACGATTTTAAAAAACCAGCGTTTGAAGCCGTTTTAACAGAAACTAATTATGTTATTTCAGAACTAAAAAACACTATTAAAAACATTAGCAAATGGGCAAGACCCGAACGTGTTTTTCCATCAATATTAAATTTTCCTTCTACAGATTACATCTACAAAGAACCTTACGGAAATGTTTTGATAATTGCTCCCTGGAACTACCCATTTCAATTGGCTTTATGCCCATTGATTTCAGCCGTTTCAGCAGGAAATAAAGTCGTTTTAAAACCATCAGAGCTTACTCCGAATACCTCAACAATTATTGCTAAAATCATCGAAAAATCATTTCACATCAACCATGTTGAAGTTATTCAGGGCGGTATTGAAGTTTCGGATAAATTGCTGGCAAAACGCTGGGATTATATTTTCTTTACAGGAAGTGTTACAGTTGGAAAAATAATAGCCAAGGCGGCAGCAGAAAACTTAACGCCAATAACCTTAGAATTAGGAGGTAAAAACCCCTGCATTATTGATGAAACTGCCGATTTAAAACTGGCTGCAAAACGTATTGTCTGGGGAAAATTCATCAATGCCGGACAAACCTGCATAGCTCCTGATTATATTTTGATTCAAAAAAGCATGAAAATAAATTTCATTACTTTTTTGATTGAAGAAATCGTACAGGCGTATGGTAAAAAACCTGAAAAATCTCCAGATTATGCACGTATTATCAATACTAAAAACTGGTTGCGCCTAATGAGTATGATTGAGCCCGAAAAAGTGATTTTTGGGGGAGAATCCAATGCTAATGAATTTTATATTGCACCTACTCTTGTTGAAGAACCGGGATTGGAAAGCCCGGTAATGCAGGAAGAAATCTTTGGGCCCATTTTACCTGTTTTGATCTATGAATCCGAGAGTGACATTGACAAAGTAATAAGCAAATATGAAAAACCTCTGGCCTTTTATATTTTTAGTGAAAACGATTCGTTTACTAAAAAAATGATTTTAAAATATTCCTTTGGAGGTGGTTGTATTAACGATACCCTTATTCATTTTTCGAATAAAAGATTACCGTTTGGCGGTGTTGGTCACAGTGGAATTGGTGCTTACCATGGAAAATTAAGTTTTGATATTTTCTCACATCATAAAGCAGTTGTCAAAAAAGCAAACTGGCTTGACCTGCCTATGCGTTATGCTCCTTATAAAGATAAATTAAAATCTATTAAAAGATTGTTAGACTGGATGTAAACAACATACTATTTCATAGATTATGAAGTGAAATTGATTAAAAATATTATATTTACGTTTGAATATTTAACTTAAAAATAAGAGTATAAAACAATTCTACTAAATATGAAATCTACACTTAATCAAATCGAAGACATAAAAAATAATGGTTACTCCTTAGATTTTTCAAATGTTTTTAATCACGCTTTCGAAAATTACAAAAAAATCGCCCTTTATGCCGGACTCATTTTATTGATTATCTCCATAATTTGCTCTTTTCTTGGAGGTGGAATATTAGTTAGTCTGTATGGTGTTAATCATTTCAACAAAGAGTTTTTTGAATCATTACAGAATCAACAGCCCGAGCAAACGACTTTTATGATTTACATGCTGGTTGTAGTTGTTCTAACTGCTATTTTCAGCCCTTTCACTGCTGGTTTTTTAAAAATGGCTGATTGTGCCGACAAAGATGAAACCTTTAATTTTTCTACCGTTTTTACCTATTACAAATCGCCTTACTTCTCCCGAATATTTATAGCAACATTATTAATCGGTTTTTTAAGTGCATTTATTTCTATTGGATTTAATCTAATTGGAGTTACCGTAATTGATACTTTGCTTTCATTGGCAATTTCGTTATTTACTTCACTAACCATTCCATTAATTATTTTCGGAAATTTAAATGTAACTGATGCTATAAAATCGAGTATCATCATAGTGGGCAAACAACCACTTATTCTGGCTCTGTTATTTATTGTGGCAGGGATAGCTTCAGTAGTCGGTTTTATCGGTTGCTGTATTGGTGTTGTATTTACAATTCCCATAACATATTCTGTAAAATATGCAATATACAGCGCTATTCTAAATATTGAAAATGAAGACTCAATTGAATCAATTGGTCAGTCAGATTCAGAATAAAATCCCCTAAATCAATTTATTCCCTCAGAAGAATAATAAAAGGATTAATAAACCAACATACACTCAAATTCTATGGTAATCAGCTATAGTATTTTTAACTCCTCGATTACCGGTCTTACTGTTTTTAGTAATGCCCTGAGATCACTTGGAGAAAATTGGTTTATTTTTAACTCAAATATTATATTTTACAACAATCCTAAACTAACTATGTTAGGATTGTGCTTGTTTGGCTTTCTGGTTTTCCTTATATATCAGTTTTTTAAAATCAAAACCAAAATTGGTTCCTTTATTGAAAAAAATAAAGAAAAGGAAACGTCGAATAAAGAATATCAGCTTTATCTTTTGTTCTTTGGAATTACTATTGTTGTAATCGAAATCATTAACGAAATTTTCAAAATAAGACCGCGCAGTCTTTTATTTGTTAATTTGTCTATTGGTTTTTCGATATTGATACTTTATTATTTAACAAACAGGATATCCTATTTAAGAAATAAAGTTTCTTATATATTTATTTTTATATTTTTATTATTTTCCTCCTATATAGCCCGCAATATTATCAGGCTTCCCAATGATATTGTTCCGGTCATTTCTTTTCTAATAACATTTTACTTTTCTTACAGTATCTTAAGACCCATAAAAGTTTATTGGTATTTTGCCGCAGCGGTGTTCCTTTATCACATAATCAATCTAACTTTTCATTTAATTCCATTAAAATCAAGTGTTTTACTGCTCACGTTCAGTCTTGTGATTTTTGTTATCAATCAGGTAAAATATGCAATTTTCTTAAATACCCGGGATAATTTCAGATTTACAAACGAAATTGTTCATAAGGGAAGTTCCTTAACTGTTGCTTCAAATAAAAAAGGCGAAATTATTTTTTGCAGCGAGTCCGTTAATGAAATACTGGGATACTCAACTGATGAAGTCCTGGGAATGGGCTTTTGGACACTTACTGAAGACCCTGATTTTATTGGGGAACTTTATTTAGACCACTATCAGGATAACATTTTGTATACCCGTAAATTAAAATGCAAAAATGGGGAGTACAAATACATCCAATGGAAGGACAAACGTTTTTCTGAAGATTTAATTATCGGAATCGGACAGGATATTACTGAACAGATTAAAATCCAGAACCAATACAAAAACCTGATCCAGACAGCAGCAGATATTATTTTTGAAATTGATACGGAAGGCAATTTTACTTTTATCAACGAATTTGCCTTTATAGTTTTAGGTTATACCGAAAAAGAAGTCGTTTCAGAACATTATTCTAAATTCGTCCATCCTGATTTTATAAAAAAGATTGCTGATTTTTATAGAACAATGGAAGAAAACAAATCCAGTTACGCTACCATTGAAATTCCAATTCTGAAGAAAGACGGTAATGAATTATGGATTTCCCAAAAAGTTATCATCCGTAAAAATGATTTAGGCCAAACTATAGGTTTTGCTGGTATTGCAAGAGATATTACTGAGCTAAAAAATAATGAAAATGAGAAAAAAAGAAGGCTCGAAAAAATTGAAGCTTATAATGATTCTACAAAAAAACTATCAACAACCGATTTTAGTCACTATAATAGTTTAAATAGTGTAATTGATTATATTATTGAAGAAGCCAAGGTTTCTAGAGCAGACAGAATTAGTTTCTGGAAATATTACAATGATACTATTACCTGTAAAAATCTTTACAGTAAAAATAAATCTGATATTTATAATAAAATAGTACTGGATAAAGCTACTTTTCCAATCTATTTTGAAACCTTAAGAAATAAAGCAGTCATAAATGCTTCAGATGTTTTCAACAAACTCGAAACCTCAGAATTTCAAAAAAGCTACTTTATCGAAAACAAAATCCTGTCGATGCTTGATGTTCCTGTTTTTTTTAGTGGACAATTGGCCGGTGTAGTCTGTTTTGAAAGTACCGAAAAAAAAAGAGAATGGGACAATGAGGATATTAATTATGCCCGTACCATTTCAGACGTTATTTCTTTAGCCATTTCTTCGCAAATGCGTTTAAAGGCCGAGCAAAAATTAGAATTCAAAAGTCAATTACTTTCCGCATTAGCACTTTGTACCGAGAAGTTTTTATTGAGTAAAACTACCCAGGAAATGTTTCAGGAAACATACAATATCATAGGAAAAGTAGCAAAAACTGATCATATTTACTATTACGAAAAAGATTTTGATACGGATACGATTAGTCAAAAATACAAATGGTCGCGAGAAGAAACAAGAGAGCAAAATAGTCCTAAACAACACTTTACAGAATCTGATTTAAAAGAAATTATTGAAAAAGCACAAAACAAAAAAATCCTAAATACACTTACCCGTCAACTCGATGATGACAGTTATTTTAAAAATTTACTTATTTTAAACGATATCAAATCAATATTAATCCTGCCTTTATATATTCATGATGTTTTTACGGGTTTTATCGCTTTTGACGACTGTAAAAATGAACGCAGATGGTCAGAAGAAGAAATTTATATTTTCCAGACCCTGGCAAACAACATTTCATCTGCTTTGGAACGAAACCGAAATCAGACTAAAATTATCGAAAGTGAAGAAAAGTTCAAATTAATAGCCAATAATATTCCCGGAACGGTTTATCTTTCCAAATTTGATGCTTTTTCTACCAAGATATTTCTGAATGATGAAATTTTAAACCTAACCGGTTATTCAAAATCCGAATTTCTGGAAACCAATCTTTCCTTTTTATCCCTTATTCACCCTGATGACAAAGACGAAGTCATTGATAACCAATTTGAAAATTTACAAAACGGAAAAGCACTGCATAACACTTACAGGATTAAAAGAAAAACAGGCGAATATATTTGGATTGAAGAATTCGGGGATGTTATTAAAAAAGGAGATGAAATTGAGTTTGTAGGCGGAATTTATTTTGATATTACCAATAAAAAGCAAACCGAGGATGCCATAAAAGCAAAACAACTGGCTGAAGCTGCCAACAAGTCGAAATCGGATTTTTTAGCCAATATGTCGCATGAAATAAGGACTCCGCTTAACGGCATTATCGGTTTTACCCATTTATTAATGAAAACAGATCTTGAAGAAATTCAGGAGAAGTATATGATTACCATTAATCAATCGGCACATTCCTTATTAGAAATTATAAATGACATTCTTGATTTTTCAAAAATTGAAGCAGGAAAATTAGAATTATTTATCGACCTGTACGATATCAAAAAAGTACTCAGTCAGGTATTTGACCTGATTGTATATGAATCTAATTTAAAAAAACTTCAACTTGAGCTAAACATAGCTCCTGATGTGCCAAAATACATCTGGACAGACATTGTACGACTAAAACAAATTTTAATTAATCTATTATCCAATGCTGTAAAATTCACTCAAAAAGGTTCGATAAAACTAAATGTTTCCGTTTTAGAAAAAAAAGAAAATAACAATTATATGATTCGTTTTTCGGTAGTTGATACCGGAATTGGAATTTTAGATCAAAATCAGGAGAAAATTTTTAAGGCTTTTTCACAGGAAGACAACTCGACTACCCGAAAATTTGGCGGAACCGGTTTAGGACTTACCATATCCAATCAATTACTGGCATTAATGGAAAGTCATCTACAGCTTGAAAGTAAGATAGATGTGGGAAGTAATTTTTATTTTGACCTAAATCTTAAAACCAGTGATTTAAACATCAATGAAAAATACAAAGCCGATTTCAGCCTTTTTGACCGTGAATCGAATTATATCCCCGAAAGTTCATTTCAGAACAATTTTACTTTTTTGATTGTAGAAGACAACAAAGTAAATATGTTACTTTTAAAAACAATTATAAAAAACCTGTACTGCAACGCTTTTATTTATGAGTGTGAAAACGGTTACGAAGCGGTAAAAGAATTTGAAAACATCGGCCCCGATCTTGTTTTTATGGACATCCAGATGCCTATAATGAATGGTTATGAAGCAACTATAGCCATAAGAAACACAATAAAAGGCAAACATATCCCTATAATCGCCGTAACTGCAGGTACTGAAAAAGAAGAACGAAATAAATGTATCGCTTCAGGAATGAATGATTATATCCCAAAACCTATCATGAAAGGATCTGTGGAAGAAGCACTGATAAAATGGTTAAAATAATTATAAACTAAATGTATTTTATTCCTAATTTATTCCCAAAAAAAATATAAATTCGTGTTTAGTAAACTACTCAAGAAACTTAAATACAATATCATATGAAATGGCTAGGCAGAAGACAAAGTGACAATGTCGAAGACAGACGCTCGATCTCCGGCGGAAAAGTGGCTGTTGGCGGCGGCATTATTGGTATTATCATTTTACTGGTAAATGTATTTGGTGGTGAAAATGCACGACTTATAACCCCTGTTTTAGAACAATTGCAGGGCGGTCAAACCCAAACAGAAGCTTCTGCCCCACTGAGTGCAGCAGATGAGGAAATGGGTAAATTTGTTAAAGTTATTTTAGCAGACAATGAAGACATTTGGGCACAAATTTTTACTGAGAATGGGATGACCTATAAAAACCCAAAATTAGTATTGTTCAGAGGATCGGTACAAACAGCGTGCGGCGGAGCTTCTTCGGCATCCGGTCCATTTTATTGTCCCGGTGATCAAAAAGTATATATGGACCTTGATTTTTTTGATGAACTAAAAACTAAATTTGGCGCTAAAGGCGGAGACTTTGCCATTGCCTATGTAATTGCCCATGAAATTGGCCACCATGTGCAAACCTTGTTGGGAACCTCGGAAAAAATGCATGAGGCACAAGAAGGAAAAAGTGAAGCGGAAGCCAATAAACTTTCAGTTGCCTTAGAATTACAAGCAGATTTTTATGCCGGTGTCTGGGCACATTATAATCAGAAAAACTTAGATGCGGGGGATATTGAAGAAGCCTTAAGTGCTGCAAATGCAGTTGGGGACGATGCCATCCAAAGCAAAATGCAAGGTCAGATCGTTCCGGATTCTTTTACACATGGTACTTCAGAACAGAGAATGTACTGGTTTAAAAAAGGATTCAGCTCAGGTGACATTAAACAGGGAACTACTTTTCAGGAAATATGACCATTTTTTAAAACCAACCAATAATAACCAGAAAAGCATGACCCTAAAAGTCATGCTTTTTTTTATGTTTTAAACAGATTGTTTTAGGTATAAATAAGTAAAATTAATCTTCAATAAATAATCGATATGGAAACACATTTGAAGATTTGTTTTTTAAGTTTTTCATAAAACTCTCACACAAATAGTCCCATTCTGTAACTGACAGATAATCTTTTTCGGCTGAATTTACTTTTAAATGAATATCTACAGTACGACTGAATCCTGCTTTTACAGAAATTTCTTTTCGTGTACCTTTTTCAATTTTAACATCCAAAATAAAATTTTTAAAATGATTAAAACTGAATGCTTTTATATCTGCAAAAGTCACAATACGGCCTCTTGTCAGTAAGGCATTGCGATAAGCCAAAATACGATCTTTGTTATTTTGTTTGTTCATTCCTCCAACAGTATTTGTAACCAATACACCTTCTTTGCTTACAAAATACAAATCATCTTTAGACTCTAAAATGGTACCTGTCTTTAAATCATTTCCTTCTTCTGCACAGGTTGACCAATAATTAATTGTAAATGATTTTCCAACTGATTCATCAAGTTTAGGTTTAATCATTAAATAAGGAGCATTATTTTTAGAGAAACTATTTTCTTTAGCCTGTTGTTCAACAGAAGCCAATAACTGATTGATTTCAACCAGGGAACTGTTCATGAAATCTTTACCTAACCCTGCAAACGAAGAGCTTTCGTCTTTTAATAAATCTAAGACATTCTGAAGCAATTCTGAGGCACTTCTGGAATCGAATCTGGAAACACCACCTGTTCGTAATACTGCATTTCCTTCTTCTATAACACCATCTTTAAATTCTTTTATTTCATAACGGTTATTAAATCCGTCAATAACCGAATCCGTATCCAAATAAATATTGTTGTCAGTTTCCAATGCAACATAAGACAAAAAGTTTCCAAGTGTTTTATTTATTGTATGTCTTTTTTTATTGATTACAGGAAAGCAATTTGCGGTAAAAGATACATTATCTAATATTTGAGGAATCAACGACTCCGGAAAAATCATTTTTATCCAGATAACAGGATTATCATTATTATTTGTTACTCCTTCAAAATAATTATATTCGGCACTGTATTCTTTTATTGGTTTATGTTTTAATACTCCTTTTAATGTATAAAAATTATCAAAATAAAATTCATTTACCTCCTTCATTACTTCACTAAGATGCGTATAATTACGATTGATTATATTCTCTACATCAAGATTGTTGACAGGTACATTATACCCTTCCTGCACTGTAATTTGTATGCCATCATGAAAACATTTCATTTGCTTTAAATAGTAATAAAACATTTCTTTCTGATGGGTATTTTTAATATCGATATATAACATTAAATCCTCCAGCTCCAATACATTGGCATTTTTTAATTCAATCCCCAAAAAGACTTCACCTGAAGGTAAAGAATGTTTATAATCGTGGACAGCATCTTTGTAAAAAAGATTAGAAACCTCATATAGATTTCTTTCATAAGCAATATATTTCACCTCAGCAGAAGATAATTTTACCTCCAGTGTAGGTGAAAGTGCTATCTCTTTACTAATTGGCGCTAATGGATTATAGATATTATGAATTCTCCTGTTTACAGTCATTTGGTTCTGCAGAGAAACTTTTATATTGTTGTCAATAGGCAAAGCGTGCATAATTGCCCTTGCAGGTTTTGTTCCTACAGTAACTTCCGGAAACATAATCTCCAAAACTCTTTCTACAACACGGGTTTTAGAATCTTCAAGTTCATGCGCAACTTTTTCCAATTCATAAGATAATGCATTAAGCATCATAGATACCACAGGATCGAATGATGTTTCCATCTCAACATCTGAAAAGCCCCATAATCTGGCTGCTCTTTTTAATACCCTGTCTTTTATTCGTTCTTGTCTCATTTATTATTATTTTTTTTATTTGGAAGCAACAAATTTTACTTGAATTTAAATTATTTCACAGAATCAAATCTACATAATTACCAGTTAAATCTTATATTTTTTTTATAAAATAATATACGATTTTTATATTATAACATATTCTTAAATCTCACACAGTCAAAATGAACAATGAATCCTTGACATCCACTATTTCAATAATTTTTGGTATCAAATATTGAAATAGTAGATGTCAATATGTTTGTTATTTATCCGCAATTACTTTAATGTTCGAAAAATCATTTTTTACAGATAGATTTGTATTCCAAAAGTTTTATTTTAATTTAGGTTTGTTAAATCTAATAGGAATTACTTATTCAAAAAAGTTAAATATTTCTCATCACATTGCATAAAATGAATAAATTCATTTTATGCGTTGCCATAATTTTGAATTTGATACTCTTAGAATAAATTCCTCCGATTAAACCCAGCATAATAGAATTATATTCTTTATGTATCGTAATAATTGCTTTCCCTTTTGAAATACTTTTCTTCTTGTCAAAAATTATATAGAAAAATTGATTTCCTTTCTTATTTATAACTATTTTGAATCTTGATTTCTCACAAGATTTCAATATATCTGAACTAAATGAACTTCTTAATTTTTCTTCTACATTTTTCCAAAATTGTGTATGGCTTAATCCGTGCGAAACGGTTGCTAAATAGGCGATACTTTTGATTTTAGCAAAAATTGAAGTAGGAGTCTGGAACTTCGCCAAAGCAGAAGCAGGATATTTATTTACATTTGTTTTTATCGTATAACAGTAAACATTTAGCCTCAAAATCGAAACATAAAATATCATTAAATGTTTCCAGATAAGTTTTTGGAAAAATCATTTCTGTATTAATAGTTGGTATTTTTACTACTTTTTTATTACAGACTTGATAAAAATCACCCACATACTTACTCGTTATAAGGTTGACTGCTGAAAATCCTTTGTATTTAGCACCGTAATGAATACTCAAAATATCATCAACTCTCCTCATTTGGATGAGTTGCATTTTTCTTTCTCTTTTATTATACTCAAAAACACATCTAAAACCCGACCTGTCAAAGTCATTCCAAAATTCAAATCCTTTTTTTGTTGGCACCAGTGTATTTCCAAAATTTAATCTTTGAATTTCTCCACTTTGATTTTTTTTAAATTTTTGAGAAGATAATAAGCAAATAAGTATACGGGCATTACTATCAATTCGTATCGTATCTTTTTTTAAATCCCCATCAAGATCTTTTACTATTTTTCTTGTAGATTGTGCAAAAATTGGATTTGATATAATAATTATTAGAAGTAAAAAGAGTGTTTTCTTCATTTGTCTTAAAATTATTTAACAAAAGGATTATCTATTAATCCACTAATTCCAACATACCACAAAAAAAAATGATAATAGTAATACAACGCACATATGGAAAACGCAATTATTATTATAGATAATACTTTTTTTTGTTTTGTTTTGTTTAATACGAAATCTAACAAAATGAATAAAATGGCAATAGGAAAAGCAAATCGAAATCCGAATCGAAAAAGAACATTAATTATAGATTTTATATTAATTTCATTAGAAAAATCATAAAAGAGATAACCAACAATTATTACTGTTGAAAGAATAAATGCTACCAAAAATTTAATAAGTATAGGGAATGTTTTTTTCATGTTTTTTTCTTTTTATATCCTGGGTTTTTTCCCGAGCTAAAAACGTTCTTTAACCCATCTTCAACTTCTGGCCAGAATTGAGTATGACTTAAACCATGAGATATCATAGCTAAATAAGGAATTGTCCCAGGTCTTTTCATCATGTCAGTAATTTCTTTCTCATCTTTTTCAGTAACTAAACCTACATGATATTGTTTGACAAGAGTAGAATATTTTTCTATACTTTTTCTCAAAATTTTGATTTGTGTATCTGTGTTTCCTGTAAAATAAATTTCAGCACCATGAAAGGCATAAGTAATATTCTGTACTGTATCAGGATTAAGAAATTGACTAAATAACCGCATTAACACTTCCTCCAGATTATTGTTTTGTAGTGCTTTTGATGTTGAATTTATAAAGCCTTCACATATGGCCTTTTTACCACGGGAATTATAAGAATCATATTTTGTAATATTTAAATCCAAAACATCCAATCCTTTCGACTGATTTTTTGGATTCCAAGAATTAATCTCAATACTATCAGTTATCCCAGAATTTGTTGCAAACACTTGTGCCAGTAAATGTAAGATATAGCTATCTTTTACTCCAGTCTTAATATCAAACAAACTATTAAGAGTTGCTAACGCCGAAGGTAAATTTAAATCTTCAAAAAATTCTGAACGTCCATAACCTTCTTTTCGTTTCTGACTATTTTTAGTAAAAGTATTATGGGTTGTATATGTCCAATGCAAAAACGCCTTAAGCAAAGTTATAAACTGATCCCTATCTTTATCCAAAGAAGGCTTATTTAGATTAATGCTTTTTATATAATTAATAAATTCACTAGTTAATTGATTAATACCTGATAACCCTTTTGCAGTTTCACGCCATAACAAAGGTCCTTCCTTATCATCTTCAATATACGCATTAGTTAAAAGATTAAATGCAGAACTATTTACAGATTTTAATATATCCATGCCTTTTTGAAACTTTTCCATTTGAAAATTCCGAAGAAATACTTCTAAATTGACTAAACTAAAATCTGCAACGAGACGTTGCGTTAAATCATACTCATTATGTACATTGATGATTTTACAATCCTTATGCAATTTGGCATGATTTAATTGATGTTTTTTTTGAAAAAATGGTGTAGATAAATAAGTAATACTTTTTGTTTTCCATAATTTAGGAAATCGCTTGTCTGTTGCTATCAAATTTGTAAATTGATTAATAACGTTGCCCCCATGCGAATGACCTATTAAATGTAAGTGTACTTCTCTATTCTTAAAGCCAGGATATACTCTAACAAACAAATCTAATAAACGATCAGCAGCAAGATTTCTTTCCTCTGTATTATTATCGCCTGACCAGCTAAAAAAGCTATCTTCAATGTGTAAATCTAAATATTGAGGCTTTAATTCTTTTACTTTTGCCCAGAAATTATTTTGACTGTCACGCCAATAACCTTTATTAGCTTGATGTTTCTCTCCTTTTATATTTATTGGGTCCGTAGTTCCTGCTACAAACATAATAATATCTACTATCTTTTTATTTATTACAGGTGGCGGTGGATCTTTTGGCTTTCCAAAAACAACTCCATTTTTTTCTCCTACTTCAGTTATTGTTTTATTAGAGTTAAAAACAATATTCTCTTCAGAATACATATGATGTGCTCCCTTAGTAGTTTTTGTTATTGTACCTGCAACAGTTCGTATTCTACTCATGCCTCGTAAGATTTATTTTTAACAAAAATCAATTCAATATAAATGGTTCTCATTTTTAAACTGATTTTATTTTTGATAACCATAATAAACTTAATGCATCTTTTTTAGCTCCAATTCCTCTTTTAAAATCAACCATTATTATGGACCACCATTAAAATACTTCATCAATCTCTTCATGTGAAATATCTTGAGTTAAATTTGCAAAAAATGATTTTAATCTTTATAACACTTCCTAGATTTAAATCTTCCCTAAATATTAACAACCTAAGTCAATTGATATTCATTACTCTTCATATCACTCTTGAAAAACTAATTTTAATTACTTAATTATAATATTGTTTTTATCATTTATCATTTGTAATTTTTAATATTCTTTGATTATTTTTTAATTTGAAATCTTTGTTGAAATTTACTTTATCCCAAAATTTCAAAACATGTTTAGAACTATCCAGAATTTTTAAAGAAAAGTTTTCTGGTAAGACTTGTAGTTTTTCCAGAATACCTGAAAGCTCAAAATTTTGATGATTAATATAATCATTCACACCTCCTAATGCTATAGTATCTTTACTTAAATAATCATTTGTTTCAATATTAAGTATACTTTTTAAATTTTTGAGTTTCAATATTTGAAAAATTAAAATTCAGTATAAGATAAATCTTTGATTTTGTATTATTTTCGATACTTAATAAACTCGCATATTCATTAATTCCAGCTTCCTCTTTTGTTATAAGTTTTATGAAAAAACTATAATAAAAAACAAAAAAACAAGTATTGCTATTATTCCCATAGAAAGCACTGTTATTATATTTTTTCTTCAACATCAATTTTAGTATATTTTTTCTTGTATACTTCGTCTTTTCCTTCAACCCAAGTTGGAGTATAATTGCTTTTTCTTAAATATGCATACACTGTTGCATTTAATTGCTCAGATAATTTTTGAGTTAAACTTTCTTCAGACAGCACTATTTTTGCTATCGAGTCCAAAATCCAGAATACTTGGCAATCCATGAGAAAATATCTTCAATATTTCTATTTTAACATCATCTCTTTTAACCTTATCATTACCTTCATTGATATTTTTTATCATTTATATTTATCAATCCACATTATTACATATGAAACAAGTAGTGTAAGAATTGTAATGGCTGATATTAAAATAGGAACTAACCATATACTTAACTTATCATCTGCTTTGAAATAAAAAAAATAAGCTAAAATCAGCACTCCTATATTGCAAATAGCTAAAATATTCAATTCAATAAAATCCGCAGGAAATTGTCCACTCCCATGTTTATGAATGTAATATAAATGCCCAATACTTATTAATTGAATTACTGTTATTATTATTGGAAAAATTATTAATCTATTCATCTTTTAGTCTTTAGTCTATTTACACATAATAAGTACATTATTTTTTTTCTTTTGGAAGTTGTTTTTTTTCTTCTATCTTTTTATATGCATCCAATGAACCTCCTGCTTTTACCCCTCCTCGATTGGGTGCTAAAGGATATACTTCAGTACGCAAGTATTTATCTATAAGAGGAAGAAAAACTTCGGCTTTTAGATTTACATAGCTTTTTGCTTGCTTGTAAGCACTTAATATCCATGTTGAAGCTACTATAGCATCTTGAACGCCTTTTGCCTTATCATTTTTATCTGGTGTACCATGTTTGTCTTCATCTTGATCTTCATATCCTTGAAATTGAATTATTCTGTTATTACTATCTCTTTGAACATGAGATAATGAATAAGAATCTTGAACCATATGAAGTATTTTACCTATGTGAAACAACCCATCATCACCACTGTTAAAAAATCCATTATCTACTTTTGTTTCTAATGCTTTTTTAAACCATATTTTTGCTTGCAAAATAATTAGTTCAATAATTTCTTGATTTGTATGATTCCCTATTGGAGCCATAGAATGCCAATATTGTTTTGTACCATGATGAGAATCATACGCTTTAGTTCCCTTTGTGTGTTGTGTATCCCAAGTGTTATAATAACATGTTTCTATTGAATTTTCATCTTCACAAGGAACATCAGGCCACGCACAGCCTTCATCTAATCTGAAATCATATTTTATCCCAGCTGCAATTGCTGCTTTCTTAGTGATTGATTCATGAATAGCTCCTGCTCCACGTATTTTAAAAAACTCGACTTCTATTTTTTTTCCTGATTTTAATGTTACTATTCCATGATCATCTTCTTTTGATGCTACAAATAATAACTCTTTTGCTTTTTCCTCAATATTGGGTTTTTCAAATAATACTTTAGGTGAAAATTCTCTAATACTTCCATCTTGTGATTGAATTTTTACTTTTGCAAATTCAAAATCTTTTAATAATAACTGATTAAATTTAATGAAATCAGCAGTAAATAATACGCCCTCATCTTTCGGATCATCTCCACCAATATTATCGTACTTATTTCTTAATAAATCATCGATATAATGTCCAATTTCTTCCATTATAACCCTAAACAATAGCCATGCTTTTTCAGGCTCTTTTTCTGAATCTAATATTAGTTTTTGATTTATACTTATAACTCCATCATGGTAATATCCGCCTTGAAAAATAGATAATTTATCTTCAACTTCAAATTTAGGAAGAATCAATTTATTACCAATTAAGTCTTTCATTAATTTTTTTGCTGCTGTATGTTTAATATCACGACCAAAAATTAATCTTATGCCTGCAATAAATGGCTTGGAGCTCTCATAGTTTAAAATATTAGATACATCCAGATAAGGTATTTTTAATTCTTGATTATTATGCATATAAAGTTCCGAAGATATACTTACAACCTTTTCTTTAGTTTTAAGAAGCGGAGGAGTTTTTGGCTCTCCAAAAACAACCCCGTTTTCTTCTCCTACTTCAGTTATTGTTTTTCCTGAATTAAAAACGATACTTCCTTCAGAATACATATGATGTGCTCTCTTAGTAGTTTTTGTTATTGTACCTCCAACAGTTCGTATTCTACTCATGTCTAGTGAGATTTAGATTTTTCGGCACTATTATTTTGTATTTCCTTTTTTGCATGCTTGTTTATGGTATCTTCACTATTCATTTGAATTCCTTTTACGCTTGACTCCTGTCTCTCTTTTTCAGTATGAGATTCAAGATTTCCTTCAATATGTTCAACAAAATTCCCTGTTACATTAAGCATATGGTTGCCTCCAACATTCGTATTGAACATCATTCCCACTGTAGTAATTTTATCAACACCTGCACTTTCCGAGATATTCATAGTTGCTGAAGAATTTATATTTTGTCCTGCTGTTAATGTAATGTTCTCCCCTGCATTTACTGTAA
Source organism: Flavobacterium sp. CF136 (assembly GCF_000282055.1). Lineage (GTDB taxonomy): Bacteria > Bacteroidota > Bacteroidia > Flavobacteriales > Flavobacteriaceae > Flavobacterium. The sequence continues at coordinate 39,702 of NZ_AKJZ01000050.1, forward strand.
AATTCTTTGGCGCATTTACGCTTATGTTTCCTTGCCCATCCATCAGCCAGGTATTTCCGCTCGGGTCTTCGATTAAAATACTTCCTTCTGCATCGTTAAAGAGTATTTTTGTACCTGAACGGGTATGAATGACTTTTTTATCGTTTTCTCCGGAATTATACCCTGAACTTTCCAGACCATTATATTGTGTTCCCAACACATAGGGATTCTGTGCATTTCCTCCTTCAAAACCTACCAAAACTTCTTCATCAATTTCGGGAATAAAATAAAATCCCTTGCCTGCACCCGAATGTGGCTGTATCATACGCATCCAGTCGCTTGTAGTGTTTCCGCTTGCCCAGTTGTACTGCACTTTTACACGTCCGAGTCCTTCAGGGTCATTATTGTCCTTTATTTTCGCAGGCTGTGTTTCTGCTTTGGCAAATACATGGACATCCGTATAATGCGGTGCTGCAACATCGGCCGGAATAGCTTTGAAATTACAGGAATAATTTCCGTGCACCTGCGAAATATGTGACACTTCTATCACAATCAGTTCATGCTCTACGGTTTGGTTTTGTATCGTAAAAACCTGTCCAAGTCCTAACGGAAAATAGGATATCCCGCTATAATACACACTGTTGGCATCACTGCCTGCAGTTTGCAGTTTGACCATTTCTTCTATTTCTTCGCTGTTCTGGGCATTGGTTGTATAGGCACCAATACTCAGTTCTGATTGCGTTACGGTTCCCTGATTATGACCCACAATCGATGAGAAACTGTCCTTACTGCCTGTAGAAGTTCTAGCAGAAGCGTTACGAATATTGGCAGCACCATTATAATCATAACCGCCCAGGGAAATTTTATGCGCAGACATATTGGCCTGTATTTTAAAACCATGTAACGAAGCTCCGTTGACCAGTTTTATAGTACTGGTTTTGGTCTGTCCGAACTGCATTCGCATTCCGTCAAAATAAAACCATTGTCCGTAACGTTTTCCTAATCGTTTTAAAAATTCAAAACTGGTTTCATTATACTGCGCCATGCATTTGAATTCCTGAAGATATGTGGATTTTATGGATTCCCTTTGATAAAACTCTCCTGGTCCTTCGGCTAAAATGCTTAGTACAATATCATCCATTCCACGCTCCTGAAAAGTTCTTGATTTTTTCATATCATCCAGAACAATACTATGACTTATGCCTTTTACATGCAAGCCTACTGCACTGCCATGCAAGTCTACAGAGGAAAGTTCCGTTATAATACCTTTACTCATCAGTTTAATTCCGGTAAGGCTCTTGAAGGTAAAGACAACCTCGTCACCCAGATAGGTTCTTAAAGCCTTTGCCTGATCTGCCGGATTGATTATTGCCTTGCCTGTATATTGCCAAACAAATGAAAAATGATGATGATCTGCCATCTTTTGTGATAGTTCCAAATCATAATAAACAACATTTTGGGTAAAGCTGCCTATTGTTATATGTACCTGTTCTGAGAAATGTGCCATAATAATACGTACTAATTAGTCATTAAAATTTAATCTAAAGCAATCCAGTTATTGGTAAATTTAGCATCTCCGAAAGTCAATTCCTTTGCTACTAATTCCATTGTTATTTTCATTGGAACTTCTGTAGTACTTGTAAATTGTTCATCATAACCAATACAAAATGCTTTAACAAATTTCAATTCTTTCATTTTACTCAAAGCATCTCTTCTGTAAAAGACAATTTTTCCATCTTTGGTCAAATCACCATTTAGCATCCATGCTAAAAAATGACTGTTTTGGGTCGCTTCGATCACCATTTTTACGACTCCGCCTTTGGCGCTTCCTGTAGGCTTACTGGTAGTGTCTATTTCCTGTTTAAAGCTGACATTAAATTCAAGTACGTTATATTCTTCTCCGTCTATATGTAATTTAGATAAAAAACTCATTTTGTAGATTTATTAGGTTATTAAAAATTATTAAAAATAGATTAGGCTTATATCAAACAAAAAAGGAAGTCCCATAGCAGGACTTCCTTTAATTGTTTCAAGCTTAATGAAGTTTGATGAAGTCCAAGGATTATACCCAGGCGTTATCAAAGTCTCCTCCACCCATCGAAATTTTTCGAGCAGAAATCATAAAAGTCTCCGTTAAAGGAGTGTCACTGTTATGATCAAAGTTTTCTTTGTACTTAACCATGTAAGCCTCAGTAAACTTTAGCTCTTTTAAAGTAGCATTAGAATCACGCTTGATGAATTTTACTGAACCATCTTTTCTTTCGAAATTGTTGGTCATCCATTCGAACAATTCGGTACTGCCTGTTGACTCTACTTCGATCATGATTCTACCTCCACGTGTTACTGTAGATGGACGCCCGGAAGCATCTGTTTCCTGAGCTAAATCATAACTCACATTTAATACTTTGTAATCCTTTCCGGCTACTGATAACGATGTTAAAAACGACATAATAAAATTTTTTTTAATTATTAATTTATTTATTCATGCCACAAATATATACAATATTTCTTGTTATTATATTTTATTTAATAAAATTTTACTTGTTATGTATAAAATTTAACATGAGATAAAAATAACGTTACACTACTCATTTATAGGACAATGGTCCAACAAAAAAATACCCTCTGAAATCAAAAGTTCTATTGGTACTTTTGATTGTTGCTTCAATAATAATATCTACCTTTTTTTTGGCCCTGCTCACATCATCAACCAAATACATTGTTTCTGATAATTCAACTTTAAGTTCATTAACTTTTATTCTTTTTTCATGAAAAAGTAATGATTGCTTCATTGTTTTTGAAATGATTTCTTTCAATGTATTTTCATTCATGAGCAAATCAAAATCAATCTCCCAGATTTTAGAACCAAAGGTTTCGTCAAATTTGCATTCACCAAATGTAGTGGTCGCCAACAATATTATCTGTTGCGCAATTGAATGCTCAATTGAGGTCTTCTCTAATTCCTTTTTTTGTATTACACTATTAAAATCAATAGGCAGTTTATAAAAAGCTCCTTTCATGTTTTATTTCTTTAAATATAAATCAACCTGTCTGTACGTCCTTGTTTGTTTGTCTCCATTCCTTTTGAAACTTGTTTACGCTTGATTATATGCAATTTTACATTTGGAGTAAGTTTTAAGAATTTTTCACGATACAGAATATCTCCTATAAATCTTTGTCCTTTTTTTTCATCTACAATAATAAAGTAACTGGTTCCTTTTTCAACTTTGAGTGTATTTATGTCTCCGGCAAAAATCTGAATGTTTTGTTCTTCTTTTCGAAAAGTATAAGTGAGTTCTTCCTGGTTTAATTTCCTGTATTTAGAAATGTCAAACATTTCCATATCCTCTTTTAAAGGTTCAAAAGGAATATTTTCGAAAAGAAAATTCTTTGGTGCTAAAAATTTTAAACCTAAAAAGCTCCACAACCCCTTTTTAGCAGTTTGCTCTTTATAAAAAAAAGTATCTCGCGTTACCTTATAGACTTCTTTTTCATTGGTTTTATCGTCTGTAACAATCATCTGATAAGTTGGAACTTCAATTTCAGCAGGAATTTCTACTCCTTCAAAATGTGTTTTTAAATTTACTGATCCTATTTGCTGCTCAGAAATTACTATACTGATTGTATGTTTTTTTAAGGCAGAATCAGTCCGGACAATAACTTTGCCCTCACCGCTTCCGGCATAGAAAACAGAGCCGTCATTATCTGTGAGCCCTAATGAAAGATTCAATTCTGGAAATGGCATATTTAGATTTTTAAAATAAATTAAATTTTAGTTTTGCTATCGGATAAATCCTTTATTATACTCTTTGAAATTGTACGTTTAGCTTATCTTTTTTTCTTAATCTTATACGATTTCAGGCAACGCAGATAAAATTTTATATTTTGATTATCAGCATCACTGGGACTAAATTCATAATCTTTTTTAAGCGTATAAAACTTTATGGTATTGATATTATTAGCCATTAATTTTTTTATATCCCTTCTTGTCAATTCCAAAGCTGCTGTACCGTCACAGTTTACATTAAACGTGTTTTTTAAGATATACATCTCTCCGTTTTTGAAATAAAGCTCCAGTGGCTGCTCCTGTTTTACACAAACATTATCTGTAAAAATTTTAAAATATAAGTATATGCTGCTTTTTCTTTTTCCAAGCTGAAATACGGCATATTCATATTCTTCATTAAAAACTCTCAGTAAAATAGGTGGTGCACTGGCAAAAAGTTTACCATCGAGCAATAAATCTTTTTGAGTAACAGGACAGCTTAAATCACTTGATGGATTTAATTTTTGAGCTTTTATTGGATTTGAAATTGAAAACAACACGATTAAAAATAAAATTTTAAGTATGTTCATGAATTTGAATTATTTGTTTTGATCATTCAAAAGATCAATGTTTGTTAAAAAAAGGAAACACATTATGCATGTGCTCCCTTTTAGAATTTATTATAACTATTATTTTTGTTCGTAATCTGTATCCCATTCTGTTCCGTCATCTCCTTTATGACCATCCATTTTTATAAGGAAGTTTTTAGCAGGGAAATAAGGTTTCATATGGATATCCATGTATATCCTGTCTTTCTGAATAGGATCTTGTTCGAATCTGCGGATTTCAAAATTCTCGATTAATTTGTCCGGACCGGTAATACCATCAAGGAAAGCAACGATCTGATTCATAATCTCTTTACGGGTTTTGGCTGTAAAGTTTTCGAAAGCACGACGATTAAGGAAATCCATTAATACTTTTGTCACATAATCAAAAACACGAACTACTGAATACGTTTGTAATCCTAAATTATCACCGCTAAATAATGTTTTTGCAGAGAAAGCCATTACTTTTCCGTACTCATTTACCATAGGTACCAATCCTAAGTTTTCAAGATTAGCGATTTCACTTTTCTTAAGATCAAATTTCACTCCGTCAACCTCATTGATTCCACCGAATTTTTTACCGGCTGTAACCTGAGACATTAACGTTTTATAGATTTTTCCGGCAAGTGCTGCTGATGGTGCTATATGCAAATCATCACTTTCACCTATCTGCTCAAATCTTCCACGGCCAACAAGCCAGTTACATGTCATAATTACATTAGAACGGTATACATCACCTCCGGTTAAAGAAGCTGCATCAAACATTTCCAATACATCATCCGGTTCATCAAGATGCTCAAAATCCGTAACCAGCATTACTTTGTTTTCATGTGCAATCTTTGCCCATTTTTCGATTACCTTATTAGATCCTAAATACCCTGGAATAACCAAAATACCGTAATTGTTTTTAAGATCTAAACGATCATAATTATCTACCAGTTCAGAGTGGATTGCATCGATAAAACGAGTATTATCAAGATCTTTTAATTGCTCTAAGTCAGCATTTACAATCGTAACGTTTTTAACTTTATCTGTTTCTGTGTTTTTGAAAAACAAAGCAATAGTTCTGTATGCAGCTTCTATTTCTCTGGTATCTTCAACAGCTTTAATTAGGTTTTTTTTCAACAATGCTTCAGATTCCTTGCATTTGTCTTCGCTCTGCGCCACCATATCCGTCAAAGCCTCATTATTTCTTAAAACTGAAGCCCAAAGCTCTAATGTCTTTTTAAGAGTTTCTCTTTCTTTGGCTTTATTAATTTCTCCAAGGAAAATTTTTCTTCTGGCTTTTCTTTCCGGATTAAGGTTTTGAATCCCTTCAATTGACATTTCCAATAAATCGAACCCGCCATATTTAGCCAGTTTTTCAATATTTTTCTCAACCGAACCTCCGGTTACTACTTTACGCTCTAATACCGCAGTATCATCTTCATTACCTTTATATACTTCTTTTGTAGACATCTTGTTTATTTTTTAAATTCTTACTTATTATCTTTTAATTCCCCAATTAGCAAATCAAGACTTTCTAATAATGCTTTTTTAGCTTCCCCATCTTCCAGTGCAGCTTTCAAAATCTTGTTTGATTTTAACTGACGGATAATTTTTTGATATTGGTCTTTTTCTGTTTCCAGGTCCGATAAGAAACTACTTTGTGATGTTATTCCTTTTATACCAAAATCTCCTAAATTTTTAAAGTTCAGGGCTTCGGTTTTAGTACCTCCGTCAACAGTTTCAAAATTCACTTTTACTTCCGGTTTGAAGTGTTCAAATGCTTTTTCAACACTTGTAATTCCTTCTACCAACTCTGGTTTTACTGGTGCGTCAACAGTTAATTTTTGCGCAACAAGTGTTCTGTTTTGAGGGATTGCAATGATTGCTTCATCAGCATCTAATTTTACTTCATTACCTCCAATTCCATAATTTGATAACATAATTTTAAATTTTTAAATGATTATTTTATTAGTTCTTTTTACTCTTATTCTTATTATTGATTTTGATAAATCTGGCGGCAGACATCTAAATCCCTGCTTACTTTTTCTAATTCTTCTTTATAGGTTTTAGCCGATTGGTTCAAACTGTCTATTAAATGCGAATTATGGGTAAGGCTTCTGATTTGCTTTTTATAATCGATTATATTCTTATAGGCCAGAATCACATTGTTATATAATTTTTTGTTCTCCGTAGTATCTTTTGGAATTTTCTGATACATATTGGCAATCATAACATTTGCCAGACGCTGCTGAAAATCATTATCTACTTTTGGTGAATTAATAGAGTCGATCGTCATTCTGATACTATCCACTTTTACCGAAAAATTAGTTTGATAATCATATTCCCTTTTCATCATTTCATTCTCTGCTTTAAGCATTTTATTTTCTGCTATTGGCATGTAAAAATTAAATGATATGGCACTTAACATAACCAAAAAAGTGAGAATAAAAGCAATTAGAAAAGCTACAAAGGCTTTCTGTCGTTCTGATTTGTTTAATACTTCCATAATTTATTATTATCTGTTTTTAATCTTTTATAAAGAAACCATGTCGTTTCGGATTATGAATGATGTCTTTTTTATCTGTTTCAGCAACAAAAAGTTCGATATTTTCTTTTTTCTTACCTATATAATCAAGCTTGTTCAGCGTTTCGAACAACTTCTCTATTCTGGCCAGGGCATTCATAGTCAGTGTAGCTGTTTTATCTATATGTACATGGTCGTAGCCTGTATTAATAAGTGATGTGAACAATATTTCAAGATCTCCCTGTGAGATATCGCACCACTCAGCAAAATAATTTAACAGCTCCTCTTTTCCTGCACCTGATTTTGAATCTATAAAGTTTTTCATCACTCTGGCAAATGAAACCACTGCACTTAACATCGCAGCCGGATGCTGGTGCAATGAAAACCAGCGAAACTGTGTCAGACAGCTTCCTAAATAGTATCCTGTATTATCCGTCAATTGCATAACCGTCTGAGGCAGCAGTCCTGTTTGCTGAGTTCGGTTTATCTTTTGTGAAATCTGTACCGAATAAATCTCTATCTGACCAAACGAACGTGCAATTTGCGTGTGCATATCGACCAATTTTGGATGACAGGCCACTGTAACCGATGGCGGGATATAATCCTCATCAAGAAGTGTAGTATCACCTACCAGTACTTTACCTATTGCCAGATAAAACCCTCCGTAACCTATTCCCGAACGAAATTCCTCAGCCTTGATCAGGTGAAGTTTATATTCCGGCTGTGTATAGGGATATCTCGGGGGAACCTCATCCGGGTCCGGTTCGCCAAACGGAATTCTTTTCTTAGAATTAACTGATATACAAGCCAGTAATACCAATTGTTCTCCTTCTTTAATATCATAAGTGTCTTCCGGATACGGAACCTGAAGATCTAATGTATCTGTGTTGCTCTGGCTGATTTCAATCCTTGATCCGTTTGGGGTAATGGCATGACATTCTTCTACACGTACGCGAAGAAGTTTGTGATTGTCAATTGCCAATGTAATTTTTGTAGATTCCTTATTTTGATTTACGGAATCCAGCAATCCATAACTCATAGGTGTTGTATGAATACCGATTGCATCATTTACCAATTCGGAAACATTATCCTGAATCGATAAAAAATGACTCTTGTTTATCTTCATCCCGTCGATCCAGTTAACGGGAAAATGACTTAATTTTTCTATCATAATTCTATATTGTTTTTTTATTTGAAATGAGATTCATTCTTTTATTTTTTGGTTATTTTCTGATGCTTTCTTTTTTCAAAAAAGTAATAACCAAAAAATTCATTATCTTTTTTTACTATTTACTTTACAAAAATATTTTTTACCGCTTTTAAAATAGGCTTTTTCGGGTTAAACCCTAGCAAAATCGCGCACTGAGCCCCCTTTTTACAGAAAATATTTACACGTGATTTTTGCTTTTTATTATTGTAAAATGGCTAACTTTTAAAGCTTAAATCAATTACTATTATTAGTGGTTATTCTATTTTCTTAATTGATACATTATCATTTCCCGGATTAATAAAATATATTGGTTCGCCTGAAATCGAAAACTCATCTTCATCTTTTTCCAAAAATATTATTCCCATCTCATCATAATTCATATTGAAATTTATTTTCAGTTTTTCAGGATTTATTAATTCTCCCACTATATGATTATATGTTTCCGGTTTATTTCCGTCACTTATATATTTTAGAGAAATATCTCCTAATTGTTTTATACTTATTTCGAAGCTTGTCTTTAAATCGTCTTTATTTTTAGCTTCAAAATAATACTTCCCTTTCCATATATCTGTAGAATCCTGATTTTTTGTTTTTAAATCTTTTGATTGAATATTTTTAGTATTGCTTTCTTTAGATATTTTCTTAAATGCTACATCATTCAATGGCTTTTTATTTGATTCTTTTAAAGCAGAATCTTTACAACCAATCAGAATTAATAAAACTGCTAAAACTATTATTCTCACTATTTTAAATATAAATTTAATTAATAATTATTATTGATTGGAATATTCATCAGCTAACAACAGTATCCTGCTCTGCTAGCTATGGCTTTTCTTTTCAATACGTCAATGACCTTATTGTTCTTGGCTATTTTTAATAAGTAGATTATCTTTTTTAATTGATTTCTATCTGTCTGATTATAATATTTAATCTATTTTATAATACTAAAAATTTATTTTTTATTTAATCCTTGCCATTTAAAATCATAAAATCTTTTACTTTTAATATAATATTGATTGTCCTCTTTTTTTATTAAAAAAGTGCTTTCATCCTCATCTGAAGTGCAAGTGCCTTCACCAGTATATTTTAACGTTAAAACATTATCATTTGCAGAAACACTATAACTTCCTTCACAATATGCTTCAAGAGAGTTATTCGTCCCTATACTTAGAATTGCTTTCGAGACATCGAAAGAAAAGTAAAAACTAACATCAATAGCATCACCTGTTTCAACACTAGAAACCTTAGTCTTAATAAAATAATCTCCTTTCAAATCTGAAGTTATTTTTTGTTTTGACCGATTAGAGGTATTTAGAAATTTTGTTTTCCAATCATTATATTGAGAATCTTTTTCATTACTTATATTGAGTATGACAGTGTTTTTATATATGCCGTCTTCATACTTATAAATTGCTTGCTTATAAGGATAATTTGGATAATATGGCACATCCATATTAATATTATGGACTAAATATTTTTTATCTATTATAAGTATGTATATATCATAAAATTTCTTTAAATCTCCAATACTCATTTTCCCAATTTTGCTTTCTTCTTTTTCAACATCAAGATTTTCTTTTAATTCTTTTTTAGGAACAAGATATACTTCAGCATTACCTAATTTATTTATTGTATTTGGTTGGTATATGCATCCATAATCAGCTATAGTAAAGCAACCATCTATGTAGGAATAATCACCACATTTCAAAAGATTATCAATCGATTTTTCTGAATAAGGGATTTCATTAACTATTAGATTAGTCGTTAATGATTTTTGTTCTGTTTTTAAAGATTCTATATTATTATTCTCTTTACAACCAATTAAGATTAGAGAAACAGCCATTATTGTAATTCTCATTGCTTTAAGCATATTATTTGTGTTTTTTGCTAGTTCATGAATCCCTCCAGCCACCAAGAGTATCCCACTCTTGCCAGCTGGGGATTTTTTTCAATACGTCAATGACCTTATTGTTTTATTTTTAAATTATATTTCTCTATTTATTATATATCTAAATCGGTAATCTATATTCTCAATCAAAATATAGGGATACTACTCTTGTCCAGGGTATGAAATACCATCTCCATCTACTTTAGCCTCTTCCCAAAAAGTCTTTAAATTAGTTAGCCCATAATAATTATTCTTTTTAAATTCATTATCAATAGAAACTTTAGTTTCAACATCACTAAATTTATAATAAGATCCCATAGAATATCTGTATCTTTCATAACTATTATCTTGTGCAAGGATAGAAGAAAGATTAAGAACGTTAGCAACAATAATCATTTTCTCTTCAAATTTTAAAGTTTTCTCTTCTTCTAAATACCTAATGTAGTCAAGCAAATCATCCATATAATTACCATTGCTTGGTTTCATTTCCTTTTGCATAATTTCAATGGTTTCTTTATGAAAAACAAATTTTCCGTCACAGGTTCTATGCCAAATTAACTGACCATATTCTTCTCCATTAGTAATCCCGCTTTTTGTTTTAAATCGATTATTTTCAACTACCCATTTCAATAAATCCTTATCCTGAACATATCCAAAAATTTTCACTAATGATTCTAAAAATTCCTTATCATTAAATTTCAACCAAACTAAACTTGCTTTATTGTCATTAAAAATATATTTGTTACGATTAATTAATATTTGGATATTTTTTTGCCTTTGTTTTTCTATATCAGGTATATTTTTCCATCGTTTAATTTCAATTTTATTACCTTCAACTTCATCTGTTACAAAAATTGCCTTACTTTCATAAACTGAAAGCTCAGGATACTTTTTTTCATAATTTATTAATTGGGGTATTGCCAAAAAAGGGGTGATGAACTTATTTTTTTTTGATACGTATATATATTGAAAATCTGCAGTTTGAGGTTTAAAATCTATTTTTTTTTCACATCTATTGCTAACATCTATTTTTAAAAATTCAGAATTTGAATTAGGGTCTATTTTCCGCTTGAAAAAAAGATCTATTTTTTCAGAAAAACCTTTATCAGACAAAAAAGTATATGCATTATTTTTTAATATTTCACTTTCTAAACTTGCTAATGCATTCAAATCTTCTACATTATAATCATCAAAACTTCCATATTCTTCCGATGCCCCACTTTCTAACTGCTTTTTTAATATTTCTTTTACTAGAGTTGTTTTTTTAACACTATTATTATTAATTTGATCATTAGCAATTGTAGAATCTTTACAACTAATTAGAATCAAAAAAATGATTAAGGCTATTTTTTTTGTTTTGTATACATTTAATATCATCTGCATTTTTCTTTTTTTCAATATTAGGAATTCCACCCAGCTAACAACAGTAAATCTCTTTTTGCTAGCTGGGGCCTTTTCTTTTTCAATACGTCAACGAACTTATTGTTTTATTTGTGAATCAATTATAAATCGTTAATATCAAATTATTTAACTTTTACAATGGTTCCATCTTGTTTTATTTTTAAAGTTCTCGTAATACTTTTTGAATTTTTATCACTATCAACTTTATACATTGTAATAGACAAATCTTTATTAATTACAAAAGTATTTTTGCTATCAGACTCATAACCAACAATCTCCTTAGATAAAACTTTATCGTCTTTAATATTCACTAAAATTTGAGTTACTGAATCTCCATCAGTCTCAAAAACATATGTATCAAAAGGTAGCCCTCCATTATCTATTAGGAAAAGTCTCGAGGGATATTCATTTAACTGATCATTTATAATTTTAGTGATCTGTGGTAACTCATCTGGGTTGTAAACTTTATATACATTTTTATCAGTTACCTTATTATAATTATCAAAATCAAATGGTAAACTATTTTTCTTAAGTATACTATTTTGGGAAACTTTCTTCTTTTTCTTTGTAAGTATGCACTTTGTTGGTGCATAAAATTCAAAGTTAACTTGTTTTGTAATTTGCCATTGAATACTGTCTTTGTTTAGTATTAATAACTCAACATTAGCCTTTGTTTTTTTATTATCAAAAAAACTATAGAAGGTAGCTTCAACTTTATTCCCTTTAATTGTGCCTTTTACATTATATTCTTTTTCATTTGAGCAATCTATCCTATTACCTTTTTGTGCAATAGCACAATATTGAGCTATAAATTCATTATCATTTGTTTTTTGAATTGACAATGTAAATAACATATCGGGAACATCCTCATTATTTGGATTATATGTCCATTCCCATTTGCCATCTAAAGAAACATTTTCTTCAATTTTTTCTTTTTGATCATTATTTTTTAAATTTATTTCATTGCTAGCAATTTTGTCATCATTAGTATTACTTTCATGATTTTTACAGCCGATAAATAAATAAAGTAATATTACATATTTTAATACAATTGTTTTTTTCATTTTTAATTAAATTATGGTTTAAAATTTAGGCAATCATCTACTCTAGCAAGCCAGCCTTTTAAGAAAACGTCTTGTTCATTCTTTTCACCGTCTGTATAAGTCAAATCAGTATAGTATGTCTTCCTGATTTCACTTATTCTTTTTAATAATTTATCTTGTTCTTGAATATTATTGATAGCAGTGATAGTTTCATTTCCAATACCTCCGTCAACAGTAATTTTTTGATCGAATTCATTAACTAGTAACTTTTGAACTTGTTTTATTGCCCCTCCTGATGTTATTGTCCAATCATAAATCATTAAACTTACACGTTCATCAACAATCTTGCAGAATCCTTTTGGCTCCCAATATCTTTTCCAATAAATCTTTGTAGCATCATCATCAGTAATTTTCTTTAAGTTCTCTAAAGTCGGTTCATTATTAGTATCTGACAAAGCATATTTATTCCATGTTGCTTCAGTTATTCCCTTATTAGTTGGTCCGCCTTTATCGCTAGGGTGATTTACATAACCGCCTTCGTGCTTTAAAATTATTGGAGCAACCTTTTTAAATTTATCTTCACACGAACAAGCTTGCTTAGTTGTATTTACATTTGTGTTTACAACAACAGCTTTAGAAGCGAGACATGTACAAATTTTATCAAACCCAGCTTCTTTTGCAAATTGAAGGATACTTTTTCCATTTAGGCCATTTGCATTCTTACAAAAATATTTATCCTCAAGATAAATACTTTCAAACTGTCTTACATCTACATGTAACCAACTAAAAGTGTAGTCAAATCTTAAAGATCCATCAGGATAATACAATAAACCTATCGGTTCTGTCGAAAAAAGATTTTTATCCGGCCAATTCTTTTGAGCTCCAAGATACTTTATATAAAAACTATCTCGAATATCCTCTAATGCTTTTAAATTTTTCTCAACAGCATTTCGAATTTGCCATTCACCTTTACTAAATTGTATATCAATTGCTTTACCTTGGTGATTTGTTGTTTTGTAATTTTTAAAACGACATCTATATCCCGATGTTACTTGATCAATTTTATAAACGTTTTGTTTACTAAAATAGAATTGTAATGCTTTTACTCCAAATAATAATGAACGATGTATACCAGGATATTCATAGTTATGATTAGCCTCATTATTTGGTAAAGCCTTATAAGTTAACTTCCCTGTATTATCTCCAAATCCGTCACAAGAATTAAGTTCCTTTGTGCCTCTTAATTTACTAGTGGCCTGTTTACCTTTAGTATCACAACTACATTTAATTTGATTCCAAAACGTGGTTGATATATCGAATTTACGAGAAAAATCATCAATAGATACAAGAACATTTCCGCAAATTTTACCAGTTTCAGGGACTTTCATATAATCTCGCTGAAATTGTTTTATCATTTTTTCCGTACGATCTGTAAACTCATCAGTAGGTACATTTCCTCCAAAACCTGCCAAGCGAATATTTACTTCTCGTATCAATTCACTTTTGTCACCTTTCTTAATACAATACTTCTCACCACAACTCACACCTTTGTTTTCTTCTTTATCCGGTTGAAAAATCTTAAAAACAGTATTAGAATCACTTACCGGATCTGGTTTAAAAGCTTTGGCATCTACATCTACTACTGCACTTACTGTATGTTTGTTGGTTTCTAATACTTCAATGTCTGCAAATACTTCTTGTTCTGCTCCTTCTCCGGTATCTCCACCCAAGCTTCTTGGTATTTTATTGAGGGTAACAATGATTGGTAATACATTATTTGTAATCGTAAATTTTTGATCTACCAATAAATCATTACTAACATAGTCTTCATCATACAACCTAAAACGAATTTCTTTCCCTATCAATCCACTAGAATTTATCCAGACCTTAATTTGTTTGTCCCTGTAAACACCTTTTATGGCGTTTCCATCAGCGTCTGTAATCTTCACGCTGCTAATAGCGCCTTTTGGCTTTGCCTGAGTGGGAGTGGCTGGAGCTTGTGCTTTAGGCTGCTGCGCAGGAGCATTATTTTTAGCAGGCTGTTGTACCGGCACTTTACCTTTAAAAGGGGCTACCGGGGTTTCAAGTTCATTAACATTAACATTGCTACTGGCTAATTTTTCATTGTCAAAATTAGTTGTCACATAGTATTCATGGATTTTGTCTTTTTCTTCCCCACCTCTGGTTGCAATTTTCGCAAAACTGGGTCTTAGTAGAAAATCAACATCGGCTATTCCGTCTTCGACAAAGCCCCAACGAGTTTCAATTATATTTTTTTCATTCTCTTTATTATGTCCTGCACCTTTTGCGTCATCTTCCCAAAGTGTAACAAATACCTTGCGTTTTTCCATATGGAGGCAATGAACCCTTGCTTTAAGCGTTTGCCCGTATGACAGAGGTTTTGCAGGCTTTTTTCCGCTTTTATCGAGTAAATCTATACTGTCAATTTTTGGCTTATCGGCCGGATGGGTATCTATATCAAGTCGGGCTGTCTGCTCTCCTCTTGTTGCCATAATACGAATACCTTTTCTGCCCAGGCTTCTCTGTAAGAAAGTATAGGATACTTTATCCCCTTTTTTGTCATTCTCTTTTGTTTTTCTCCATCTGCCATTTTCTAAAATATGAACAGTCCATAAAACCGGCGTATCAAATGGGCTTTTTGGTATAGCAGTATACGGAAATGTCTTAGCCACAGGATTACCTATGCTGTAAAACTCTTCTTTTCCAATTACTGGATTAGGATTTCCGGTTATTTTAAAATCTGACATACTATTTTATTTATTTACAAATAGAATCACTCTCTTCTAAACTCTTTTTTAAACTCTTCGTATTAGCCAAAGGATTTATCTGATTATTCACCTGTGGCTTAGCCTCTTTTGCATTTTGTTTTCCCGGTTCTGCTTTTTGTCCGTGTTTGTCCACTGTGATACAATCAGGTCCTCCGACAGGACATGTTCCTTTGCTGCTTTCTAATAAAATTTTTCCTTTATTAGAGAGTGTAACTTTGTCATAAAAGCCGCTCCATTTGGTAATAGTGGCCTGACAAGGCAGGTAATCTCCGCTTCCGTTGGGCTGCATTTTGCATTTACCAAAAGTGTTTTTCTCCAGTGTCTGTCCAATTTCTTTATCGGTAGCAATGAGCTTTTTTTCGGCATCTTTATCATTGGCATAATGCTTACTATGTGTTTTTACCTTTAGTTTATCCAACTTAGGTTCTACGCTAAACTTGCATTTTACAGTTGCTCCTTGCACTAGTACATGTTTTTCACTCATGGCTTTACCGTATTTGAATATTAAACATTTTTATTAATACCTATCTTTTTATAATCTTAAATAATTATTATTTAATCATTATTTGGATTCACTTGTTTTATACTATCAATTTTAATTGCAATTTTAATTGGATTATCATAATCGATACTACACTCCAAATTCATTTTTTCTATATAATAAGAATCAGCATCTAAAAAATAAGCAGCACTATAATTTCCTTTCCAAGGGGCATATCCCAAATCAATTTCTAAACCGGAATCTATATAATCTCCTTTTTGTTCTACTTTTATCAAACCTTCTTCATCTAAATGAGAGGCAACTTTTTGTTCCACCTTAAATACAGATTCCTTATTTTTTTCTAATGGAAAAGTAATCTCATTTTTAAATGAATAATCTGCTGTATAACCTATATGAATACCATTAAAAAAAGCTCTCAAAAAATAATCAGAACGAAGTGATGCCAATAATGTGTCTTCATTCTCCAATGCGTACTCGATCTGTTCTATATAAGTTTCAGCTACTTCGCCTTCATAATAATCTAAAATTTCATTTTTTATTTTCTCCCAGCGGCTTTCAATTTCATTATAATTATAAACAGCTATCCATTCGCCAAATTCATCAACAACAATTTTTAACGGATACAAAACTTCTGCAGTCTTTGCTCCCAATTCGTTCATCGTTGTATCCGGTACTTTGCCATTAATATAAATATCTGACGCCCGGTTAATCTCAAAGAGATGATATTTATTTTTATCAACAGCAAGCCATTTTACATTTACATTCATTTCAGTAACATCAACTTCATCACCAACCTCTGAAATATATTGTACTTTATAATTTTCATTAGTTCTTTCCGGTGAAAAATGAAGCCTATTGTCATCTCCAAAACTAACTTTTCTACGCTTTTTCTCTGTTTCGTCGTTTGTTTTAGCCTCTTTTTTTTCGGGAGGAAGAATTAATAATTCCAAATGACTTTTAAAATCGGCTTCAATCAAATCAGGAATTCTGCAATATATATTATGATGTCTTCTGAGATCCTGAGCATCTACACCAAGTTCGCGGGCCACACTTTGCAATGTATCCCCCTTTCTTATCTTATAAGTACGGTGCTTGTCATATTCTGACACATCAGATTCCCCTATATAATACATTTGCTTAAACTATTTTTAGTTAGCTAATTCAGCTTCTTTTTTCTCAGTTTTAGGCTCAAACATAAAGCCTTCATTGCCTTTTTTCTCTTTTTTATCCGGCTTAACTTCTTCTTTTTTCTGTCTTTTACAAATAATTACTGAATTCTCTGTGATACCATTCATTCCCAAAGTATACTTGGCATCTACATATTTTGCAGTCTGGTACCATTTAGGCTGCAGAAAAAACACCCAGCTACAGTTTTCACCATTTTCCCTTAATTCAATTTTACTTCCGGCATTATGGTCATTGTATCCGGAAACCGTATGGTAAAACAAAGCACCAAAATCAATTCGGACAGGGCCTTTGGATCTTATAGTAGTATAATCCGTACTGTCTGGTTTTTTTTGAATTAATAAAGTTATAAGCAATAAATCCTTCATTTCGACATTTTCAATTTCCGGGAAAGGGTTTTTCCTCTCCGGTATTTTCCAGGTAACATATTCTTTTGGAGGAATCTGCATCATATAATTAAATACTGCATAAACACCCGTAGGCACTATAAATATCAAAAAGTGTGAACACATAAGGAAAGTAAGTCCAATTCCGTTTAGTGCAGTATAAATTACAATAAAAAGTACACTGGAGTAAAGCATAATCAGCAGGGAAAATAATAATTCAATACCGACTGCTTTTAAATTAAACTCATCAAAATACCATCTGTACAAATAAACATTGAGGGAACCAAACAGTAAGGAAGCAATCTGATAAAAAAGGAACTCATCAGACAGCTCTGTAAATAATTTATTGTAGCCTAAAAATCCGACCAGCGCATAAATAAGTACAAATGAAAAAATATAGATGTAAAATTTCCTTTTATACTTTACGGCAAATTCTTTTATTTTATCGCTAAATATCATTGTAAGTATAAAACTGACAGCTATAATTACAACTAAAAATACTATAAGCCTGACATCAACAAGGGCTCCTAAATGCTTTTTTATCATTTCTAAATTCGTGTTGTATACCCTAACACAGGTAGTTTGCTAAAATTGAACTCTTCGGTTTCCTGATTCATTATTAAAATTGTTCTTACCTCAACTTCCATTGGGAAAAAATGCTCGCAAAAACAATCTATAAATATTTTTATCTTTCCATTATTAACATATTCTGTAAAAGGTTTATTCGTTATTGGCCCAATTTCCAGTGTAAGATTCATTGAATAGTCCATATAATCCTTTCCGGTAATAAAATCGACTCCCAATCGGTTTTCCCCTAAACTGACCTGTTCTTCTTCGGCACTATACTCTTTAGAACTCGTTGCTTTATAGCTTACTTTTTCTTCAATAATACTTTCCAGACAACGACATGCCAAATCAATATCACCGACAATTTTATAAGTATAAGGCAAAAGCTGAATGAATTTTGACACTAAAACTGCCGGATAAATATGTGACAAACCCCAAAAATCATAAAAGAAGTCTAGTGGTTTACTTCCGTTCAGCTTGTATAAAAAATCCCTTTCAACACTTTCTATTTTAGTCCGGTAATGAAAAATCTCGTTCTCAAAAGGAGTAAAAAAATTACGGGCTTCAGCTTCTTGTTTTTTCTGATGCTTATGCTCCTTTATCATCTGCCTCACCGACTTATCGGCGTTGTTCTCACTCAAGCTATGTACAAAACCTTCCGGGAGTGCATCATACATACTGTCCCTGGATAATTTTATGTTAAGATATTCCTGCTTATCATAATTATCATCCTGAATTGTTGCTCCTAAAACATCACTCCTGTATGCTCTTGAGAATTGACCGTGATTAGAAATCGTAATTTCATCCTGCACAACCGCATTACTCTCAAGGAGTTCATTAGCAACAACTTCGGCCCTGATGTCATATGAAATATTCTCTATTTCGTATGCAAGATCCTCAAGACTCTTTTTATTTCTTCTTTGTGTCTTCATTGATTCGCCCTGCACCTATGTAACGTAATTGAAAATATTCGTCATTGAAATTATATATCGCGAGACCTTTCTCTGTACAAGCCAAAATTCTGTCGTTGTGCAGATATAGGCCAACATCGGATATTGGATGATCTTTATCGTATCTAAAAAAAACCAAATCGCCTTCTGCAAGGAAACTTCTTCCGGTAAAAATCTGAATGGATTTAGACTTCCACATTCCGGCAGGATCTTTAGGAAGTGTAACCTGGTAAACGTCACTATACAAAGACTGCAGGAAATAAGCGCAGTCAATTCCTGTCTTTGAAAAGCTTTTTTCTTTGTATGGTGTATTAATCCAGGGGTCTATGTATGAATATAATTTGTAGTTTCTAATTTTGTTGGGCATTACAGCCAACACTATAGAATATTTTTCCTTTAAAGCCAGAATCTCGTCACTCAGGTTTTCTGAATTATCATCAACAACAGTTTTATTCTTTAAATCTGCTTCTCCTATTTTGGACTGTTTCTTTAATTGGTCTAAAGAATAATCATATTTAAACGGAATCTGTGAAATATATTTCTGGGCATAACATGCTAAACATAGATGCATCATTATAATTAATAAAACTGCCTGCCTCATAAAAAAATGTAATTATATAATCAATATTTAAAATTTAATTGTAACACTCAGAAAGATCAATTTTTAAATTCAAATCATAATAAAAGTGAATTTAAGTTCCTCTTCCGTTTAAAAACTAATCATTTTTTATCATTTGCCAGCCTAATCGTTTATATGAATTTATTTACTTTTATAAATTATTCAGGAATACAAACGTAATAAATTATTTTGTAAGAATGCAATTATTTTCATAAATAATATCATATTATATTTACAATTTTAAAATAATAAAAACTATTTTTGCTTTTCTTTTTCATAAAGTTTATCTTAATAAATACCTAAAAAAACATGGATAAAAAAAACATCGACATCAGGGTTATATTTTTCTTCGTAATCCTTCTATTAATTGGAATTGTTACCTTTATAATTCAATTTTTTAATCATGTTGATTGCGACGATGTAAAATTTTACATCTTCTCGGAACATTCTCAAAACCAGGAATCCATTGAGTTTTATGACAAAACGCCCAATGCAAAATCGTGGGAATGGGATTTTGGCGACGGGTCTGCACCTGATAACAGAAGACACACGTTTCACGTATATAAAAACACCGGAAAATATATGGTTTCACTGACTGTAAATGGTGATTGTTTACATACCCGGGAACTTAACATTACTGATAAATATGCCGCGGATAAAATGGGAACTCCCAAAATCATATCTTCGAAAATAATTACTGTAGGGCAACCTACTTATTTCAACTCAATCTCTGAAAATGCAAAAACCTGGGAGTGGGCTTTTGGTGAAAACAGAAGTATTGATGACACATCATCAAATCCTGTATATACTTTTACAACTTCAGGAGAAAAAATAATTACGCTTGTTGTAAATGGAGATTTTAGCCGTGTTGCAAAAAAAACTATTTATGTACATCCTAAAGTCATAAAAAAAACAAATCCTCTTGATATAACATCATATGAATATGAGAAAAAAGCCGAAGCTTTTTCACTTCCAAGAGGTAAAGCAAAAAAAGATCCTTTGGAAGATATGCTTCAATATGTACCTGTAGCTCCAAAAACAAAAACACAGAAAGACAGCACCAGCGTAATCAAAAAAGCACCAAAAATATCTGAAGATCAATTTGAAATATTACTAATCAAAGTTGCTGAAGGCAGTAAAGTAAAAGATGATTTTTCAGAATTTTTATGTGATGACCTTGACATTCCAATTGTGAAAAATGACGATGAATTACTAACTTTCAGTCAATTGTGTTCCTCAATTAAAGGAAAAAAAATAAAGATAGAATCAATCCGATTAAATAAAGACAGGGAAAACAACTGTATAAAAGGATTAAACATTACCTATAAAGTTAAAAAATACCTGATCTGGTATAAAGATTAAATTAGTATGGAAGAAGAAAAAAACATTTTCAGCATAGAATTATTAAATGCGCTTGAAATTGCAAAAAAAATTGCAAAAAACAATTTAAATAAATATTACTCTGCATCACATTTACTAAAAGCCATTTTAAACAGGGATTTATCACTTTTAAAGCGTCTGGAGGCTATGGGCAAAGATGTCTATTATCTTGATGAATGGGCAGAGGTAAGAATGGAAGAAGAGCCTAAAACTACTCACGTGATTGACGCTGAACCCAGCGATGTGATTGACGAAATCATAAAGGAAGCGGAATCCATAAGAATTGCATTAAATGAAGATGAAATCAGCCTTTATGCGATCATAGTGGCTTTGAGTTCTCCGGGAGTTGGTTTTAATTTTGATCAGATGAAAACCTATCCCATTTCCCGAAATGAATTGCTGGAAGACCAGGTGGTAATTCCGCAAAATGACAACTTTGCCAAACAGGAAGTCAAAAAAGGTTTTTTAGGCAAATATTGCATCCATAAAAATATTGAAAAAAAGAAGAAAAAAGTAATTGCAATTGGCCGTGAGACAGAATTAAATACTATAAAAGAAATCCTTTGCCGGTTTTCTAAACCAAATGTATTGCTAATTGGCGATCGTGGTGTTGGCAAATCAATATTGATAGATACACTTGTTCAGAACGTAATCGATAATCAGGTTCCGGATGCTTTAAATAAAGTACAGCTTTTCGAACTGGATTTATCTTCCTTAATCGCGGGCGCATCATACAAGGGAGAAATAGAAGACCGCTTAAAAAACTGTATCCAGGAATTAAAACAATATCCAAAAGCAATTCTTATTATTGAAGAAATCCATACTTTATTGGATAAAAACGGTGGTGATTCCGGAGTTTCCAATGTTTTAAAAGGGGAACTCGCCAAGGGATTAAATATTATTGCTACCTCTACGATAGATGAATATTCGAAGAGAATCGAAAAAGAACAAGGTTTATCGGGAATGTTTGAAATTGTAAGACTCCAGGAATCCGATGATGAAACTTTATTCAGAATGATCCGGGAATCAATCAAAACCTATCAGGAGCATCATAAAATACAAATTGACGATGAAACAATAACGGAGTCCATTCGTTTGTCCAGAAGATATTTAAAAGAAAAAAGCCTTCCTGAATCAGCAATAAACCTTATCGATCATACCATGTCGGTATTGAAAACGTCAGGTGAAACTTTTTTAAAGGAAAAGCAATCCATTCTGGATAAATTAACTCTTTTAAAGAATAACGAAACGAATTTACCCGAAGAACAATTAATAAAAGAATGTAACTGGTTTCTAACGGATTTAATCAATAAAACCACATTTTTGATGGTTGTGGAAGAAGAAAATCAGGCAAAAACTTTTGAAACTTCTGATTTACTTATTCATCATATTGAAAACCTCATAACTACAATTGAAGAAAGGGCATTAGACAAACGCGTACACATTGAAGCTTTTGATTTATCCCTTATCATTGCTCAGAAAACAGGTATTCCTGCCGGAAAATTAAAAGAAGAAGAGAAACAAAAACTGAATAACATTGAGGATGTTTTAAGCAGACGGGTTATTGGCCAGGATCACTGTATTGCAACTGTTGCCGGATCTATATTAGAATCAAGATCAGGATTAAGCAAAGCCGGACAGCCAATTGCATCATTCTTTTTTTTAGGACCAACAGGAACAGGAAAAACAGAATTAGCCAAAAGTTTAGCTGAATTTCTTTTTCAGGATGAAAATGCTATTATCAGATTTGATATGTCTGAATTTAAAGAAGAACATTCGGCCGCATTACTTTATGGAGCGCCTCCGGGATATGTAGGCTATGAAGAAGGTGGATTATTGGTGAATAAGATAAGACAAAAACCATATTCTATCGTATTATTTGATGAAATCGAAAAAGCCCATACTTCGGTTTATGATGTATTCCTGCAAATAATGGATGAAGGAAAATTACATGACCGCCTTGGGAAAGAAGGAGATTTTTCGAATGCTATTATTCTTTTTACTTCAAATATCGGTGCAGACCATATTGTAGAAACATTCAATAAAGGCCAAATCCCAGGTTCATCTTCTTTGATGGAAATCATGGGGAATTATTTCAGGCCCGAGTTTTTAGGAAGACTTACTGAAATTGTTCCTTTTGCACCAATCAGTAAAGAAAATGCCATAAAAATATTTGAAATACATCTTAAAAAAGAATTTCTGGAGTTACTGAAAAACATCAATATAACAGTTGAAATTCCGATGGAAGCCAAACTTTATCTTGCTGAAAATGGTTATAATGCCAAATATGGTGCAAGGCCTATAAAAAGCATTATCAGAAGCCATTTAAGAAGACCATTGGCAAAGAAAATCATTTCCGGAGAGGTAAAAGATGGTGATAAAATGATTGTAATAATAGAAGATGGTGAGGTAAAATGGGTTAAAGAAGAGGCTTATATAAGTCCACTTAATGTTTAACACAGCTACGCTCTTAAAATATTATCATAAATTTGTTTTTTATTTTGAGTGGTTTTTTATATTCTCATAACTGATAAAAAACATCCGGATTTTTTTATCAGAAAAATTAAAACGAGTCATTAATTTAATAAGCAGAAATTTATTTATCTCAGGCATAACATTTTAAAACAACCTAAAATGAATAAAGAGCAAATTTTAACCAAGCGGAATTTTAAAGAAATCAGTGATAAAGTTGATAAAGCTTATGACAATTTTATTCTTGAAAATGTAAATGACCATTGTTTAAGGATTGCTGTTTTTCAGGGAGAATATAAATGGCATTACCACAACAACACGGAAGAACTTTTTGTGGTTTTGGAAGGCGAGCTAAAAATTGAAATTAAAGACTCCGAAACAGTATTTTTGCGAAATGGTGATTTTATTAAAATTCCGGCTAAAACAATACATAGGACAAGTGCTGCAGTTAGAACCGTAAATTTGTGTTTTGAAAAAACTGTGGAGGATACCATTTTTATTGACTAAAATTTCTAATATTCACCCATTGAGTGTAATTAGTTTTTGATGATAATTTTTCGTCAGTTCGAGTGATTTTCGATAGAAAATTATATCGAGAACAGCAAAATTATCATTAAAAACGGTTCTCGATA
>NZ_AKJZ01000051.1 GCF_000282055.1 Flavobacterium sp. CF136
ACAGAAATGACAACATAGTTTTAAAGTCATACTCGTTTTTTGCGTGAGGGATAGCAGCAAGCTACCGAAGTAGCGCGGATAGCCCGACCGCAATAAAAAAATGGGCTCATCAACACCCTGCTGATTAGCCCATTTTATTTATTGAGGTCACGCCCTAATGATTTTTTACTTTGGACTTGTGGCAATTACAAACTTCAGATTGTTCTTTACCCCTATCTGTAATACATCAACCAAATCCTGTACCTGAAGATTAAACGGAATACGAACTACAACAGTTTGCTGTTTATCATCTCCAATTTTTGACATCAGACTCGTTTCTAATTCTTCAAACTCGACTGGCTGTTTGTCGATATAGAACTTTTTATCCTCGGTAACTGATAAACTAATTAATTGTTTATTCGTTTTTTCGTTAGATTTCGCTTTCGGCAAAGTCATCTTAATAACATTCGGATTTGCAAGTGTTGAGATAATAAGAAAAAACAACAGCAGGAAAAACATGATGTCACTCAATGATGAGGTCGCCACTTCGGCATGAAATCTTCTTTTTCTTTTAATAGACATACCTATGCTCTTTGAATTATATTGACAAAAGCTAATATTTGTTTTTGGATTTTTAAGGCAAAATCATCAATTTTACCATTCAGAATATGATAAGCGCTATAAGCAATAATACCTACAATAAGTCCCGCTCCACTACTAATCATTTTCTCATACAATCCTCCCGAAATGTTTCCGATACTAATATTTTCAGTTACAGAAATACTGTAAAAAATCTTAATTACACCCGAAATAGTTCCGACAAACCCAAGTGTTGGTGCGATACCGGCAATAAGTCCCAGATGTCCTAAACGACTTTCCATTTCACCAATTTCAATATCGGCAGCACGATCCATATTGGCTTCGATTTCTGCGATTGGTCTTCCAATAACCAAAACTCCTTCTTTTAAAACATTCGAAGCTGCAGTATCACTTCTTTCTACAATTGTTCTGGCCAATTCAATATTTCCGGTATTCAGTTTATCTCCAACATCCTGCATTAATCTATTATCTATTTTTGAGGCTTTTGTAATGTATAAATAACGTTCAATAATCACGTAAAAAGTATAAAACAATAGTATGGCAATTGGAATCAGAAAAAAACCTCCTTTTAAAATAAATCCTAAAACTGAGATTTCGGTATTTGGTGCAATTTTTTCGATAACTACGTTAGATGCAGCATTTGCGATGGTATCTGTTTGTAATTGAATGAAGCTAAACATATATTAATTCTGGTTTATAATAATTAATTCTAAAAAATATTTCAAATTTGCAATAAAGATAATTTTCACTATAACATTAAACTAATAAAATCGAAAATTATTTCAATTAACCACTATTTTATTCAAAAATGAACTATCAGGAAACCACAAATTGGATGTTTAATCAATTGCCAATGTATCAACTTCAGGGTGCTTCTGCATACAAAGAAGACTTAACCAATATCAGGCTGCTGGCGTCACAATTGGACAATCCACAGGACAGGTTAAAATGTATTCATGTTGCGGGAACCAATGGCAAAGGATCGACTTCGCATATGCTGGCTTCGGTTTTACAGGAATCCGGATACAAGGTTGGACTATACACTTCTCCGCATTTAAAAGATTTCAGGGAAAGAATAAAAATCAATGGAGAAGAAATTTCAGAAGATTTTGTTATTGAATTTATCGCCAGGCATAAATCCTTTTTTGAAGCAAATGACATGAGTTTTTTCGAAATGTCTGTTGGTTTAGCCTTTGATTATTTTGTTTCTGAAAAAGTTGATATTGCTATTATTGAAGTTGGTCTGGGAGGAAGATTAGACGCAACTAATATTATTACGCCCTTAGTTTCGGTTATCACCAACATCGATTTAGACCACATGCAGTTTTTAGGAAATACACCCAGAGAAATTGCTGGTGAAAAGGCCGGAATTATTAAACTAAATGTTCCGGTCGTAATTGGAGAATACACTCAGGAGACACAGCCTGTCTTTTTGGCTAAAGCCGAAGAAAATAAGGCTCCGATATATTTTGCTTCCGATTTAATTTCTGAAGTTTTTGCTTCGGATTTAATTGGGGATTATCAGTTTCATAATAAAAAGACAGTTCAGCAGACCATTGCTGTTTTAAATACTCAAAACGAATTTAAAGTTTCAACTGAGAATTTAAAAATGGGGTTGTTAAATGTTTCAAAAAACACAGGTTTACAAGGAAGATGGCAACAGTTAGGTGAAAATCCGAAAATAATTTGTGACACGGCACATAATAAACATGGTTTGGCA
The DNA here is from genome assembly GCF_000282055.1 of Flavobacterium sp. CF136. Lineage (GTDB taxonomy): Bacteria > Bacteroidota > Bacteroidia > Flavobacteriales > Flavobacteriaceae > Flavobacterium. The sequence goes on from NZ_AKJZ01000051.1 coordinate 2,300, forward strand.
ATTGTGATGAAACAGATTCAAAAAGAAACTTTTGAAAACCTGCATATTGTTTTGGGAGTTGTAAACGATAAAGACCTTGATTCGATTTTGCCTCTTTTTCCTAAAAAAGCAATTTATTATTTCTGCCGACCTAATTCTTCAAGAGGTTTGGATACTGAAATCCTGAAAGAAGCGGCGAAAAAACACGATTTATTAGGCAAAAAATACAATTCTGTAGAAGATGCCTTCTCTGCAGCCAGGAAAAATGCTGGCCAAAACGATTTTATTTATGTTGGCGGAAGCACTTTTGTTGTTGCCGAATTGCCTTTGAAGTAATTGAAATTTAATTTGCATAGAAAAGTTCAAAAAAAAAGCTTTTATAACAAATTCAATTCCAGTAAAATATAAGTTTTAGTGTAAAAAGTTTACATATTTAATGCATTTTCTTTGCACAACTGAAAAACTAACGTATATTTGCACTCGCAATAAGGCATTACACCTTATACGGGCGATTAGCTCAGCTGGTTCAGAGCACCTCGTTTACACCGAGGGGGTCGGGGGTTCGAACCCCTCATCGCCCACAAAAAACTCCATTAGAAATAATGGAGTTTTTTTATGCCCGAAACTTTCGTTTTGACACTTATATTTTATCAAGTGTTATTTTCATTTCTTTGCTGTCTAATATCAGTTTATCATCTGTTATTGTACTTTCACTAGGATATGGTGTACCAGTTTCATCTTTGATTACTAAACTTTTCCCGCCTTTTGTTAAAATATAAGTACCATCTGTAATTTCTGCCTGCAAATAGCCTGTTACATGTCCGTCTTCAGTAAATGTTAGAGTTCCATTTTTTAAAATTGCATTTTTTACAGAATCCGAAAGTGGTACTTTCGCTTCAACAGCAGTAATTTTCCAGGAATTAATAAGTTTATTTCTTCCTTTATGACATGAAATCATTATTATTGTTAAGAATGCAATCCCGAAGATAAATAATTTAGATTTTTTCATGATCTTATGATTAAAGTTAAACATCAACAAGTTACAAAAAAAATAAATTCAAAATATTTAAAATCAATTATTTACACAAGTAAAAATATAAATTTAGAAAGCGTCAATATTTTGAAAAATTACAGCCCCTTTTTATTCAAAGAAATGCTATGTTATTCGTTCAATTTAAAAACATCATCATAATTAATATACCTTTTTCTACCGATGGTATATATCGGAATTCCATTTTCATCCTTAATGATTCCCATACTTTCATCATCTGATTTTGGAAAATTAATTTGATAATTTCTTCCGTCAGCCAATTGAATTCCATAAGTAGAAACAGAATTTTCAATTTGCACAGAATTCTGACTATACTCAAATTTTTCTTTTTTGCCGGAGCTATTTCTAACGGTGAAATCTTTGGCATTAAAAAACAATTCAAATTTTGCACCATTAGCATCTGTGGCTTTCCATGAACCGCGATAGGTATCTGAGCCACTGCATCCAACTAAAATTACTGCTAAAATTCCCAACAATGCAATACTTGCTTTTTTCATTTTTATTTATTTAATTTTTTTTTAGGGTTTTAAGTTTATGCTTTAGAGCCTTAACTAGTTCTAACTTTCAAAACACTTAATTCCTCCAATTCTTTATCCTCAAATGTTTTTAACACAATGTAATACCATTTTTTATCAGCAACATCGACTTTAAAAATCTCATTTTGTTTATGATTCTTGACCGCATTTTCGAAATCAGGAATCATCATTCCCTCTGAAAACCAACCAAGATCCCCGTCAGGACTACTATCCATAGTATACTTTTTAGCTAAAATAGCAAATGAACTCCCCCTATTATATTCCTCTATAATCTTCGTTCTCGACTTTTCAATTTCTTTTAACGAAAGTTTACTTCCATCCAAATAAATATAGCTTACCCGAAAAACCTGAACATTTTTTACAGAAATTATTTTGTACACAAAGTCAATATCTGAAAAAGCATCTCCTGGTTTGACATTGGAAAGTTTTGCAGAAAATTCGTCTGCATACATTCCAGGCACTATATTCATAAGCTGTGCTTCAAGGTTTTGATTTTCCAGCACAAAATTTCTTGCATCTTCAATTGTGACGACTTGCTTTAATTGCTCTTTTATATTTTGAGCAAAAATTACTGATCCAAATAAAAAAGTAATAACTGTAAATATTTTTATCATCTGGAACATTTTTGTATTTCTCTACTCAACTTCAAGCTTATCATTTTATAAAACATCAAAGGAAGAACCCACATAATTTAAAACTTCAACTTTATGTGTGTTGTCCAATCCGCTTTTATCTCTTTGCTCCTGAAAAGATTTAAAAGATGGAATGTTGAGGATTTGTTTTTGTATTTCCTCATTTTTGTAAGTTGAAAAATGAAGGAAAGTTATTCCGTCTTCCTGCAAATAAACATTATAACGAAATTCAGACGGATTCAATTTTTTGAAGTCGATTAGAAATCTGCTGATATTCTCTTTGTTTGCTTCCACAAACTCAGGTTTTACTGTGTAGGTTACTTTTACCGTTATCATATATATACTTTTATTTGTTCGTAAATTGCTTATATGTCGTTTTCTGTCTGACAGTTGATAGTTCTAAAAACTTTCAGGAAACTTATTTATACCAACCTTAAATCGAGAATTTCAGGTATAACGCAAGTATCTTTATTCTTGCTAATATAATATTATTATTACAAATTTGAAACACAAATTCAATCGAAAAAAGGGTTATAAAAATGAGTTTGCATGGACAGCTCATACGCGGCGGCGGACATGTCCAAATTCTTAAACTAACTAAACATTCCATTCCATAAAAAAGCTCCATCTAAATAATGGGGTTTTGCGTATTTTAAATTGTATTGGGAACGACTTCTGCTTCTTCCTCATCTCCTTTTTTACGCCAATAATTAGCCAGTAAAGATCCAGAAACATTCATCCACGGACTAAATACGGCTGAGGCTAATCCTAATGTTGCCAGTTTTCCCATTGAACCTGCTAATCCGGAAGCCATACCTCCGTTTTGGAGACCCACTTCGAAAGCGATGGTCTGACTGCTTTTTTTGTCGAGTCCGCTTAACCTGCTCAGCCAATAGCCAAAAAAGTACCCCGCTCCGTTGTGCAAAACCGAAGCAAGGAAAAGCAAAAACCCAATCTGGATTAAATTATCCCTTCCGGCAGCTGTAGTTACCAACGTAAAATAGATGATTCCAAACATGGAGAAATAAGGCATAATCGCATCAATTTTTGGATAGGCTTTGTAAAGCCAATGGTACAATACCCCTACGATGAAAGCGCCACAGGTAAAGTTGATGATTTCTAAGATATGGGAAGCGGTACTGTCATCGGCAACTGCGAATGCATCTGCGAAGAAAATAAAAACACCTAACCAAATTGTTGAGATCGCAGTCAGAATATAAATTCTTCTTTTAGCTACAGATCCATAATTTTTTAGAATATCATGAATCATAGCAGCTGCCAAAGGAACAAGAACGATTTTAATAATCTCCATCATCATATTGAAGAAATGCACCTCAACCATTGTTCCTGCAAATATTTTCATCAAGAACGGGGTCATAATCGGCGCAGCCAATGTAGACATTGCCGTTACAGTAACGGATAAAACCAGATTTCCCTTAGCAATATACGTCATCACATTCGAAGCCAATCCACTGCTGCAGGATCCAATCAGGATAATTCCGGCGGCGATTTCGGGTTCGAAACCAAAGGTTTTGGCAATGATAAAACCGGCAAGCGGCATGATGGTAAAATGTCCCAATAAGCCAATCAGTACGCCTTTTCCGGATTTTCGGATGCCTGTAAAATCCTCAATGCTCATTTGAGTTCCCATTCCGAACATCACCATTTGAATGATAATCAGGATAAGCCATTTGTTGCGCATATCGAAACTACCCACATGCAGGAAAAAATCAGGATAGATTAATCCGGCACAGACAGCGGTAATAATCCAAAACGTATATTGATACCCGCTCAATACTTTCAGGTGTCCTACCCCAACGGCAATACTTGAAAAACCCAAGATTAATCCCAACTTCCAAAGAATTTCTATTTGCTGTAACCAGCCTAAACCGGCAACGATAAAAAGTAATGGGACAGCCCAAAGAAAATATTTACGCATACTAAACATTATTAAACCATATTATTTTATTCAAAACTTTTTTAAACCATATAAGTCATATAAGTAAATATTAAGTTGTTGCCTTTTTTGCGCTGAGCTTAAATGTCCTTATATAACTTATATGGTGATTTTTTTGGTTAGAAATAAAGCTCTGCCAGTTTTTTCATGGCGATGGCCGGACTTGCCAAAATCGGCACTAGTTTTTCTTCGGCGCTTAAGCCATCAACCACTCTTGCCATTGAAGCCTGTGCCAAAACTATTACATCTACTTCTTTCATTAATTCTTTCAGAGCTTTGGCTACCATTTCGTCATGCTTGGCTGCGTCTCCGCTCATTAAAGCTTCAAAAGCACCTTCACATAATTTAGAAGTAATCGTTGCTTTTTTACCTGCCAACTCTGCTCTTCTTCTAACCAAATCACTGGTTGGTTCCAAAGTAGTTGGTAAAGTGGCAATAACACCTATTTTATTACCAATTTGAACTGCTTCATCTGCCATCGCCTGGTCTACGCGAATTACCGGAACGTTACTTAAAGTTGCAGCGGTTTCAATCGCCACACCAATAGACGAGCAGGTTACCAGAATCACATCGGCTCCTGCGGATTCAGCAAGCTTAACATGGCTCACAACTCTCGCGGCCGTATTGGGCATTAATTTTCCTTTTTTGATTACGTCTTTAATCAGACTATCATCCACTATATTGAACGTTTCAATTCCCTGTAAAAACTCATTACTTAACTGTTGAAACAACGGAACCAGTGTTGCCGATGTATGTACAAAACCTAACGTTTTTGCGCTCATAATTTTTCTCCTTTTAATACTTTTATAAAATAATCGGTGGTACCAACCTGACCGCCTTTAAAATTCATTTCTACTCCATTAACCCATTCATTGTCCGAAACTGCCTTGCAAAGCGGTGCTCCCGGAGCTATTGGTGCAATCATTTCCAGTGCCAGAATATCCAGTTCTGATGCGGCGTAACTTGATGTGTCCCCACCTGCAAAAAGGATTCTTTTAATTTTGACAGCCTTTAGCACTTCTTTGGTTATTTGTCCCAAAATGCTTCCGTAAACCGTACTGCATTGTTTTTGAATGTCATTTTCCGAAATTCCTTTTGTTCTGAAATATGCTTCGGTTTCTGCAATACGTGGATCGTTTGAACCAGTGCTCGTATGCAGAATCGTGCTTTTTCCCTGATTGAAATTGTCAACAATTCGAGCAACGGTGTTTTTTATAATTGCTTCCTGATTTTGAATATCGACAGCTTTGCTTTCTAATGCTATTTCCAAAAATCCATTTTTGAGAGCGTATTCAATTTGTTTAGAAGTCACTGGTGAGCAGCTTCCCGATAAAACAAGTATGGGCGAAACTTCTCCTTCTGATTCAAATGCTGTTTCGTTTCCTATGCCTTTTTTGTCTTTCCAATCCAATCCCAAAGCCATTTCGATTCCGGATGAACCTACTGAAAACAATGTTTTTTCGGTTGCCAATTGATTAAAAACACTTCCGATGGTTTTGAGGTGTTCCAAATTGAAACCGTCAAAAAACAGGATTTCTGCTTTATTGTTTTCTACCGATTCCAAAACTGCTGATGCACCTTTTTCAATTGTCGTTAAATTGACAAGATTGATGGATTTCTTCGTTTGTTTAGCCAAATGAACAGTCAAATCGCCTTCTAAAGCAGGTGTAACGGGATGTTTGCTCATGGACGGATGACGGTCGATACGATAAATTTCTCCGTTTCCAATAGTTCCCATTCGGGCAAACAGATTTCCGAACACGCAAAATCTTCCCAAATGTGGTGCTGATGGCGAAACCAAAACCGTTTTTTGATTGAAAACTTCGCTTCCGATTTCAATTGCTTTTCCGATGTTACCAACATGTGGTGCAGAATCGAAAGTGGAACAGACTTTATAATGAAAGTGATTTGGGGCAAAACTTTTCAGATTCTCAAAAGCAGTATAAAGTTCTGTCTCCATTTCCGATGGTGACATTGACCGGCTTTTTCCGGCCAGGCCGATTGCCTGAATTCCCGGAAAACGATCTAAATCTTTTTGTTCGGGTTTTCGAAGAAAAAGAACAGTTTTCACTCCGGCCAGCGTCAGAAATTCCAGGGCATCCGTAGAGCCCGTGAAATCGTCGCCATAATAGGCCAAAAGCAATTTATCGTCCTTCATTATTTCGAAAATTTCTTTACCGATTCGGCAAATTCCGGATATTTCAAAGTAGTTTCTTCCACAGATAAACCGTCAACGGCTCCTGTCCAGGCTTGCTGTAATGCGTTCACTCCCGCTTTTGCCCCCATTGGATGAGCTAAGATTCCGCCACCTGCCATATACAGCAAATCAGTAGTTTGGGTTCTTCGGTAGGTTTCCACCGCTTGTCCTCCCCATTGTCCAGAAGATACTACCGGTAAAATTTCGTATCCGCCCAAAAAGGGTTTCAAACAGGATTTTATCGAAGTTACCACAGAATCATCGGATTCCCAAAATTTATTCTGGATTCCGTTGACATGCAGTTGATCGACTCCTGCCAGACGCTGAATTTTTTGATAGGCAGGAAACTCAATTCCCAACATTGGGTGTCTGTTCAGCATTCCCCAGCCGTTTCTGTGACCGTGAATAACGAGTTCGCCCTGATCGCAGATTTTCTTCGTTCCCGAAAGGCCAACACTGTTGATGCTGATCATCGCACAGCTTCCTTCTTCCTTTTTGATTAAATCATATTTACGTTGCATTTCGTCAATTTCATCGCTGATATTGAAGGCATACATTACTTTTTTACCTGTTTTTTGTTCGTTGTCACGAATGACTTTCATAATTGCTTTTACCCTTTCATCAAAAGGAGAATTAGCGGCAAAGCCCATCAATTCATCGTCTTTGATAAAATCGATTCCGGCGTCAATGAGTGTTTTTACCAAAGTAGCAGTTTCCTGCACACTCATCCCAATACTTGGTTTTATAATGGTTCCAATCATCGGCCTGTCGGTTACACCACAAGATAATTTAGAACCTTTGATTCCGAATTTTGGTCCTTTAAAATGAGTTGCGAAAGAATCCGGCACTTCAAAATCCATTAGTTTTAAACCCGTAAATTGCGTGATTTCGTATAAATTTCCTTGTAAAGTGCTGATCAGAACCGGCAGATTATAACCGAAGTTCTCAATCGACCAGCTTACTTTTACTCTTGCTTTCTGGTATTTTTTCCCTGGAATACTCCCGCCCGGAATAGAAGGTTCGTCTGCCAAATCCAATAACTGAATATCCTCCACTCGGGCCGCAAAGCGTTTTTTCAATTCTTCAGTTTCGCCCGGAACAGACACAAAAGTTCCCGACGACTGCTCGCCTGCCAAAACCGCCGAAGCCTGTTCTACATCATAAGGGGTTTCGATAAGATATTCTGCAAAAACTCTTTCCATTGTCTTTCAATTTTTTAAGAAATCCTAAATAAATGAATTTATGGGGAGTAAGTGTCCTGCTGTGTGCTGTATGGGAAAATTTATTTTGAAGTTAAGTTAACCTGAATCGGATATTTTAATTTCAGGAGCAGAAAAATTAGGCATTATCAGTAAACATTGTCCCGCTCTTCCTTGCAATTTTGTATGCCGAACCCCGGCACACAAAGATTTTCACTTCGATCGGGGCTAAAAAGCAACATTTTGCTTTTTTGTAATCATGCAAAAAAGAAAACAAGTATGAATCGAATAGCAAACATCGCAAACAAATCAGATCGAAAACAATTATTTCCTGTTGTGTTTGAATTCGTATATTCGCCCATTATTTTGAAAAAAGAAAATGATTGCAAAATTGAATGAAAAAAAATCCTATCCATGGATTGTTGTTGGCTTGTTGTGGTTTGTCGCTTTACTGAATTATTTAGACCGACAGATGCTTTCAACTATGAAATCAGCGATGATGGATGACATTCCTGAATTGGCCAAAGCTGAAAATTTCGGTCTCTTAATGGCTATTTTCCTTTGGATATATGCGCTTATGAGTCCCGTTTCCGGAATTATAGCGGATCGCTTTAACCGAAAAAGAATCATCATAGCCAGTCTTTTTATCTGGTCCGGGGTTACGATGGCGATGGGTTATGCCACCACTTTCAATCAGATTTATATTTTGCGCGGCATTATGGGCTTCAGTGAAGCTTTTTACATTCCGGCCGCATTATCCTTAATTGCCGATTACCATCAGGAAAAAACACGCTCATTTGCTATCGCCATTCATACCACCGGAATTTATTTAGGACAGGCACTTGGTGGTTTTGGAGCCACTATTTCTAAGCATTTTTCCTGGCATTTCAGCTTTCACTCCGTCGGTTTACTCGGCGTGCTTTACAGTTTAGTACTTATATTTTTTCTACAGGAAAAGAAAACGTACTTTTTTGATACAGCAAAAAAGTCATCTGTCAGCTATGAATTCAGGCAAATGTTCAAAGGATTGGGAATGTTATTTGGCAATATCTCCTTTTGGGTTTTGCTCTTTTATTTCGCTGCACCAAGTTTACCGGGTTGGGCGGCCAAAAACTGGTTACCCACTTTATTTACTGAAACGTTACGTTTAGACATGGCTCTGGCGGGACCAATTGCAACTGTAACCATTTCGATGTCTTCCTTTTTTGGCGTATTAATTGGTGGTGCCATTTCAGACAGATGGGTCATGAAACATCTTAAAGGAAGAATTTACACCAGCGCTATCGGATTGTTTCTTACCATTCCGGCCTTATTTTTATTTGGCTACTGCTGCGACACAGCAGCTATTATTTTGGGCGCTATCCTCTTTGGACTAGGATTTGGAATATACGATACCAACAACATGCCTATTCTTTGTCAGTTTGTTGCGCCTCGCTACCGTGCCACCGGATACGGAATTATGAATTTTGTTGGCATTTCGGCCGGAGCCGTAATCACCGAGTTTTTAGGAAAAGCCGCTGATAATGGAGGAATGAGACACGTTTTTGTATTGCTGTTATTTGTAGTTTTGAGTGCTATCGTTTTACAACTGGTTAGCCTGCATCCAAAAACTATTGATATGACTGAGGGAAATGAGTTTTGAAGTTATAGACAAAAAAGAATTCTGAAAAATTATTGAGTTTTTATACAGCCTTTTTTTGTTTTAACTTTTACTACTAGAAGACCATCACAGAACTTTACGTTATTTTAAGAATTTTTCTTAGAGTGGGGCAAGAGTATCGCCAACACTTAAAGTATACAACAGCTTTGGATAAACGAAGTTTGTAACGCTATTTTCCTCTCCTCTTAATTTAAAAAATGCTGCTTTTTGATCATCATTGGCTAATTTTAATAATTCTCCGGTAGGAAAGCGAGGTGATCCATCATTAAAATTTATAAACGTTTTCGATTTTCTAAAAGTAATACCAAGCCATTTATTATCTGATTCAGACTTTTTTAAACTTGGCATTGATTCTAGTATAATTTTATGCAGAAACTTTGTATTCGCAGACAATGAAAACAAAACAATTGAATTATGGGTCAATGTAATATCAAATTCCTCGTTTGTTGTTTTGTCTTTAAGTTTGAGTTTTCTTAAATTTTTCTCTGTCAATTTATCCGGATTTTCATAGCAGGTAAAAAGTCCGATATAAGAATCTGTTTCCAAATCCATACATTGATCAGAATGGTATTTCATGGTGGCGTAATTGCAATCATAAACTTCTATTAAGGCATTATTAAAATCCAGCAATGGCAATTGACACGTTTCATCATTTTTAATTGTCTCGTTTACAGATTCGACAATTGTATGATGAATGGCAGAAAAATTATGGGCCGGTATATTGTATACGGTCGTAGTTCTTACTATTGGAACACCATTTTGAGATGTTGCTACCAAATGATTTCCGATTCTGCCTTTTGCTACATCTTCAAAAGAAACAGAATTCGATAATTCGTCGAATAAATTCTTTTCTAAAGGAAGTGTGATTTTATAAAAACCTGAGTTTTCCATTATTGATTTTTAATAAAGATTTGGTTTAAAATATTGGTTTTTCATAATCTCCTGAATTCATACTGAAATGAATTTTTCCGTATTCCACTTTCTTCTCATACATATTTTCTTCGTAGTAAGAATTTCGCAAATCAACCATCGTTTCAGAGGTCATTTCTTCCAGCTTGATTAATTCACCATTTTCTTTAATATAAGTCTGACCGTTCATGTGTACAGCCTCCAGATTAGAACAACGGGCAACATAACCCATTCTCACCGGAATTTTATCCACATTCAGTACCGAAGGCCTGATTTCATGCGTATACAATCTATTGGTAGAAAGCGGTATTAAAAATGCTGAATTTGGATATAATGTCACGCTGAATTCTTTTTCTAAAGTCGAATCAGTAACCGTACTTTTTAATTTGAAATGCAGTTTTGTCAACCCGCTTGTTTCTTTATAACACCAATCGTATCTGTCTTTTTTTGATGGTTTTAGCTGATCAAAATTAGCTTCATCATAAAAAGTACAAAACACAATAATGCCTTCTTTCGGCATGTCTTTCGTTTTATCAGAATGCGCTTTTATTTTCGATTTTACTTCTTTTGTATTCTCGGCCGTTTTTACTTTGTTTTCATAAATCTGCGCTAATACATGATTTACTTTCGTTTCATCCTCAAAACTATATTTGACAGCATCGTTTAATTCATTTATTATAATATGATCGGTTTCGCGAAAATTATCTGTTGGTCCAGTAAAATTGCTTGAACATCTTAAAAGACGATAATGCAGTATTTCGTTTTCGTCTGCGTTTTCTTCTCTTGAAACTTCCGTCAAATAAATCCCTTTTCTTAAAGCAAGAGAATCTTTATTAGATTCTGTTAAATGCTGAAAAATATGTTCTGATTTAATTTTATCAAAATAATCCTTATCAAACATATCCCTAAAATAAACACCCGCATTGCTGATCAAAATTGGCACTTTTCCTAAGTCTGCAATATGGAAGTTTTCTTTATCGTTTTCATAATTTACAGAGAGTTCCTTAATAATGTACAGCGCATTGGTATCATTTTTAAGTTCATCTAAATCTCCACAGACATAAATTTTCTTATTGTCTAAAGGAGCCTCGATTTCAGATAAACTTTTGACTACAGTTCCGCAAAAGTTTTCGATTGTATACTGAAGTTCTGCTATTTCCTGCTGATTATTTTGTAAAACAACAAGAATATTTTTATCCCTGGCAATTCTGTTTTCAATATCTGATGTTATCATTTTATATTTAGTTTTGATAAAATTTAATTGATTTTCGCTTTTGTCTATATGGTGTCTTCTTTTGTCAATCGGTCCAGTTCTTTCAACAATGTCGGAATCCTGAATTCGCCTTCCATACTTGCTACTTTTTGTACCGCATCGTCTAGTTCAATTCCTATTGCAGTAATAAATAATGGTTTCTGACTATCGCCTCTTAATATGCCGATTTTATCTTTTTCGATCGAAGCAAAATTCGTTTTGGCAACACCAATAATCGGAATTTCTTTGTTTAGTTTTTCATACAAATGACCGCCCAAACCGTATTTCTTTTCATCATCTAAATAAACAAAACTGTCCACAATAATAACATCAACAGTTTTTAAATCTATTTGATTTAATAAACTCATAATACATGGAAGTTCTCTTCTGTAAAATTCTCCGGGAATATATTCTTCTATATTGTCTATTATTTCTGTGTGAATTTTAAAGTTTTTACTTTCATTCCATTTTTCAAATTCCAGACAAACTGTTTTTGCTTTTCCGTTAAAATAGTAAGTATCAAAGGCTAATATCATAAGTTACAAGAAGCGTGTTAGTAATAAATTATATAATGAATTGAATTTCATTTTAGCGAATATAAAACTTATTTCTACTACAATCACGAACTTACTGAACCTGAATTTCAGGAATTATCATAAAATCAAAAAACTCCATTATCGCTAATGGAGTTTTGAATACAATTATTTTCTGAAGAGCTTATTCTACTTTAATTTCAATCGTTTTACCTGAAATCCCATTAACTGTCGAAGCTTTCAACTGAATATTTTCTTTCTTCCCGTTGGATTGAATAATGGCGATACATTTACCATTAAATACGTTGTAGGATGAGGCTTTAAAAGAATCCAGATTGGCCTGATAACCGTTGTCGAGCCCAACTAGTTTACCGCCTCCGGTTACCTCAAAATCGATTTTATGATCGGCATTCGGAACTAGGTTTCCGTCAGAATCTGTGATAGAAACGGTCACGTAAACCAAATCATAAGTATCATTTTTTAGGATTGCTTTATCCACTTTCAAATCTATTTTGGAAGCTTCTCCGGCGGTGTGAATCTCCTTTTCCAAAACTACTTTTCCGTCTTTTCTGGAAATGGCTTTTATCGTTCCGGGTTCGAATTTTACGCGCCACGAAATGTGCAGGTCGTCATTTTGTTTGGCTTTTTTGCCCAGTGATTTTCCGTTGAGGAACAATTCTACTTCATCGGCATTGTTGTAATACGCCCAAACATCGACTTCCTGATCTTTTTGCCAGTTCCAGTGCGGAAAAAGATGCAAGACGGGTTTGGTCGTCCATTCGCTTTGGTACATATAATAGACATCCTTGGGAAAGCCCGCCAAATCTACGATTCCGAAATACGAACTTCTTGCGGGATACGGATACGGATCGGGTTCGCCCAGATAATCGAAGCCTGTCCAGATGAAAGTTCCCGCCATAAAATCCTGTTTCTTGATGGTTTTCCAGTTTTCTTCGTGCGTTGCACCCCAATACGACTTTACCTGATCGTAAGCAGAAACGGTCCAGTCGGCATTTCCGTCAAAAGGCGCGCCGTGTTTGGTCGGCCATGCTTTAATTCCGTCCGGAAAATCATAATGCCCGCGGGTTTGCAATGCCGAAACGCTTTCGGAAGCTAATATTTTCTGCCCTTTAAATTTGGTTGGGAAATCTTTATAATCTTCATGTTTGTAATTGAATCCCAACAAATCCAAAGCACCTGATTGGTAAATGAAATTTTTCTCAATAACATTCTCGGTCAAAGCGCTCGTAACGGGACGAGTGGTGTCGAGCGATTTAACGATTTGAGCCAATTCTCTGGTAATGGCAATTCCGGTGCTGTCAAATTGTTCGCGGATTTCATTTCCTATACTCCACATAATCACCGACGGATGGTTGCGGTCTCTTTTTATAAAATCTTCCAAGTCCTGTTTATGCCACGCATCCCAGTCTTTATGATAATCATTAGTTACTTTTTTCTTTTTCCAGACATCGGTAAATTCATCCTGAACAATAAATCCCATTTCGTCACACAACTGCATCATCTCCAAAGAATGCGGATTGTGTGCCATTCGAATAGCATTAGCGCCCATCTCTTTCATGATTTTCAGTTTTCTTTTGACAGCGTGAATGTTTTCCACAGCTCCCAAAGCACCGTTGTCGTGATGCAGGCAAACGCCTAATATTTTGGTTGGTTTTCCATTTAATGAAAATCCTTTTTCGGCATCGAAATTGAAGAATCTAAATCCTAATGGTGTTTCATAATTATCGACTGCTTTTGAATTTTCGTAAATCGTAGTGACAATTTTGTACAGATTCGGATTCTCAGTATCCCACAATTGTGGCTGATTTACGTTTAGTTTGTGAACCTTTTTTGCATTAGTATTGGCACCAATTTTTTCTGTTGTTTTGGCATTTGCTACTTCTTTATTATTCGCATCCAGAATCGAGGTCACTAATTGAAATTCTTTTTCGGAATTGGTTTTATTTTCAATCGTTACTTCCAAGTTAACCGATGCTTTTTCTGTCGAAACTTCCGGTGTCGTTACATAAGTTCCCCACTTTGCTACGTGGAGTTTTTCGCTCGCCACCAATCGTACATTCCTGTAAATTCCCGAACCGGTGTACCATCTGGAATTGGGCTGTGCATCGTTATCGACTTTTACAGCAATGATGTTTTCTTTCCCAAAATTTAAATATTGCGACAATTCATAGGTAAATGAAATATATCCGTTCGGGCGCATTCCTAACGAATGTCCGTTGATGAAGACTTCGCTATTTTTGAAAACACCGTCAAATTCTACCGAAACCGTTTTGTTCGCCCAATCCGCCGGAACGGTAAAAGTTTTGCGGTACCAGCCTTTTCCTGCCGGCAAAAATGCCTGTGCCTGTTTGGTTTTACTGTCTTTATCGAAATTACCTTCGATGCTCCAGTCGTGCGGCAATTGCAAAGTTCTCCAATCGGCAGTACTAAAATCAGGCTGAATCGCTGTTGGATAATCTCCTAATTTGAAGTTCCAGTTTTGATTGAAATCTTCAACGATTCGGACATTTTTACTTTTTGAAGCACAGGCAACTAAAAGCGACAATGCCAATACAATTGTTATTTTTTGTAAAACGTTTTGATATTTTTTTACCATTGTAATTGTTTTTTTCACCATATAAGTGATATAAGTTTTTGAAAGTTTTGCTCGCAGATTTTTATTCAATTAAATAGATCAATTTTTGAAATCTTTCTTCTTTACTCTTTCCTCTATTTTCTCTCTACTGAAACTCAAAAGAATCCAAAAGCAAACCTTTCATATCCTCTGATTCTATTATGATTTTATACGTTCCGGCATTGATGTAACCTCCAGAAGTTGTATTCAGTATTTTCCATTTTTCTGTGGCAGACGGAAACTCGATCGAGTCATTTCGCATCATGATTCCGTAGGCGTCTTCCATTTTGAATTTGACTTTCAATGGCGTTTCGTTTCTATTCATAAATCGGAAGCGCATCAGGTAAATTCCCGCAACTCCCGGTTTTACTTCAAACTGAATGGTGTTTTTTGATTTTTGTATAAACTCAATATAATCTGCTTTTTTGAAATTGCCTTTTTCGATTCCGGTTCCGGTGGTTTTCGCAGTTTCTGCTTCCAAAAGTACAACTGGTCGGAAGTCGTCTTTTTCGCCCATATCGTAGGTTGGAACAACTGCGATGGTGCTATTTTCAAAACTAACTTTTTCTCCTTTTTTGACTTTTTTATGGAAAACTGAAAATTCGATTTTATCTGAATTTTTAGCGATTTCAGTCATTCTTTTATAACCCGAAATAGAATCTTTTGATTGGGTAAAAAGATAAATTTCCGAATCTTCTTTGGTTACAAACAAACCTGAGCTTTTTGAATTTGATGAAATCCGTAAATAATCGGCACCATAAACTTCACCAGGCAATTGCGTAAAAACAACTTCTGAATCTGAATATTGTTTGGAATTGATATCCAGCCACGAACCGATTTTAGTTTCTGAACTACCCGCAATGTTCTGAATATTTCGTGGCGAAGCCGAAGCTCCTTTTACAGTTTTATCTTTGGTGGCTATGGCAATTGCCGAAATGATCGCCTGACTTGCTTTTACATTTGGGAAAGAGATTACGATTTTTCCGTTTTTGCTCTTCACGACGAAAGTTTTCTTTAAAGCAACATCGTGTCCGACTTCGCTCCAAATGTCCAAATCTTTCAGCACCACATTATCATTGATGGCTACGTCAAACAGACGCCAGCCTTTGCAATCGAGTCCGCCACCGGTTCCATACCAAGGTTCTATAAAATACAATTCTACCAGATACTCTCCGTCAGGAGCAGGGAATTCGTAACGCAATTTGTCAATTCCATATCTGAAACTTTGGAATAAACTCCAATCTTTAGTTCCTGCAATTGGGTCGGAAGTACTTCTTTGGCTTGCATAAAAATCAGGCAATTGTTTGAAATTATCTGTCCAAGATAAAGAACCCCAAGTGTTTTCTCCGCTTTTATGAACATCCGCTTGCCAAGTGTTTCCAAGTGAATCGGTAATTTCACTACCGCCACTATTCACTCTGTAAATGTAATTGTATCCCTTTTGAGGCTCCAAAATCGTTTCTTTTTTAGTTTCTAATGCGTTGAAATGTGGCGCTTTTGACAAACTGTTTAAAACGATATAATCTTTGGCAACTGCTTTTCCATTTACATAACCAACGGCATACAAAACGTTGTATTGAATATTTACATTATTCCACTGAAAATGCTGTCCCAATCCCGGATTTTTTAATTTTCCTAGCGAAGATTTATTGACATCATTGAACAATTCGACTTCATCACAATTGGAATACACATCGATTCCGTTTTTGATTCCAGGTCTTTCCCAACGGTTCGGCCAAGTGTGCGAAACGATATACACCATCGGATTGGTTTTGTTCGAAACGTAATTGGCGCGGTACATATAATAAGCATCCAAAGGTTCGCCCCAAATACTGAAAAGTCCTTTATAATTCACTGGCCCAACCTTGTCGATATCCCTGAATCCTTCGCCGTTTTGCGAACGTCCCGGATTTTCATGCGAAGCAAAAAGCCAGTTGAACTGTCCTGCGATTTTATCTTTTACAGACTCGGCTTCGCGGACTTTTATTTCCATTAATTGCGAGAAACGGTTTTCGCTCAAAGTTCCTTTTTGATCGAATTCGCCTTCAGTGTGTAAATCGTGTGAACGCCAAGCACCGTATTCTCCGTTAAGCAATTGCTTGCTCATTTCGACATCGTAATTGAACGGATCGCCACCGTAGGTTCCCGACCAGTTTTGTACCACATTCCAATCGGTTCCTTCGCCTCCATTACAGGTGGTAACGATGCGTTGCGATGCGGACATCGGATCCATTTCGCGAATGATTTGGGTACATTCTTCAGCAAACTCTTTTGGAATCGTGCTTTCGTTCTGCAATCCCCACATTACCACCGATGCATTATTTCGGCGTTCTTTGATCCACTCGCGTAATAAGGTTTTGAAATTCTCTTTGAATTCGGGTGTGTCGTACCAAATATGTGCCGAAAACTGACTCCAGAACAGGATTCCGTTTTGGTCCAGTTCTTTTTGGTATTCTAAATTATGAGGCTGATGTGCTTCGCGAAAAGCATTGAATCCTCCCGCTTTGATTTGTTCGATTCTCGAGTGAATCTGTTCATTCGAAAAAGAATGGCTATTACCAATTAGGTGTTCGTATTCGCAGGTTCCGTTAATGAATAAAGGTTCGTCATTGATATAAAAACGATTGTCCTTTCCGTCACGACTTACAGGCCAGCTTACCCAACGGATTCCGTAAGGGGTTTTTAATTCGTCTATTTTTTTTCCGTTTTCCCAAATTGTGGTAACCAATTGATACAAATACGGATTGGCTGGCGACCATAATTTTGGGTTTGCAATTTCTGGAAGTGTTTGTGCTATTTGTTTTGTTTCTCCTGAATTGTTTTTGACATCACTTTTTACGCTAACCACTTTCTTTCCATTTTCATCAAAAAGCGAATTTTCGATAGTTATGCTTCGGTTTGAAGTTCCGTAGTTTTTGATTTCAGTAGTGATATTCAGAATTGCTTTTTCTTTGGAAGTAGCTTTGTCATTCCAAATGTGAACGCCGAAAGGTTCGATACGAACTTCATCGGTAACTACCAAAGTTACGGGTCTGAAAATACCCATTGGCTGAGAGCCTTCGGAGAATCCCCACTCGCCGGAACAACCGCCACAGACCCAAGGCAAATCGGCAATGAACGACGGATGCGATGCTTTGACAATTATATCATTTGCTTTTTCGAAAGAAACGGCGTTGGTGATATCAACTGTAAAAGTGGTTCTTCCCCCTTTGTGTTCTCCTACTTTTTTGCCATTTACCCAAACAGTAGCATAAGAACTTACACCTTCAAAAAAGAGGAAATGCCTTTTGGAACTGTCTTTTTTGTCTAACTGCATCGTTTTACGATACCAAGCGGTTCCGTGTAAATTTCCGTGTTTGGTTCTGAGAAAACCATAATATTGATCCCAATTGTGGGGTACGTTTACTTTTTGCCATTTTGAATCGCCTTTTGGATTTTGCACAAAGGTTTCTTCCTTCTCCGGAAGCTGATTCAAAACAATAGTTTCCCAAGATGAATTCAGCGAAACTTCTTTACGAAACTTCGCTGATTCTTTGTTGCCTTGACTCCAAACAAAGCAAAAACTTGAAAAAAAACATAAAATAAAAAAAACTATTTTCTTCATATCATTTTAAACCATATAAGTGATATAAGGTTATTTAAATTGTATTATTTTGAAACCGGATTATCTAACTTAATCTGGGTTCGCGTGAGGGATAGCAGCGACATCCTTTTGGGGCGGGGTTCGCCCCAAAAGATATAGCGGATAGCCCGACCCGTAGTTTTTACGGAGGGTCACGCCCACACGAGCTTTTGCGAACTGACGCAGTAGATTATCTTAATAAAACAACCAGTCTACCGCACCTTTTTCGCCTGCATCGATGTAACCTACATCACGTGTAGTGATGGTTTGATCAGCGTCGATGAAACCTAAAATCAGCACTCTTCCTTTACCTAAATCGAGTTTATTTTCGCCCGGCTGGAAAGTGTAAGTGTGAATGTTTATTCTTGGTAATTCTTTTAAATTCATTGCGCTTGCCAAAATCACTTCGGCTTGACCGTGAGCATTTCCGGACGCATCTGTTTCTAAACTTGGCGGAAACAAAAATCTCTTTTGATCAGAATTGAAATAACCTACCACCAGTTTTACAGCTTTGGTGTTTTTGAATTTGAGGTGTGTTCCTTTTTCATTTTGCGATGTTTCCTCAAAAGCAATTCCTTTTAGGTTTTGCAGTTCGGGAGCTATTTTTGTCAACTCTGAAATTGGTGTTCCGTATACTTTTGTTCCGTTTTTGACTTCGTAAGTTCCTTTGCTTTCGCTTAATAAAGTTACCTCGACGGTTTTCCAAGGCTTGCCTTCCTTGGTTACGATTTTACCATCTTTTGATGATTTCAACAAATCCAGATTTCGTTTGAAGTTAGCCAATTCACGTTCGTAATGAGGTAATAATTCTGTCCAGGTTTTGTTGTTTCCATCATCTCCGCCAATCGGAATTCGGCGTTGTGCTGTCTGCATACTGTTCGCATACAAATAATGGTCTTTGGTCAAATTCACCAATAATTCGTAATATTCGATGCTTTTCTCTAAATGAGGCAGGGCTTTGTCCAAATCGGTAATATCGTTGGAATAACTGTATCTTAAAACCAACAAGGCCGCTTTTACTTTTTCTGAAAAGAAATCAGCGAAAGCTTTATAACAATGTACATCGTTTTTAAGACGCAGAAATTCTTCTTTGTCCTTGGTTACGCTGGCTTCGGCTTTGTCGATGGCTTCAACGGCTAATCTTCCGTGTTCCGTAATTTCGGCAATAATCTGCGTTGGCAATTCACCAGAATGTGGTTCTTTGTTCCACTCTTTCTTGGCATATTCCAAAAGCAATTCACCCGCTGGCCCACACGATTCGTGGAATCCAGGATAAACTCTCCATTTGGATGGATTGACCAACTGGCTTTCGAACATTCCTAATAATAAGGTCTGACGATTTCCTTCAGTAATTCCAAAACGTCTTAAGGTTTTTGGGGCAATTTCGCCTGTTTCTTCGTAGGCTTTTAAAATATTATTGGCTCCTTCTAAATCGGTTCCGTATTTAGTTCCCAAGTCTTTATCCCAATATTTGATTTCTTCGTTTCTATCTCTTTTGCTGTCCCACGCATATCTCGCCCAGGCTTTGTACCAGATCCAGTCGCGATCCATTTCGAGCAATCGTTCGCCCGTTTTAGTTTTATCAGCGGAATACGGCCAATCCCAATAAGAAGCTTGCGGATATAAATGCAAGGCGTTGGCGCCGTGAACACTGTGCATGGCTTTTATTGTTTTCTGGATAAAATCAGGTGATCCGTAACGGAATGGTTCCAGGTTTGCCAGAATATGAACGTTTTCAATATGGATTGATTTTAAAGCACTTAACTGTTTGTGCGTTTCGCCCCAAGGTCCACCTGGTGTGTAAGTTGTCAACGATTCTCCGGTGTATTTGCTTTCTGTGTACAGATTTTTGTATAACGGAAGTGATTTTTCCATTACCAAAGGGCCATCGGTGTCATGAGAACGCAGAATAATTGGTGGCTCATCTGTTCTTCCCAAGGCTTTCAGACCGTCCTGAACACCCGGAATAATGGTTTTGGTAAACCATTCTACGTCGTCATCTACGGTATTGATAGCTTCTCCCAAACAAACCAATAGTCCAACGTTTGGATATTTTTCGATAAAAGCTGCGATTGACTTTCTGGTATAATCGGAAAGTAAAGGTGTAATTGGTCTTGAACGATCCTGTGTTTTAATGTTATAATGCTCCGCAAATGGTTTGGAAACAATGATGTTATAGAACATTTGAATAACCCAGATTCCTCTTTTATTGGCTTCTACAGTAAGATATTTGTAGATTTCCTCATTCTTCTTGAAATCTTCGTCACTTACTTCAACGGCAAAAGGGTAATCTTTTAGTTTTACCAAAGAAGCAAAAGGGTGTCCATTCCACAGATACAAAGAGTTCATGCGGTTATCGACCATCATGTCCAGATACTTTGTCCATAGTTTTTTATCGTAAAACCAAGGAAAAGTTTCAGGTGTATATGGATATTCGTAAACGTCCCTTCCTGGAAGATACACCGGTTTTTGCATTCCGATACAGGCTCCTCTCAAAACCATTTCAGGACTGTTTTCGATATTGACTTCTGATGGAATTTCGCCAGCAGATTTGATTCGGTCAACGAATTCCATTGCGCCGTACAAGGCTCCAGTTGCATCGGTTCCTTCAATATAAATGAAGTTTTTTTGTGTGCGGATTTGGAAGCCTTCTTTCTTTGTTAATTGACTGTCATCGATTTTGGCAGTTTTGGCATTTTGATTCCAAAAATCGGTTCCTTTTTCGCCAATTACGATTACTTTGTCTTTTGATTTTTTTGGTGCCTTGTCTGCAAAAACTACCTTGAATCCTTTTGCGGTTGCGGTTTCTGATAATTTTTCGGCTCCATATTTTGCTCTTGGGGCATTAGCATCACGAACAATGGTGATGTTTTGTGCCGATGCGAAAGTGGCATATAGTCCTAAAAAAAGTATGCTTAAATATTTCATTGTATTCTAAAGTATTAAGTATCGAGAATTAAGTATCAAGACGTACTAATTCTGAAAAATTTTCTTCAAGTAAGCTACGTTGGCACCGTAATTGGCTTTTACGTTATGAACTTGTGTTACGTCGCGAGAACGCTCTACGATCAACCAGCCACTCCATTTCATTTCGTCCAGCGTTTTTTTGATTTTTGGCATATCAACATTTTTGTCATTTTCCAGCCAAACACTATCTGTTGTTGAAGCGTGAATCTGAGCCAAATGTTTTTTTCCTAAAATCTTCAATTCGGTAGCGATGTCTCTTCCGTTATCTACGGCATTGGCAAAATTGAAAGAGCTTTTGATATGTTTACAGCCAACTTCTTCCAACAGTTTTTTCTCTTCGGTAGCATTTAATGAAGTTTCAATTGCTATTACGCCTCCAATTTTACCTACTTGTTTTCCTGCCCATTTTAATCTTTCAATAATGATCGGGCGTAGTTCCGGATTTTTAGTCAAATCACTTTCTGTTCCCAATGGAAGATAAGCCACTTTTACGTTCATATTTTTCATTGTTGACACACAATCGTTAATCATCAATGTGATTGAATCCCTTTTGGCGAAAGACTGGGCATAAAAACCAGACATTGCAATGGAACTGATTCCGACATTCAATTCTTTGGATTTATCCAAAAACTTTTGTCTTTCAATCGGGTCGCCCAGTTTACTGTCGAAAGTTGGTCTTTTTCCCAATCCGCCCATGTCGAGTTCGATTCCGTCTGCTTTTATTTCGCTTGCCAAACCAAAGGCACCAAGTTTTTGTCTTTTTAAAATCATCCAATCGCAAACAGCTACTTTATACTTTTGCTTTTTTGATGATTGAGCAGAAACTTCACTATTAAATGTTCCTGCCAAAACAATTGTCATTGTTATAGCGATAGTTTTAATGAAACTACTATTTTTCATATTATGTTTTTGCTATGAATTCGTGATTTCCAATTCGTAATTCATAATTAATTTTTATTCCTCCTCCGCTTTAACTGCTTTTACTTCTTTACCTTCATCGCCAGGCCAGATTCCGTTTTTGATTGGAATAGCAACCAATTTACTTGGATCGATTTTTACGTATTTCAGTTTTTCTCTTCTCCATGTATAAACAATATGC
This sequence comes from Flavobacterium sp. CF136, assembly GCF_000282055.1. Classification (GTDB taxonomy): domain Bacteria; phylum Bacteroidota; class Bacteroidia; order Flavobacteriales; family Flavobacteriaceae; genus Flavobacterium. The sequence goes on from NZ_AKJZ01000051.1 coordinate 24,528, forward strand.
ACCATTCCGTCTGAACTCTGAATAATTGATGGATAGGAATATTGACTTATTTTCGAATCTTCCAAAATCAATACAGCTTTCCAATTGATTCCGTCATCAGAAATCGAAAGATTTAAAGGTGTTCTTGGTCCTTTCGCTTCTTTTCCTGGAGGCAAAACGTGGTTATAAACCAATAAGTGTTTTCCGTTTTTCAATGTTACCGCATCAGTTCCCGAATTATTATTTGGCAAACCAATCAATTCTACATTCGACCAAGTTTTTCCGTTGTCTTTAGAAGATGTGCTGAAAATAGCCCTGTTTCTAGTTCTTCCAATCGCCTGTATAGTTCCGTCTTTATGAAACAAAATACTTGGCTGAATGGCATTTATTTTTTGTTTTCCTCTTGGCAAAGTATCTCCCATAACCCAAGTTTTTCCAAAATCGGGAGTAGATTCCATACGTAGTCTCCAGCCATCGCCTTCGATACTTGACGGACACAACAATGTACCATTACTTAATAAAACTGGTTTGTTCTTGATTGGTCCTAAAAATCCTTCTGGCATTTTTTTAGCTTCTGACCAAGTTTTTCCTCCATCCGAAGAAGTTCGGGTTACACCCCACCATTCTGATGGTTTTGGTCCAATTTTATAAAACAGCATCAAATCGCCACCCGGAATTTGGTACAAAACTGGATTCCAAGTTGGCAATCTTGGTCCGTCTTTCATAATTCCGTCAGCAACCTGAACACCTTCGCCCCATTTATCACTCCCTTTTGGTTTAACACTTACATAAATACAAACATCAGGATTTCTTTCAGCAGTTCCACCAAACCAAGCCGACACTAAATCCCCATTGGTTGCTTCAACAATGGTTACGGCATGACAAGAAGGATAAGGTGCTTTGTCATATATAAATTCATCTACTAAAATTCCTTCTTTCCAAGTTTTTTTCTCCAAAGCAGATTTACAACTTCCCAAAAGTAAGAGTCCAAAAAAGGCAATCGTTATGTGTTTCAGTTTCATTATTTATTTTTAAAGAATTATATTATTTATTTTCAATGGATTACATTGACATGCGAATACAAAAAAACATTAAGTGTAAAAATAACACTAAATAAATTATTTTGCAACCTGTACCGTCCTGTATTAAGGAAAATGTTTTTTTATTTTACATTTACAACATAAGAACCCGATGGCAAAGTCAGTACAATGTTGTTATTTTCGGTTTTATAAGAAGATTTATCCAATTTCTGATTGTTCACCATTATCGATGAAGCATTGTTTGTTGGCAAATACACTACTGCCGATGAATTGGCCGGAATGGTAATTTCCCACTGCAAAGTATTTTTGCCTTTCTTCCAATCACTTTTGATTAAGCCATAAATTGATTCATACGACGCATTTACAAAAGTCAAACCAGCGTTGAAATCCGGTTTCATAATGATTTGTTTGAAACCCGGAGTTTCGGGATTGCTCTTGATTCCCGCAATATTTTCGTAGTACCAGATTAATAAATCGCCCAAGAGCATTACGTGATTTTGCGAATTCATTGATGGATCTGCAGTATTTCCGTTCCATAATTCCCAAATGGTTGTTGCACCATTTTCTACCATATAACCCCAGCTTGGGTAGGTTTTATTCGATGCCAGTTTGAAAGCCAAATCACCTCTTCCGAAGTTGGTTAATGTTCGCATCAAGAATTGCGTTCCGATTACGCCTGTACTGATATGACCGCTTTTGGTCACCTCAACTTCGTGCACCATATTTTGGAAAACCTTGTCAATTAAGTTTTCAGGAACCATTCCAAATGCCAAAGGCAAGACATTTGCAGTTACCGTATTATTGGCATAGTAGTTTTTTTCTGTATTCAAAAATTTGGCGTTGAATGCTTTTTTTATTCTGGTTTTCAAATCATCATAATGAGCAATGTCAGCATCGGCATTGGCGATTTTGGCAAACTTTTTTATTATGTTTAATAACTGATAATAAAACGCACTCGACAACAATTGTCCATCCGTCAAACGGGCTGGATCTTTGGAACGGATCAGTTCTAATGATTCCGGCGGAACGCACCAATCACCGTATTTGTCCTTGTCCATTAAATCATTTTGAAGATAATTTTCTTCCATATACACCATCCATTTTTTCATCGATGGATATTGTTTTTTGATCACTTCCGCATCGCCAAATTGTTGGTACAGCATATCGCCCACCGTAATATACGTTCCCGGCCAGGTCACATTATCGCCGTAATAACGCCAGAATGCCGGCGCCACATCTGGCAATCCGCCATCCTGCGTTTGAGAGTATTTGATATCATCCAGCCATTTGGCATACAAAGTCTGGTTATCGAATAAAAAACTTTCGCCGTAAGCACCTGTAGTTCGATCTCCCAACCAAGGCTGACGCTCGTTTCGCTGTGGACAGTCGATTGGCATTCCTTTGTAATTTCCGCTGATTCCCCACCAGGCATTTTTGAAAATCTGGTTCATCGTCGCATCCGAAGATTCGAAAGTTCCCGTTGTTTTGATATCGTCATACACCACTTTTCCGATGAAATTATCCAAAGTTGGTTTGGTCGGAAAACCTGAAATTTCTACAAAACGGAAACCGTGAAATATAAAGCGGGGTTCCCAGATTTCTTCACCTTCGCCTTTCAAAGTATAAATATCAGTCGTTTTCGCATCACGCAAATTGGCAATGTACAGCGAACCATCAGCCTGTAAAGACTCGGCAAATTTCATTGTGATTTGGTCACCGCTTTTTCCTTTTACTTTCAGTTGCAACCAGCCCACCATATTTTGACCCATATCCAAAATATACTTTCCTTTTGCAGTCGCTTTAATCGAAATCGGTTTTACTTCGCCCATTATTTTCATATTCGGCATCATCTGCGCTTCATAAAAACCGCCCGGTTCCTGAACGTATCTGGCGTTTACCCAATTTTTATCGTCAAAACTAGTCGTCGCCCAGCCTTTCATTTCCTTGCGGGCATCGTATTCTTCGCCGTCGTATTCGTTATTGGACAAAATCGGTCCGTCAGTAGTTAATTTCCAGGTGTCGTCAGTTCGGATGATGTCTTTGGTTCCATCTGTATACTCGACAAATAACTGCAAAGCCATTTTTGGAAAACCAAATGATTTGATTTTATACGGTTTGTAATCCTGACGCATCGCAAAAAAACGTCCGTTTCCTAAAATCGTTCCCAGCATATTTTTGCCTTCTTTCAGTTGAGAAGTCACATCAAAAACATTGTATTTTACGTTTTTGGTATAATCCGTAGGAACGGGTGCCAAAACCTGATCGCCAATTTTATTTCCGTTGATGTACAGCTCATACAAGCCCATTCCTATAATATACACCTTGGCATTTTTGATTGGTTTTTTCAAATCAATTTCTTTTCGCAAATAACGGGCTGATAATCGTGAATACTGGGAAACACTGTCGTCCTTCGATAATTTTTCATACCCAATCCAACGCGTCGATTTCCAGTCGGCATAGGTTAAAATACCAATGCCGAAATGAGCGTTTTCCGCCGATTTAATTTCTCCTTTATTCGTAAAAACAGTTACTTTCCAAAACGCATTTTGTCGGTCTCCCAACTTTTTTCCGTTGTAAATAATATTAATAGATTCGTTGCTTGTTACTTTTCCGCTATCCCATAAATCGGCTTTGTTGGCATTCAAATTTTCTAAAGTCGAAGCGACCATAATTTGATACGCCGTTTGTTTTACATCATTCACATCCGACTTTATCTGCCAGCTCAAACGGGGTTGCACCACATCAATTCCTTCCGGATTGTTCAGCATTTCGCATTGCAGATTGGTTACGCTGATTTTGTTTTGGGCTTGTGCCAAAGAAAAACAGAGCAATGCAATGAGAATGAATGTATGTAGAAATGATTTTTTCATAAGTTGTAATTTTTATTTCACGCAGATTTCGCAGATTTAGGCAGATTTTGTTTGAATAAGATTGAGATAAAAATCTGCGTTTATCTGCTTAAATCCGTTCAAATCTGCGTGCAATTCTTTTTATTCCGCCACTAATTTCTCCAATTTTTCTGAAACCCCAATCTCTTTTCCATTCTTAAAAATCCTAAACCCTTTTCCTTTACCATATTTCTCCCCTGTTTTATCCCAAAGAATCGTAATAATATTCCCGTGATACAACACATTATCCAGACAAAACCAATCCCATTTTTCTTGTGGAATCAAAGGATTAACCTCAATTTTTTCATCCGCTCTTGGGCGTAAACCCACCAATCCTGTAATCATCAAATCGTTAAAAGTCGAATGGTTGTAATAACGGCTACGCTCTCTGTCGCCCATTAACCAATAACCTGTTGTTTCGTCCAGATATTCTCCGATATAAGGTTTTCCTCTGTAATATTGCGACTGCACATACAAATCCATTTGTTTGAAATAATCGGTTTTGGCAACGAAAGTTTGGTCGTAATTATTCAAAACATTGGCCAAAGCCGTCAAGGTTTGTGAACTCGCAAAAGGCCAAATCGCGCCGTCCCATTCGCAGGTTCCGGTTCCGTGGGTTCTAAAACGAGGACTTCTGCGCTCTGCTGTTGTCAAACCAAAAGGAGCCGAAAATCCTTTTTCATCCTTAATCTGTTCCCAGGCTTTTTCAAAACCTTTGCCTTTTTGTGGCAGGTTAAAATACCACGGAATAAAACCGATCGCCTCTCTTACCTGAGCAAGCGTATCTTTTTCGGTAAATGTTTCAAAGAATTCACTTTTCTCATTCCACAATTTGGTTTCCACCAATTGTTGTAAAACATCAGCTTTGGCTTTAAATTTAGTCTCCGCTTCTTTATCGCCTTTCATCGATGCCATTTTCGAAATCGCCACAGCATTTCCAAACATATAACTGTTAATCGTTGGTCTTGCATTTTGTACTTTTCGCCCGCCACTCAACGATTCTTCCATACCATCCTTTACATCGTGTTGCCAAAACAAACCATCTTTACGCTGGCGGTCTTTTTCCCAAACCGCATAATCCGTTACCATATCCGGGTACAAATCCAATAAGAATTTTTCATCCTTATTCACCAAATAACGATTGTACAACGCATCTGCCGTCCAACTGCTGAATTTATACAATTTGTTCATCGGTTTTCCTTCATTGCCACGGTACCAAATTTTGACATCCTGCTCAATGTACTGCGGATCGTGCACCCAACGAAATTCGTTAATATGATGACCCACTGCACAAGCAATCAAATTGTATTTATCGGCATACGAACGGTCCACCAAAAACTCAGTAATTCCGAAACCAAGTGGTGTTTTCTTGATGTGTTTTCGAGCCGTCCACCAACGATAATAATAAATCTCCTCAAAATTTTGCTGTGGACATTCAAACAACGGAATATTCTTTTCCATCCAAGTCCACGCACTATCATTCGGAATCGCAAATTTCAGATTCTCGTCTTCCATCGTATTGAAATAATCCACATAATACTTGAAATTATCGGCTTTCAAAACAACCGAAGTTCCTTTTTTAGAATGCCCCGCACCCGATTTACATCCGCTGTTTAAAGCCGAAATCAGGATCACAATCGCCATTATTTTGTATTTTAATTGGTGTAACATATTCAAATTATTTTAATTTTTTGGGCGTGACCCTCCGTAAAAACTTCGGGTCGTGCTGTACGTTCCCGCTTTTTTTTATTCGGCTGAAAAAGCCTCTCAAAAAAAGAGCTCCACTTCCATCACTCACGCGGACACAATATTCGTTTTAAGACCTGACAGGTTTTTGAAACCTAGAGTCAATAAATTAATTAATACTCATTTTTATTCCCAAGGAAATTTCATCTGCCCAGGATTCCAAAAAAACACTTTATTATCTATTTCAAAAGAAATTGGCTTTTGTGATTCTATTGTTTTTGAGCTATTATTTTCACGCACCATTTCTATCATTTTTATCTCCACAAGTTCATCCATTTCATCTTTTAATTTTAGAATTTCATTTGGAACATTCCCAACCCATTCACTCAAAAACACAGAATCCAGATTCCAACCATTTGTTTGCATTTTTTGTGAAAAAAGAAAAGCAAACTCAATTGTTTTAGTTTCATTATTCAAAATATCAGCAACCATTTTTTTTAATAATTCATTAGGAAGACTTTCAAATCCTGTGTTAAGAATAATAATTCCAGCATTTTTAAAATTAGGATTCAATTTTTTATATTGTTTGATTTGATCGCTAGCAGATTTGAATTGATTTTTAATTGTGTTTTTTACAAGACGATGGTAATCAAATGTCAAATCTCCAAAATCAAGCAAAGGATCAATATTAATAGCATAGTCAACTCTATCTTTAAAAAGTTTTGCAATACTTTTTTGTCTATCTTTATTTTCAAGGCTATCTTCTTGTAAATCTTTCAATTCTAAAAGTATATCATTAATGTAAAAATCAGGAGTTCTTTTTTCTGTTTCAGAAATTTTACTCCCTCCTATTGAATTAATAATTCTTTCAAAATCTACTTCTCCAAAACGTGGTATCTGAATTAAACTCATATTTAAATTACCTCTATCAGGAAAAGCTGAAAATGAAAAACCTTGATTTTTAGCAAGATGATATGCATCTAAAAAATCACCCGTCTCTTTTTCACATAATTGATCTATTAATTTATCAATCTTTATTTCAGAACATATAAAATAGTCTTGAGTAACTGAAATATTATAAATTTTAGACACATTAAAAACATCTTTATTAATCAAAATAACACATTGTGCAAAATGATTAACTTTTCTATTATATGCATAAAAACAAGCTCTTAATATATCCATTAATTCACATTTTTAATTATTAAATATTCAGTTCATTCAATATCATCGTATAATAATTAAACTATCAATTCGCAGAAAAACTAAACGTCTGCCCTGCTTTCATCTCCACATCATATTCATTATACTTTGGCAATTGTACTTTCGGCAATTTTACTTCTTTAGAAATGATTGGTTTCTTTACTTCCACATCATAAAACAACGGATTCGGGTTTTTACCTTTTGCTTTTTTAAGTACAATCCCTTTGTCTGCTTTTAAGGTGTTTTCCAATTTCAATCTGCAGTTTCCTCCTAATTTTGAGTACACTTTCAAAGTCGAAACTTTATTGTTTTTCCAGGTCATATCAATTACAAATCCGCCTCGGGTAACCAAACCTTGGATGCTTCCGTCTTTCCAAACCGTTGGTAAAGCAGGCAATAAATGAATCGCATCTTCCTGACTCTGCATCAGCATTTCGGCGATTCCGGCAGTACAGCCAAAGTTCCCGTCAATCTGAAACGGTTGGTGCGCATCCAGCATATTTGGATAGGTTCCACCACCTTTTCTTTGGTCAGCGGTTACCAAATGCAATTGGTCTTGGATTAATTTATAGGCGTGATTCCCGTCTAATAATCTTGCCCATAAATTCACTTTCCAGCCCATAGACCAGCCTGTCGATTCGTCTGTTCTGTAAATCAGGGATTGTTTGGCTCCTTCGAATAATTCAGGTGTTTTGATTGGCGAAATCTGATTACTCGGAAACAAGCCGTACAAATGCGAAACGTGTCGGTGATTGTCTTTTGGGTTGTCCCAATCGTCCTGCCATTCCTGCAACTGACTGTGTTTTCCAATTTTCATCGGAGGCATTTTGGCCAAAGCATCGCTTAATTTTTTAGTATAATTTTCATCCGGAGCAACTAGTTTCGAAGCTTTAATCACATTCGAAAACAAATCAAAAACCAATTGATTGTCCATTGTAGTTCCCGAAGCAATAGTCGATTTTCCGGTTCCGCCAGCGTGTGTGTTTTCAGGCGAACTTGATGGTACCACCACCAAATATCCTGTATTTGGATCGGTAATCATAAAATCCAAAAAGAAATCGGCAGCACCTTTTATTACAGGATAAATTTCTTTTAAATAATTGATATCGCCGGTGTACAAATAGCGCTCCCACAAATCCTGCGAAACCCAGGCACCGCCAGTCATCCACATTCCAGACGCAGCCGAATCAACCGGAGCGGTTACGCGCCAGATATCAGTATTGTGGTGCAAGACCCAGCCATTCGCATTGTACATTGTTTTGGCTGTTTCTGCTCCCGCAACACTCAATTCTTTTGCCATTTGGATAAAAGGCTCGTGCATTTCGGTAAGATTGGTGACTTCTGCAGGCCAGTAATTCATCTCAGCATTGATGTTTGTGGTGTATTTACTGTCCCAAGGCGGAGTGACCATATCATTCCAAATTCCCTGTAAATTAGCAGGCTGACCGCCCGGCTGTGAACTTGAAATCAATAAATAACGTCCGAATTGAAAATACAAACTAGCCAATTGCGGATCGAACTCCTTTTTGAAATCACGAATTCTTTCGTTAGTTGGTTTTTTGATGGCATCATTTGAACCTAAATCCAACGCCACTCTGTTGAAGAACTTTTGATAATAAGCAACGTGTGCTTTTTTGATAGTTTCAAAATCTTTCGAAATTGCTTTCTCCAAATATACTTTGCTTTTCGCTACTTCGTCTTCGGTAATATCCTGATAATTTTTGAAATTGGTTGCTATCGAAATGTAAAGCGTCACTTCATCGGCTTTGTTGATGATTAGGATTCCGTTGCTTGCCGAAACTTCTCCGCCTTTATTTTTGGCTTCGATTCTTCCCTGAAATTTTACTTTTCCTTTTACGCCTTCAAAATTCGTCCCAACTCCCGAAAGGATAATTTGGTTGCCTTCTGTCGAAGGAACGGTTTTGTCAATCGGGCTGTTCATAAAAACATTCGCCGTAATTTGTCCCGGCTGGCTTGCCGACAATTTTACGACAATCACCTGATCTGAAAACGAAGTCAATATTTCTCTGGTAAATTCTATTCCGTTTACCGTGTATTTTACTTTTGCCGAAGCGTTTTCGATATCCAAATCGCGGTAATAATTGGTATATTTTTGATGTCCAGGAAACGAAATATAAGCACTCCCAAAAGTCTGATACGGCATTCCGTCGTTGGTCTGCGACATAATATCACGTGTTGCCAAATCCTGTGCTTCATCAAATTTACCTTCGAAAACCAGCTTTCGCACTTTTGGCAAAGCCTCGATTGATTTGGTATGTGCATTACTGTTTGGTGAACCTGCCCAAATGGTTTCTTCATTTAATTGCAGACGCTCTACAGCGGGATCGCCAAAAACCATTGCCCCCAAACGGCCGTTACCCAAAGGCAAAGCTTCATTCCAGATGGTGGCGGGTTTGTTGTACCACAATTTTAGTTCGCTTTTGCTTTGCGCTGTTGAGGCGAAGGAAACAATTCCGAAACAGAGGGCTGTTATTTTATTTTTAAACTTCATATTTTATACTTTATAGGCAATGCCCTAATTATTTTTTAACCACAAATTGCACAAATTATCACAAATTTCTTCAAGTTACGAGAGTGCGTGAGGGATAGAAGCTGGCTACCGAAGTAGCGCGGATAGCCCGACCCGATTTGGGAAAGGGGGCAACTAAGCGGTTTCGAGAGTTGCCCCCTTTTTCAAATTGGGTCACGCCCAACTATTACTTCTTGACCTCATAGACTTTCAGGTTTTTTTCTCCGAACATTTCATATAATTTATCGATGTCTTTTAATGCATTTTTCGGCAGGTTTTCGGATTTGTTGCCAAAAACATATAATTTGTCGTAAGGCTCAATTACACAGGTCGATTCGTCGATTTCGCCTTTGTCGTTCTTCACTTTGTTTAGATCAAGACCTAGATATTTCGCCATAAACGGGTACAGCGCCATACGTTTTGAAATGCCAAAATCGTGACCTTCCTTAGCAAAATGGGCATTTTCTACCAAGTCTTTTTTGCCGTACAAATCATAAGTTCTTTGGATAAAAGGGAATTCCAATTCGGGAACTGCCAGTGTCCAATCTTTTCCGTCTGAAACAATCAACTGTGGTTTTGGCGCCATCATTGCCGAGATTTCGGCATTATTGGTTCCGTTTCCGCAAAGGTGGATTCCGCGACCGCTTTCGCACGGACAACCACCCGAAAAATGCGAAGAAACCATCACCACAGGAGCCGAAACCGTGATTCGATCATCCAAAGCGGCCAGAAACATCGTGTGCGAACCTCCGCCGGAACCGCCCGTAACGCCAACTCGCGAAACATCGGCATTTTTAATAGTCGCCAAATAATCCAGTAATCGGATTCCGCTCAAGACCTGAACGGTGGAAGCGATGCTGTTTCGGTGCGTTTGTTCAGGAAACTGAAGCAGGGATTCTCCCCAGGCAAACAGGTCGTAACTTACTACGATTGCACCCATTTTCGCCATAATCGCACAACGGTACTGCTCGTCTTTTCTATATCTTCCATCACCGAAATGTCCATCGGGCGTTAAGATAATTGGTGATTTTTTGTTTAACGGATACGGTTTGTAAATCGAACCCGTAGTGTAAACTCCTGGTAGAATTTCCAATGCGATATTCTCTACGCTGTAATCTTTATAAATTCGTTTTGGGGTTAAGATTGGTTTTGATTTGGGTGTTGGCGGTGCTTTGTCCAAACCAAAAGACGTGATCATACAAGCTTTTATTTCTTTTTTGCGTTTTTCCCAGTCAGAAACATTGGAATATAAAGTTGTCAAATAATCCAGGCGTTCTTTTCCTTTATCGACTGAAACTTTGTGGTTTTCATATTTTCGGATTTGGTATTTTCCGTCCGGCTGTTTGAAATACGTCAACTCAAAAGGCACTAAAACATTGGCTAAAGAAACTTCTAAATTGCCTTGTTCAATTCTCCAATCTGCATAATCGAGTTCTTTTCCTTTTAACAAACCTCTATCATCAATTACGGTGATTTTGAAAATGGTTTCGATATTTTTTATTGTTTCAGTAACCGGTTTTCTGAAATTCGTATCGGATGTGCATTGCGCGTTTGCAAGCGTCAATCCGAAAATTGAAACCAAAAAAGCAAACAGTATTTTTTTAATTGTAGTCATTTTAAATGTTATATTTTGCATTCAATTGTATATTTTCCTGAACCTAATTTCAAATCTTTAGTCGGTTTTCCGTTGACTTTTATTTCTGAATTCTTTGCGATTGGCAATTTTATAGTCGCTGAAGTATTCACAGGAATCTCCACTTTCAGAATTAACTTTCCGTCTATTTTTTCCCAGGCCGAAGCAATATTTCCGTAAATGGATTTGTAAGTTGCTTTTACGAAAGTCATATCACCCACAATTTCCGGCTGAATAAAGAAATGTTTGAAACCTGGATTTTGATCGTCGGGAACAATTCCGGCCAGACTTTGGTAAAACCATTCTTCGATTTGCCCCATCATAAAATGATTCCACGAGTTTCCTTTGCGTGGATCCCATTGCTCAGTTAAAGTCGTCAGACCAAATTTAATCTGAAAACCATAACCCGGTGCATCGTAATGATTGTTCATTTTGTACATCGTTTCGTTTTCGCCATTTCGTGCCAATGCCTGAAATAAATAACGGTTTCCAACATCTCCTGTTGTCAATCGGTCGCCTTTTGCTTTGATGTCGTTCAATAAATTCTGCATCACCGCCTGTTTGTATTGTGGTTCAACGATATCCATAAAAACCGGAACGGCATTGCTGAACTGACTGCTGGTTCCGTATTGTTTGGTTTCGGGATTGAAAAACTCTTTGTTGAAAGCATTTTTAATGTCCAAAGTCAGCTTTTCATACTTCGCAATATCTTCTATTTTGTTCAATAATTTGGATGCTTTTGCCAACAAACTCGCTCCATAAAAATAATGAGAAGTTGCCGAAAGTGCAATCGGACTGTTTTTGGAATATCCCGCCGGATGCGTTCCGTAATCGTACCAATCGCCCAATCCGTGCGAGACAATATGATTCGTTGCTTTGGTTCCTAAATAATCAATATACTTTTTCATTACCGGATAATATTTCTCGATCAATGATGCATCGCCATAATATTCGTAATACATCCAAGGCAGAATTACACCTGTAACTCCCCATTCCGGTGAATCGGTAAAGTCGCCTCCGAAAACTACATATTCCGGAACGATGGTCGGAATCAGACCATTATCTCGTTGCGAATCGGAGATGTTTTGCATTGTTGCCGGAATAAAACTTTCAAGATTGTAATTGAACAATAATCCCGGTCCGTTTAAGTGAATTTCTTCCAGCCAGCCCAATTTTTCACGTTGCGGGCAATCGGTAAAAACACTTTGGAAATTACTTTTGATAGCGTTGTTAATCAGCAAATGTGTCTTATTGAAAATGTCATTTGAAGACTCAAAAGTTCCCGCTTCTCCAGCCGAATTGTAAATGAAATTCGATTTTAAATCAACAAGCGTCGGAAGTTTTTCGTTCTTTGTTTGTTTATAATTGATATTTTCAATCTGAACATACTGATAACCGTAATAACTGAATTTCGGTTGCCATTCTTCAATGCCTTCTCCTTTTAAAGTATAATCGTAATAATACGGTTTACCCGTTTTTCCCTGACTCACTGTTCCGTCTTCGTTTAGACTTTCGCCAACCCATACACGAACAGTCTGACCTTTTTTTCCTTTGACTTTTATGGTCATAAATCCCGAAAGATTTTGTCCCATATTGAAGATATAGAAATTAGGTTTTAGTTCTTTTGCAGTTGCAACATCATATTGTTTATGAACTGTAATTGGTGTTGTAATCTGTGATCTCAAAATACCTTTTGGCGCTTCCTGAACAATTACTTTTTTCCAATTATTATCATTGAATCCAGTTTCGTTCCAGCCTTTTTGTTCCAGATTGGCGTTGTAATCTTCTCCTCCAAAAATACTGTTGTAGGTAATCGGGCTTTTGCTGTATTTCCAGCTTGCATCTGATTTTACAAGTTCTTCGGAACCGTCTTTGTAAACCACTTTCATTTTGAAAAATAAAGTCGGCGGACCAAAACTTACGTAAAATTTCGAGTAGCGTTCGGCAAGCGTGTTGTACATTCCGTTTCCTAATAAAACGCCAATTACGTTTTCGCCTTTTTTTAGTTCTTCAGCAGATAATTCATAGGTATTAAAATTAACGGTTTTGTCGTAATCTGTCCATAAAGGAGCAAACTCACTGTTGCCGATTTTCTTTCCGTTGATGGTCAGTTCATAATGTCCCAAACCGGAAATATACACTACGGCTTCCTTGATTTCTTTGTTAACCGAAAAAGGTTTGCGGAGCATAATACTTCTGCGGGACAACGAATCGGAAGCATTGATTAAAGCGTCTTTTTTCTGTCTGTTGAAAGTGGCTGTATGATAATTTCTGCCTTCCGGTAAATGGCTGTCGGCTTTGGTAATCGCTCCAATCCAGATTGGATTTAATTCTGAAGGCGCGATTCTGAAAGATGCTGTTTTACTCCAATTGGAAGCTTTGTCTTTTTGATTCCAGACTTTGACTTTCCAGAAATATTTGGATTCGTTTTTTAAAGGAGTTCCGTTGTAAGTGATTTGAAGATTTTTATTGGAAATTACTTTTTCGCTGTTCCAGATATCGCCTTCGTTTTTCTTCAATTTTTCTTCAGATGAAGCTATCAAAATTTGATAGGCAGATTGTGTAACATTCTGTTCTTTTGAAACCAATTGCCAGCTTAATCTTGGTTGGTTTTCAATAACAGCCAATGGGTTTTCTGTCATTTCGCATCTTAAATGCACGGCAGAAATTTGTCCATTCGAAATGAACGACATCAGAAGACAAAAGAGGAATACTATTTTTTTTAAATTCTTCATGTTTTGTTTTTTTGCACGCAGATTCAGCAGATTGGGCAGATTTTATTTTTTAATATTTAAATTTTTCAATCTTTAAATCTTATAATTTCTTTGTGACCAATGATTGAATATTAAATACCGCTTCCGGAATTAATTTTCCTGTATCCGGTAAATCGGTGAAATCCGGTGTGTCCGGTTCTGTGTCGGCATTTGGTGTGTAGCGCTGATCGCCTGTGCGGAACATAATGCGTGAAATGCCGTCTACCGGAGCATAGAATATTTTATTGGTTTCTTTGCCGTCATTCACTTTTACTGTGTACGAACGGGAAGTTACATCCAATTTGACTGTTATCATATAATCTTTTCCTGCTTCATATTTTCCAATTCCGCCGTGACGGGCTCCGTGTTTTACTTTTATTTCTCCATCCGAATCGAAAACGATGCGAATTGCAGGTAATCCTTGTTTGTTTTGGAATTCCACCTGCAGTAATCCGTGATTATTTTGTTCCGCTTTTACCGTAAAAGTGGCTTCCATTTTTTGTGCAAATGGAATCACACGCTCGGCTCGGGAATAATCAAAAAAGTCCTGATCTCTTAAAGTCAGCCATTTTTTGCCATCTGTTTTCTTTTCGATTTTGGTGGAAGCCCAGGACAAATCATAGGTGTTCCATAATTTTAGTTCTTCGCCGTTGGGCAAATCATTAAAAACATCATTGGCGTTTTCTTTGACTTCGCTTGTCACCGGAACTGGTACCGAAGCCACCCAAATGTCTTCTTTGTTCACGCTGTAACTTACCCACAGTTTTCCGTCCGGCGGAGTTCCGTCTCCTTCGTTTATTCCGCGAACGTATTGTGGTCCCGCCGATTTGTAATTTCCGCCATAACGCATTGGACTCACTTCTCCGTGAACCAATAATAAATCTTTATAATTCAGTCCGTCGTCACTAGTGGAAATCGCTAATGGCCAACGGTATTCTGATGGATTATAAACGGTTGCATAGCGATTATCTGAGGTTTTTTGTCCCCAGATTTTGGCGTTGCTGTTTACAAATCCAGGTGCTCTCAACGGAGTGTATTCCCAGGTTTTGCCATTGTCTTTGCTTAATGAGGTCAAAGCAAATTTCCATAAACCGACTACGTTTCCGTTTGGCAAATGGTAATAATTGAACGCTTTGTATTGTTTTTTTAACGGAATCAAAGCGTCATCACGATCGGCTTCTTCGACCCATTGTTGCATCAGTAAAGGTTTTGACATCAGTTCATCGCAGGCTTTGATGAATTTTTTGTCTTTGCTTTTGGTGTAAAACGGAAAGGTTGTTGGCAACGGGTTTCCGGTTTTGTTGTATCTGATAAAATAAATTGGACCATACGTTCCGTCTTTGTAAATTTCTCTAATTACACGACCAATTCCTTTTCCGTCATTGGGGTCGTCTTTTTTGTCTAAGGCAACTCCGTAATAACCGGTTGCCAGTAATCTGTTGTCTGATGAAACATAGAATCCCATTCGCTGGTGCATAATCGCATCGATGTTTTTGGCTACGCCTTCAACACCTTCTTTTTTAAAGCCGTCGGGAACACGATAAATAGGGAAAAGCACCGCTGGTTTTGTCCAGGTTACTCCGTCTTTGGAAGTCATCATAAAAGTCTGGCTTGGCGGAATGTGTTCTCCGGACGGATCACTCAAATAATGCAAATAAAAAGTATTATTCCAATACGCCATCATCGACTGGTGATTGTAGGTCCAGCCAAATCCGTCTGCTTTTTCAGGATGTTCACGGCTGGCACGCATAATCTGCGTGGCGTGAACACCAACTGCCGGACTTAATTGTCCGTGGTGGTAATCGACATTGGAAAGTGTTTTGCCTGTATATCGTATCGTGTCTTGCTGGGCTTGCGCCGAATTGACTGCGACACAGCTCAACAAAATGGTTGTTGCTTTTACGATATTGGTTTTTATGTTTTGAAATGCAATCATTGCTTTTGTTTTTTTGCCACAGATTTCACAGATTTTCACAGATTTTTTTCTTGAATTTGCTTGTCTATTTTTTCACGCATATTTGGCAGATTGAGCAGATTTTTTAATCCTTTTAATCTTTGAAATCTGTGGCATTAATTTATTTTTTCTCCATTAATCCTTTTAGAACTTCTTCGGAAATTGTTGTTATTGTTCCGTGTTTGTGTCCTTCGGGAAGCGATATTTTGGATGACACATCTTCGAATTTTACAAAATCGGATGTGCTTAAGGCTTTGTAATTTTTGGATCCGTAATTGTCATAATACAACAACCAGTTTTTACCGACTTTCACGACAGTTGGTCCTTCTGATAAATACTCCGTTAAGGGTTTTGATCTTTTTTCGAATGGTCCTAAAGGCGATTTTCCGAAAGCTACTTCTATATTTCGCATCGGTCTGGTGTTGTCTTTTAGAACCAAAACATAATCCTTTTTGCCTTTTTTGACAATTACACAATCAATGACGCTGAAACCTGGGTCGTAATATAATTTGGTATCCGAAAAGGTTTTGAAATCCTTTGTGGTTACGTAATACATTCGGTGGTTGTTTTTCTCGTCTTCTACTCCTTTTTCGAATCGGAATGGAATTGTGGATGCCCAGATAATAATGTATTCTTTTTTGACATCATCGTAAAAAATTTCGGGTGCCCACACGTTTACGACTTCGGGTTCGTGTTTCATTACGGGAATGTATTCCTGTTTTGACCAGTGAATTAAATCTTTTGAACTCGCATATCCAAAACCGTTTCCGCCTTTCCAGTCGGTTGTCCAGACCATATGATAGGTTCCGTCTGCGCCTTTTGTGATGGAAGGGTCACGCATAATTTTGCTGGCTCCGATTTCGGGTTTTAGGAATGATCCTTCCAGGCCTTTCCAGTTGTAACCGTCTTCGCTGTAGGCTAAGTACAAACCTTCGGTAGCGGGTTCCCTAAAAGAGGTGAAAAGGAAAATTTCCTTTTTTTTCTGGGAATAGCTTAGAGCGAAAAGTGAAAGCGTTAATATGATGAATATTTTTTTCATTGTTATTGTTTTAATCTTTGTCAAAGTTTTGAACTTTGACAAAGATGTTTAAACACGAATCTTTATATATTTTCCTTTTTGGATGATTTCTAAAAAGCAAAATGTTTCTCTTTAGCCCCGATTGCAGTGGAAATCCTTTTTTGCCGGTGTTCGGCACAAAAGATTGTAACGGAAAGCGGGACGATGTTTCCTAAAATGCCCAATGTTTCTGCTCCTAAAAATAATTACGTTATTCAGTAATTGCTTTTTTATCCAGGTCTTTTCCTTTTTTCACAACTGTGGTCACATTGTTGAACACATTGTTTTTAAGGAAGATATTTTTCGTGTCTTTTCCGTTGGCTTCGATGAAAATATCGGTGGCGTTGAACGGAAAATTGTTGTTGATCATAATATTCGAAGCGTTGTCGATTTTGATAACCGGAACGCCTTTTATCGGTGTCGATGAACCTACGTTGTCCAGAATCAGGTTTTTGGCATCGGTGATTTTGAAAGAAGAACCCACGGTTGCGTTGACTTTTACATCGTGAAATTCTACGTCGGTCGCCGTGTTTATGGTGAAACCTTCCTTGCCATCCATATTGATGTTGGAGAACGTGATGTTCTGGATTGGCATTTCAACGATTCCGCGAACGAATCCGGCTTTGTTGACGTTTCCGCCGGTAACGTTGCTGATGTGGATATTTCTGAAAATCGGAGTGCGCTCTGTAACGGGCTCTACGGGATTGTCTTTGTCGTAGAAAAGATCCAAGATAATGGCTTCTTCCTTGATGTTTTTCATGACGATATTATCGACGCGAATATCCTCGACTACTCCGCCACGACCACGAGCGGCTTTGATACGGATTCCACGATCTGTCCCGTCGAAAACACAGTTAGAAATGGTGATTTTTTTGATTCCGCCCGACATTTCGCTTCCGATAACGACACCTCCGTGACCACTTAACATGGTGCAGTTGGTGATGGTTACGTTTTCGGTTGCTTTTCCGTATTTACGACCGTCTGCATCTCTACCCGATTTGATGGTAATACAGTCGTCGCCCACGCTGATGTGGCAGTTTGAAATGTGAACGTTGGTGCAGGACGAAGGGTTGATTCCGTCTGTGTTTGGCGAATGTGGATTATTAATCGTGATTCCGGTTACGGTTACGTTGTCGCAAAATTCAGGGTTTATCGTCCAGAAAGGCGAATTCTTGAAGGTTACGCCTTCGATTAAAATGTTCTTGCAATTGTAGGCCTGGAAAAATGAAGGTCGGAAAAAGTGCTTGTCGATCGTTCTTTTATAATATGGCTCATACACAATTCCCTTGTTTTGCTCGGTCCACATTTTTTGGTATTTGGTTTCCGGAATCGGACCTTTGGCGGTTTCTATTCGGTAGACTTCATTCCACCACGCTTTTCCTTGTCCGTCGATTACGCCTCTTCCTTTGATGGTGATATTTTCGACATCTTTGGCATAAAATAATGGCGAGAAAGACTGCATCACGATTCCTTCGTAACGCATTTCTACATACGGAAGATAGTCATCGAAATTCTCTGAAAATTTTAAAAGAGCGCCTGAATCCAAATGGATGGTGATGTTACTTTTTAGTTTTAAAGCGCCTGTTAGATATTCTCCGGCTGGGAAAAATATGGTTCCGCCTCCGTTTTTAGATGCTTTTTCGATGGCGCCCTGAATGGCTTCGGTGCATTTTATTCCTTTGTTGTTCCCGCCTTCGTTGAGGATGTTTAACCAGCCGTCGTTTGCGAAAGCGGTGTTTAATCCTGTTATGAAGAAGAGTATTGTTATGATGTTTTTGATTTTCATAGTGTTGCTATTTTTGGCTCTCGCAGATTTTGCGGGATTTTCATTCTCATTTTTGTCATCCTGACGGAGGAAGGATATCCATTAGTAGCTCCACATGCTGAATAAACTTTGTGTTAGTTTCTTGCGGAGATCCCTCGTTCCTCGGGATGACAATATTGTGGTTACTTTGAACTTAAAATTAAAACCCAGTCGTTTCCGTCTTCTTTTTTGC
The DNA here is from genome assembly GCF_000282055.1 of Flavobacterium sp. CF136. Lineage (GTDB taxonomy): Bacteria > Bacteroidota > Bacteroidia > Flavobacteriales > Flavobacteriaceae > Flavobacterium. The sequence goes on from NZ_AKJZ01000051.1 coordinate 43,248, forward strand.
CGGAAGGCTGGAATTCTTTTGTTCCTTTGTTATCAAAAATTCCAATCTTTGTTTTTTCTCCGTTCCTTGGATTATACCAGGTTGCGGTTACTTTATCTCCTGAAATTTTGCCCATATTTACAGTAATTTTTCTTCCGGTATAGGTGTAAATCAAAGCATAATCATTTCCTCTTGTTGCCACTTGGTAATCGTATTTTTTGCCCTGATTAGCCACTAATGACTGATCCGGAACTCTTTCTAAATATGGAAATTCCAACATCAGATTTTTGATGTGCACCATCTGTCCGGCACCCGGCGCGTTGATAGCGTCATTCCATAATTCTTTGTTCCCATAGGCTGGATTATCGCCTTTTCTGAACATTTGCATTACGGCATTGTGCCCGTAAGTGTAACCTGCTCCGCCTGCAAAAACCGACCAGTATCCGTAACGGCGTACATCACTGGCAGTCCATTTTGGCTGTAAAGTATCGTGCAGACCGTGTGGTATTCCTTCGTATGATGGTTCTCCGTCAAGGGTTGGTTTTGTTGGTTTTAAATCCCAGTCTCTGTGAACGAATTTATAATTGTCTTCTTTGAAAGGTTTCACCGAATCCTGATCGTATCTTCTGTGACCTGACTGAAACATATTGAAATCCAGCCAGCTTGCATTATGAAAATTCTCTGATGAATCGGTTCTTCCGAATGGGTGAAAGGTCACTAATTGATCCGGGTTACTGGTTTTTAAAGTACTTCCGAGTGCGTTCCAGATGTCCTGAAATTTATCGCCGTAGGTATCACCACCGTTCAGCCAGATTATATTGGTTCTTTTTTTATATCTATCGGCTAAAAACTTGGCATATTTTTCAACATCCGCTTTCGTTACTTTGCTTTTAGCACTACTAATATTGGTTCCCCAAACCGGCACCATCGCAAGGTAGATTCCATTTTTTTGGGCTACATCCAAGGTATAATCAACATGATCCCAGTAATCGTATTCGGGAGCATCATTTGGATCGTTGCCAGGTGAAGTAATCTGCTGGGACAAATTATCATTCATTAATGCCTGATCGCCATACGCATTTACAGCATTCACATTATGCAGTACCATCACCTGAACGACATTGAATCCTTTTGCTTTTCGGTCTTCTAAATATTTAACAACGCCTTCTCTGTCCAGTTTTCCGAATGTCAGCCAGCCTGTATCGCCTAACCAAAAGAAAGGTTTTCCATCTTCGGTCACAAAATAATGCTTGTTTTCGGAAACTTTGAGCTTTGGCAGGTTTTTGGATTGAGAAAATCCGCTTTGTGCTGTCAACATAAAGCTTATACAAAGGGCGTATAAATATTTAATTTTCGGATTCATTTTATTTTATTTTGAATTATGTATTTATTTTTTGCTCACAGATTTGCTTCGCCTGTTCGCTATCGCTCGGGTGGCAGATTTAGCAGGTTTTAATCTGTGTTAATCCTTTCTGTGTCTAACTTTTTTTCACTACGAATAGTACTTTTTCTTTGATTTCAGCTTGTGGGATTACGATTTTTTTTCCTCCGCTGATATTGGTCTTTTTGGTTATAGTTCCATTGGAAGCATTAATTGTATATACTTCGAAAGTTCCTTTGTGATTGGATAAATCTATCGAAACATCCTGATCTTTTTTCAGATAAAAAAGATAGGCATTGCCTTTATTTTCCAGTGTCCAAAGTGTATCTGAAAAAGTAGTTCCTTCTGCAAACTTCATACCACTCAGGGCAGAATGAAAGGCAGAAAGTTCAATTTTTGGGACATTTGCCAATGAAGCTCCTCCCATTAATGCAGGCCAGCCAAATCGTGGTGCTCCCATCGTCGAATACAGGACTGCTTTTTCCGGATATTTTTCACGGTATTCTCGAACTGCACGATACACTTGGTCATCGGTTTCTTTTCCGGTTTTGATTTTACGGGCGTGTTGACGCGGTGCTAAATTCTTTCCTCCTTCTGGAGCATATAACGTTCCGTCTTCTTTGTAATACCAATATCTGATGTCAATTACATCAACGATTTTGGCTCTGGCGCCGTCATTTAAGATTGCATCCTGAACATCTTTTGTTGCGCTTAAGGCGATTTTGGATTCATTTTGATGTGACTTTTCGTAATTGGCTATCACATCAATCCAGAATTGCATAAAGCTTAACGGGCCTGTATATTCAGCACTTGTGAGTTGCAGAACGTTAGCGTTGTCTTTAAAGTTTTCCAGATTTTTTTCAATGAATGCTACGTGCAGTTTTCGAATGTCTGTATTTTTTACATCATAAAATTGTTCGGCAAGGAAAATCCTTTTGTCACCTGCATAAGGCGGTGGTTCCGGCAATCCAGTTGTATTGATATTATTGGCTGGACGCCAAGGGGAACTTGACCAATGTGCTCCGGCTTCTAAAATATTGTGCTGAAAATAAGCCTGATTGATTAAAATCTTATTTTGTGCAGAAGCTAATTCCGCAAATGTTTTCAATCGGTTCCAGTACCAGGCGTTGTATCGTGTCAAATCATATTTGCTCAGATGATCCCAGGCAATTCCCTGTCCGCTTCTGTCGAAAGGCTGTTCGTAAAAAGGTGCCCAGACATCAGCATCGATTCTTCGGATGCGTTCGTGATCCGCCATTCTTTGCTCGTACCACAATCCGTAATTATGATCTATGGCTGATTTATTATTTTCAACTAAATAATTTACGGTTTCCTCCAAATTATCTGTATAACCTAATCCGTAATGTCCTGGAACAAATCGGGTAATGTGCGGTCTTGATTTTGCAATTTCAGATTCGCGCAGACTTCCTCTCCACCACGGAACATCTACAACTTCTCCGGTAATTACTCCTTTTGAAGTGGTTAGTAATCCATTGGTTATAGTGATTTTATCAGTATTCGAATTCGCAACTATATCTGATTTTACTTCGTCAATTCGTTTTGCTTTGGCATAATCAATCGCAATAGGATTTCTTGCTGATGCTTTAGTAATAAACTCTTTTAAAGTTTCATTTAATTTATAAGCTTCGGCTGTTAATGCTGTTGCTTGTTCTATCGTTGGACTTGAAGATGGCTCTGAACCTAAGTCCATAATTTGAGCCTCCATTGGTAATTTGCCCAGACGCTGTTCTAATAAACCATAAAATAAACTTCTTGGGCTGATGTGATTGTTCACGTCTTTCCAGTGTCCGTTTCCTGCCCATTGTGCCCATACTCCAAACGCCCAGTTGTTGGCTGTTGGCGGACTGTAATTTTCTATTTTGGATGCGGATGTTTCCCAGATAACGCTATTGGCAACATTCCAGCCTAAACCTCTTCCGTCCTGTTCTTTGTTTTTGAAACTGATAGCATTTCCATCAATTAGAGAAACATCAAAAAGGATTCCGGTTGCCCAGCTTCCAACTGATCCGCTGAAACTATATGGCAAATGTGATTCGCATTGCAAAAAGACATTTGGTCCAGCCGTAGCGTAACCTCCGACTACAAAATCATTATATCCAAATTCCGAATAACATCTTTGAAATAAAGTCTGTTGTCCTTCGGTATAAAACGTATTTCTTCTGAATGCTGCAATTTCCGAAACCGGGTTTAAAGCCAGGCAATCTTCAACAGTGATTCTTTTGGCTGTTTTTAAAATGGAAACCGCACTTCTTGCAAACTGTTCAAAATTGACTTGTCGTACCCAAATATCTTCCGCATTTTCTATAGAAATTCCTGTCCATCTGTGCTGTTCGTCTTTTGGATTTGTGGTGTCGTAATCTGATTTCAAAGTCAGATTTTCAATACCTGAATTATTGATTCTGCCTGACCAAGTGTAATTTACTACAGTTGATTTTGATAATTCTTCGTCCAAAGCATTCGTTAAAGGCGCATCAATCGTAATTTTATTTCCCTGAACATCTGTAATTTCCCTGTCCGTACGAATGACAAAATCATCGGCTTTCCAGCCAATCCATCCGCTTTCTCCACCAAAATCATTCATTGACAAAAGGTCAATCCATTTTTTAGTGATGGGTGTGTTGATTACAATATGGTCTCCTTTTTTAAAGTTACCAGCATTTTTTACTGCTATAACAGTTGCTCCTAATGGCGTATAATTAGTCGCTATTTCTGTTGTTTCTTTGAAAACACGGTTGTTGATTCCGCTGATATTGACAATTGCTTTTCTGTTGATTGAAGTTCCTAAAAGTGTGGTTCCGTTATTTCCTGAACCGCTTCCTCTTAATACAATTCCGCTTTCCTTGATATAGATTTCGCCTGAAACTTTGAAGATTCCTTTGTCTAAAAGCACTGTTCCTTTAAAACCGTTTTTATCTGCTTTTAATTTGGCAACATAATCAATAGCGGATTGGATTGTTTTGGTTGCATCACCTTCAATATGGGGTACAAAAGCGTTAATGGCTACATCAGGAATTGCTACCGAAGAAGCTTTGTAACCTGCAAAAGAAAAATCCGGAATCTGGTTTCCCTGATTGTCTGCGGTTAGCGAAAGTTTGCCTTCTTTGGTTTTTGTAATATCCGGGAAATTATTCTGAGCTGTTCCTATTTGAATGCTGAAAAGCACCGCGAGACCAGACAAAATTATTTTATCTTTTTGAAGAGAAATTATATTTTTTAGCTGGATGAAATTCATTTTTATTTGACTTTCTTAGAATTGAGATTTTCTACAATCTTGTCATTTCGACGGAGGAGAAATCGCATCCAATATTCCGCAACTGTGCGTTTCCTGCTAGTGTGATTTCTCCTCCGTCGAAATGATAAACTTTGAACTTATTTTTATTAACGAAATTTAAAACTTTATTGCAATAAAACTTTCGATAATGTATCTGTATTATTTTCTGATTTTGTCCAATCCGTTTTGCTTTTTGGATCAATTCCGTTAAAGTATTTCTCGATATTGGTGTATCCGTCTCCGTTTGAATCCTTGTTTGCATCAGATGCATCGTTTGGATTCAAACCAAATTTCTTTTCCCACGCATCTGGAATTCCATCATTATCTGAATCTTTATAGGCTTTCCCTTTATATTCTGGATAACCGCCAACCTGATTTGGATTGGTAATAATTCCTTTTTTATATGAATCTGCCGGTAATCTTCTTTTAATAAATGCTGCACCAATTGAATTTTCCAAGCCATTTTTAACCTCAATTTTTCCTGTACGAACCTGTTTGATTATTCTTTCGTCAACAGCATCTCTTTTTGGTAAAGTTGCTCCCACATTATTCAATACAAACTCATACGCTTCTTCTGCTTTCATAATGGTGATATGAGGCATTGAAAAAGGTTTTGGCTGTTTAATTCTTTCTAAATATTCTTTCGTTTCTTCAGCCGATTGATCTTCTAATTGTATCCCGCCATTCCAGTTATCTGCTGTAACTTCAGGAGAACCTACGATAAAATTCCCTGAAACATAAGCTCTTCCGTAAGTTTTAGGTTTCATATAACCTGATTCCGGCTTTAGAATTCTGTAACGAATTGGCTGATCTGTTGGTGTGATTGGTCCAGGTTTGAAATAATTATTGATGATGTTGAACATCGAACGATAATCACCTCCATCCAAAGAACGGTTCCACCAGTTGAAAATCACATTATTCACAAAATTAAAATCACCATACATTCCGATAGAAGCATTTCTTGAAATATTATCGGCCCATAAGTTACGCATAAAGGTACTGTTTAATCCACCAATGGTACTTCCGAAAGCATGATTGTAAGTATCTAAACCTTCTGAAGAAATGGTGTTTTGAATCGTAATGTTACAAGCAGGCAATTTTTCCAGTTTTGATTTATCGTTTGCTTGAAACTGATGTCTATAGAGTGAAATATTTTCATCCAATCCCCAGCTTACCGAGCAGTGGTCCACTATGATATTCCCTATTGGATTTCCTCCAAGTGCATCGTCTCTGCGGGTAACATCGGTTTCTCCTCTACGGAAACGCACATGTCTGATAATTACGTCATGCGTGTCAATTTCCAGCGTTTCTCCTGCAATGCAAATTCCGTCACCGGGAGCGGTTTGTCCAGCAATTGTTACGTAAGGCGCACGCATGCTGATACGTTTTTTTAATCTGATAATTCCGGAAACATTGAAAACGATTGTTCTTGCTCCAACCGCTTCGCAAGCTTCTCTGAAAGTTCCTTTTCCGCTATCTTCCAAACTGGTTACAACGAATATTTTTCCGCCTCTTCCACCGGGTGTAAATGCTCCGCCACCTTCAGCTCCCGGAAATGCAGGAATATCGGCATGAACAAAATCTTTAGGATAAGATGCCCAGGGCAAATACGGACGGCCTAATTTGGCTTCAGCCTGAATAGTACTATAATTGGCATTCCATATTTCGGCCAGTCTTTTTTCTTCATCAGCTAAAACCGCATCGGTTTTGTCTTGAAGCGGTTTTGGAATTTCCGGATATTGTGCATATGCAGATGAGAAGACAGAACAAAATGACACAATCATCATTGTTCGTTTCAGGGTGATTTTTGGAAAGTTATTTTGCATGAGAATTATCATCTGAAATTTTTATGGTTTTCAATAGAAACCTAACAGGTTTTAAAAACCTGTTAGGTCTGATAAGAATTTATTATTTCGTTTTATTTTTTTCTCTCTCTTCAATACGTTTGTGCCAGTCAGCACTTTCTTTGTTTAAATCGTAACCTTGTTTTGATAAATAGTTATTGATTCTTCCTTTGTACTTACCAAACCATCCGTGCTTTTCTTTTGATGAACCACCGTCCATCGCATGTTCTCTGGCTTCAACCAAAGCATTATAAATATACTCCTTTTGTTCTTTGGTTAAATTCGGCAGCATATCGTTGTAACCCGCTATAGTTATTGGAAGCACACCATAAGTCATTCCGTCTTTAACCTCAGTAATTTTAGCTTCGTTTAACTGCGTTCCCAGTTTTTTCAAATAGGCTTTGTGTAATTTATCGATTGACTTGTCTGCTTTTGATTTTAGTTTTTCAATCTCAGCATTTTGCTTTTCTTTTGCTAAACTACTGTCGTCTTTTACTTTTTTGATTTCTGCATCTCTTCCATCATGGATTTTACTCAAATCACGAAATTGCTGTGCAATAATATTGGTTACGGCAGTTTCTTTTTCCTTATTGTTCAAGGCTAATTTCTCGACAATTTTTGAGGCTCTTTCGTTAGTAACCTTGATATATTCCGGGTCTGCATATTGCTGTGCGCTTAAATTGCAAAAAGCAAAAAGCAAAAACATCAGACTTATTTTTTTTATTGACATCCTCTTTTAATTTTTAATGAAAATCTCAAGTCAAAAATGCTATCAAATTTTGACTTGAGATTTTTGAATTAATCTAATAAAGGCCTAACTAAAGTCTCTTTATTATTAGCTAAATCTTTCCAATCTACTTTTATCGCAGGGTTTACACCGTTGATGTAATCTTCAATATTAGAATATCCGTCACCGTTTAAATCTCCTTTTGCATCAGAAGGATCATTTGGATTTAGTCCATATTTTTTCTCCCATTTGTCTGGCATACCATCTTTGTCTGTATCTACATAAGGCTTCCCTTTGTATTCCGGATATCCGCCTACTTGAGAAATATCGGTTATAATACCTTGTTTATATGAATCCATCGGCAAACGTCTGTGCTCAAATTGATAGAATGTTTTTTTCTCTAATCCTTTTGCATATTCAGGAACGCCTGTTTTTACAGTTCTAATGATTCTTTCGTCTACTTTATCTCTCAATGGTAAAGTTGCCCCCACATTTTTCAAAACATACTCATAAGCTTCATCCGCTTTCATGATTTTAGAAAACCAAGGCATTGGAAATGGTCTGTCGCTTTTCATTTTATCGAAATAAGTTTTAGCTTCATCATAACCCATTAATTCCCCTTTTTTATTTTCGATTTGAACACCGCCATCCCAGTTGTCTTTGGTTACTTTTTCGTTACCATTTACTATATTTCCTGTTACGTATGCTCTACCAAAAACCATATAAGACAATTTGCTTCTTCCTGATTCCGGTTTTAAAATTCTGTAACTAATAGGTTCGTTTAAATTAGTTACTGGTCCCGGTTTGTAAAAGTTATTAATGATATTATAATTGGCTGTGTAATCTCCTCCGTCAGTAGATCTGTTGTACCAGTTATAAACCACATTATTTACAAAATTAAAAATACCGTTCCACCCAATAGATGGATTCCTACCAGCATTACTCGCCCACATATTTCTCATAAAAGAGCAATTTTCTCCACCCAAAGTACTTCCGAAAGCATGATTGTAAGTATCCAATGCTTCACCGAACAAACTGTTTTGAATTGTGATATTTACAGTTGGTTTCTTTTCATCAGGATAACCTGCACCCGGACTGTACATGTGTCGGTACATAGACATATTTTCGTCTAATCCCCAAGTAGCAGAAACGTGATCTATCATGATATTCCCAACTGGATTCCCTCCTATTGAATCATCTCTACGACCAACGAAAGTTTCACCTCGACGGAAACGCATATGACGAATAACGACATCGTGAGTGTTAATCCAAATAGATTCACCAGCTACGCAGATACCATCACCTGGAGCAGTTTGTCCTGCAATAGTAATGTAAGGCGCACGAATAATTAAAGGGGCTTTGATTCTAATAATTCCCGAAACGTTGAAAACAATGATTCTGGCTCCCCCTTTTTCACAAGCTTCACGTAAAGTTCCCGGTCCTCTGTCTTCCAGACTTGTAACGATATAAACATTTCCACCACGCCCCCCATAAGTATACATACCTCCTCCTTCAGCACCTGGAAAAGCAGGTATGGATGCCTGTGGTAAATCGTTTGGTCTGGATGCCCACGGAATATAAGGTTTACCTTGTTTAGCTTCTTCTTCAATAATTACAAGTGCCTTTTCCCATGCTTCATCAGAAAGTCTATCTGCTTCATCTATAAAAGCTTTAGATTGTGCTGCCATTTCAGGACTTATTTTTGGGTACTGGGCAAAACATTCTATAGTCCCTAAAAACAAGAGAAATACAATGGATAATGTGGTTGTTTTCATGTTAATTTTTAATTATATAATCGTTTTTTAAACAAATCACCTGTATCTTAGGAATACAGGTGATTGTTTATATAGAGTTTTAATAGTAATTATTTAAGCGGATCAAATGAACCACCCCAACCTTGAGTCTGCTCTAAATATGGAGAAGAATCTAATAATGATTGATATATTCCAAAATAATAATATTGACTATACCAGATAAACTTCCAATTATTTGTTGTAGGATCTAAATTATCTTTTTCTACAATATCAAAATAATTGGTATATAAATAATCTATATAGGCATCATAATTCGGTATTACTGTACCAGGATTTTTTCCTGTTGCAGGAATGGTATAAGGGAAAACAGGATCTCTGTTTACTATTGGAGCTACTCCGGCAGCATTTGCTAAGAAAGGATCTGTCGCTGCAATATATTTTGTACCATCCGTTTTTTTAGCAACAATAAAATAACCTGTTCTTCTAGTCCCGTTTAAAGGAGCTACTCCCAATCTTGCAGTAGTTGGTCCATCTTCAAAAAGTTTCCAACGTCTTAAATCGTAAAAACGTTTATTTTCATATGCAAATTCAATTTTTCTTTCATTAAGCACCGCTGCAAAGTGCTGATCTCTTGAAGTAACATCTGCCAAACCATAATGACCATCTCCATTGGTAATTCCTGCACGAATTCTAACTGATTCGATTAGCGATTTACCTTCTGCTAAATTATTAATACCTATTGCAGATTCAGCTAAATTTAAAACTACTTCAGCAAAACGCATTTCCATATAATCTGTACCACTATTTAGGTAACCGGTAGCATTACTTGCTCCTTCATTAGTAGCTTTTCTCAAATATATCCCACTTGAATTTGCGCCAAGTGATTCCGTAGTTTTATCAGGATTTGGAGCAGCTACTGTAGGTGCTTTAGAATACCATGTATAAGTCCATTGTTTAAAGGCTGTATTTTCAGTAAATTTCCAAGTTGCACCATTATAAGCAAAAGTTTTGTAAAATCTTGGATCTCTGTTTTTATAGAACAATACTGGATTATAAGCCGCATTTCCTACTATACTTTTACCATCAGCCATCGGGAAGGCATCTACCATTTGTTTAGTTGGAGAAATCGCACCATTTCCACCAGAAGCTTTAGAACGAACAGCTCTTTCCCAACCGTTATTTTTTTGAAGATTTGCTGCTGCTGAATTATTAAAACCATAAACAATTACTGCCTCCGGATTATTAACCTCAGTAAACCACATATTACCCCAAGCTACACCATTTGCAGCACCTCCTGCAACAAAAAGGCCTTTTCCCTGGCTTTCTAAAAGTGTTTTGGCTGCAAGATTGGCATCATAAGCACGTTTCCATCGTTGTACATCATCTGTTGGATTAAAAATTGGACTCGCCCAAGTCAATAATACACGACCTTTGAAAGCTGCTACACCACCACTGGTAATTCTTCCCCAATTTGCACTTGACCATGTCACATCCTTTAATAAATCTTGTGCTTTATCTAAATCTGAAATAATTTGTTCAATACATTCAGAAGTAGAACTTCTTGGAACTTCAGCTTCAGTTGAGCCTTCATCAATAATAGGATTTTGTGCTGTTAAAACGATTGGAACACCTCCGTACAATTTTACCATTTCATAATATTGATAAGCTCTCCAAAAATACATTTGTCCTTTCAAAGGATTTTTATCGGCATCAGCCATACCGTTTTTATCAATTCCATCTAAGAAAATATTAATTTGCCTTAGACGTGTCCAGGTATTATTAGCAATACTTGAAGAGACTCTGCTACCTATATATGGTAAACAATGTGCATTAAGAGGTGATATTGAAGTCCAGGGCTTATTCCAGTTAACTTCTCCTGCCAACTCTTCAGTTGTTTGAGAAAAATCATCATTTCCTCCAGCTGCCAAATCCCATGTGTTAATAGCTGCATTATTACCAGGTAAAAACAAGCTGTATACATAATCTACATATTGTGAAGCCAATGCAGGTACTTTAAATACATCTTCATTTACACCAGCGTAATCTTTCTTTTCTTCAAGAAAATCATCATTACAACTTGTTAGTGAAAAGGTTGCCAAAAGAGTAAACAAACCTATCGCTTTTATATATTTTATTTTCATAATCTTAATTTTTAATAATCATTAAATTAGAATCCTACATTTAATCCCAGTGATAGCGTACGCAGGGTAGGATAGTCCAAATAACTACCATTTGCCTCCTGAAAACTGTATGGATTATAAATGTTAAAAGGATTAAGTGCAACAAAATTTAATTTACAACTACTCATATTAATAGCTTTCAAAGCTTTTTGTGGTAATGCGTAACTAAGCGTGATATTTCTACATGCTATTCTAAAAGAATCAACTTCCCAAAATTTAGATGATACTGAATTAATATCCGCAAAAGCCGGATTAGGCATTGAACCATTAGGATTAAGTGTTGGATCATAAATATCATTCCAAATGGATACTGTATTATCTACAATTTGAGGTATTTTAGTTTTTAATGGTTTTCTGGCGTCGCTGCCAATTTCAGACCAACCTCCAAAAGAAGCATTCACTACTGTATTTAAGCTAAATGACTTATAAGCAAAACGTAAAGTAGTCCCTAATCCGTATTGACTATTAGATTTTCTGGATAATCTTACCTGATCGTTTACATCAATAATACCGTCTGGCGCCGCAAATTGACCGTTTCCTAAATAAGCTCCTCTTATATCTCTATAATATAACATTCCTGGTTTAAGTTGAGATGGTGAATATGAAGCACTCCCCTCAATATTTTTAACTGCTGTAATTTTGTATTCACTTACATAAGCGTCTATATCTGCCTGTGATTTAAACATTCCTAGATAATCATACCCCCAAACACCATTATCAGTTGATTCTCCTGGTTTTGGATTCCATGGTTTTAAAATATCTTCATTATTAAAGTCCCCTTTAATCAATTTATTACCAGACCAGCCAAAACGCAGATCAATACCATAACTTGTATTTTGTCCAATCTTATCATTCCAACCCAAAGCCAATTCATACCCATAAGTATCCATTTTGCCATAATTTTGAGCCGCTACAGTCCCACCAATTGTAAAAGGTAAATTACCTGTTACATTCATAAGTAAATTTGTTCCAATATTATAATACACTTCTGCTGTAGCTGACAATCTATTATTTAAAAATCTGGTATCAATTCCAAAATTAGTTTTTACTTCATCACTCCAGGTAGCATCTGGATTTGGAGAAGCTTCCATTTTCCATCCATTAGTCATATCTCCATTTCCTCCAAATACACCTCCTTTATTTGCCTGAAAAGTATATCGTTGTCTCCATTGCCAAGCTTTTGTATCATCTTTTCCTAATAAACCTACTGAATATCTAAATTTAAGAAAATCTATTACCGAAGAATCAAAGAAATCTTCTTTAGAAACCACCCAACCCACAGATGCAGAATAAAAGTTACCCCAATAATTTTCCGGCGAAAACTTAGTCGAAGCATCTGTTCTGTATAAAAACTCGACTAAATACTTATCATCATAAGCATAGTTTAACCTTCCAACGTATGACAATGAACCACTTTCATTTTTTGTAGTTGTTCCATCAATAGTACCAGTAGCAGTGTTAAATTGTCCATTTGTCCCTTCTAAAACATTTGTTTTTAAAACACGTTCTTTGTTTGAAGTAGCTTCAGCTTTTTCTATTCCAAATAAACCATTTATACTATGTTTCCCAAAAGTGCGATCATATGAAAGAGTAAAATTTAATTGCTCTGATAATATTGTTGTATTATCAAATAACAATAAATCACCGTTAGAATATTTAGTGGTTTTAATTGGAGCGTCAGTAATGTCATCATTAAAAATATGACCGTTAGCCCCTAAACCTTTAAACTGGTACAAAGTATATGTTGTTCCCACTTGTGTACCTCTGGTATTACCCATGTTACGGGCATATGCACCTCTGGCCATCAATCCCTTAACAAAAGGAACTTTGTACTCCGTATACATATTTATCGTCATTGTATTTGCAGTAGTTTCTGCAAGATTATTCAAACGTTTAATTTCCGAATAATGATAACGCTGATTTGCATCTGTATTTCCAGGTAACTCAATTGCCATTCCATTTACATAATTAGGTATATAAGGAATATGAGTTAATAATTCATTATAATCATTTTCTTCTTTCTCTCCACCGATTTTATTGAATGTTTTTACCTGATCAGAATAGTAACCGGATAATTGTAATCCCGCTTTCCAGTTATTTGTTAATTTTACATCAGTACCGGCTCTAAAGTTCCATTTAGTATAGTCTAAAGTACTTAAATTTCCATTTTGTTTGTAATAAGAGGCTCCAGCAAAATAAGTAGCTTTATCAGAACCTCCGCTTACGTTTAAATTATGACGCATGTTATAAGATGGCTTCCACTCATCATCTAAATAAGTATTTTGCAGTGTTTTAAAATAGTCTAATTCGTCTTGTGAAAAGAAATATTGTGGATCTGTCGAAGTTTGATTATATCCATTAGAGCCATTCATAATATTAACGTATTGTCCAAATTCATAAGCATTCAGCATTTTTGATTGATATGTCTTATCATTGGCTCCATAAGAACCACTATACGAAAATTTTGGATCTCCTTTAGTCCCTCTTTTAGTCGTTACCAAAACTACCCCTGAACCAGAACGTGATCCATAAATAGCTGCCGCAGCATCTTTAAGAAAAGAGATACTTTCTACTTCTGATGCATCTAAATTATCAAAAAGCGTACTATCATTTAAACCGTCAGCAGTAGTCTGCAAAACCCCGTCAATAACATATAATGGATTGGTATTTCCTCCGTCTTTAGCCAAAGAATAAGGCTGGCGTATTGTCAAATTAGACTTAACTCCTGGTCTGGTAGATCCTCCTGATATCCCTACTCCAAGAACCCTTCCTTGTATAGCTGTACCTAAATCTCCAACTGGCAAATCTGTTATTTCGCTCATCTTTACACTTTCTACAGCACTTGTAAGATGACTTTTCTTTTGACTTGTATACCCTACAACAACAATATTGTCTAGTTGATTAGAATCTTCATGTAGTTTAGCGTCAACAGTAGTACGACCCGACAAAGGAATTTCTATTTTTTTCATTCCGATGAAAGAAAAAACCAATGTTGCACCAGGCTTCACACTAATTTCATACTTTCCGTTGTAATCTGTAGTAACGGTGTTTTTTGAAGATTTTTCAGTAACATTTACTCCTGGTATAAGGCCTCCTGAATTGTCTGTAACAGTTCCTGTTACTTTAATTTGACTGCTTGCGGTTTGAGCATAAGTGAGCATACTCATTAGTGCAAACAAAATAAAACTACATCTCTTTATAAGTGCTTGTTTCATAAATGTTTGATTTTAATTAATAGTTAGGTTAGTTAGTTTATAAAAAAGTATTTTCTTTTACAGTTAAATACTGCTGCATATTAAAGGATAAGATGCTTGCAAAAAATTTTAAACGTTGAAAATACATTTATTATTAGTTCCAAAAATATAACGATTGCGTAACAGAACTGTCCTGTTGCATCCTGCCTAAATATAATTATCAAAAATATTGAGATAAAAAAATCATATCAGCAAAAAAGGGAGAAACAAAATATATTAAACAAATAAAAGAAGCTAAAAAATTGAATTTAATGAGATTTGAAAACCAATAGGTAAGAAAATACATCCCGAAAGAAACGAATTTAACAAAATGTCTCTCAAAATATAAAAATTGAATATTCGAAAAGTAGTAATCAATTGAAATTTTTAAAATACTAATTCGTTAATTAGTATAATGGCGAAATCATTTTTTGAATTAAAAAACCTACACCAGTCAAAATTTAAAGCAAATAAAATTATTTAAAAAAACATAAAAAAAATATTTTTTTGTATCTTTTAAAGGTAAATTCTTGTTAATAGCTTCATGCAAATATAAATTCCGGAACAAATATCCTAAGAAGAAAAACAGCTCTTTTATAATTTATGCTACCAGTTATTCGATACTTTAAACCCCGACAGTCAACTAATTACAAAACACTGCGGAATCTGAACAATTTAAAAAGAGTTTGCTAAAATGTCTTTTAAAACACTTTTAGCAAACTCTTTTTAATTAAACTCTATTGTCAAAACAGTATATAAACTTATTTTAAATTTATTTTTACAATTTTTTCACTGTCTTTCCGAAAAAAAAAAGGCTAAAACACTTGTCTCCAGCCAACCTGAAGAAATTTTTACTTTTATACTCTTTTTCCAATGAATAATCTGCATTGTTGAATCTCCGATTAAATAAATTGTATCACCTTAGATTTAAAACTAATAGCGCGAAAAAAGCAATTGTCATTATTTTATAATTTAGGATTCCAACCATTCAACACTTTATCCAAATCATATTTTTTAAGATCGGATTTTTTCAATTGATGTGACCATGAAGCTCTTTTGGATATATCTTTTGCACCATCACCTTTACTACCATATTCCGCATAAAAAACAGTTTTTTCTTTATCCGGGAAATTTTTATCCCCTTTCCATGGATTCCATCCTTCGGAAACAATATGCGAACCTAATTCTGTATTAATGAAAACTGTTTGTGCATAAGGTCGCCATGGACGTCCCAGAAAAACTTTATCTACCGTATTGTCTTTCGTCGTTAGCTTACAATCGACAAATACAAACCCACACTTATCTTGTTGTGTAGTAGATGCAGCCGTCACATAAGAATTACTAAGGCTTTCGACAGTACAATTGTAAAAATAAGCAGTAGCCGCTCCGAAAATAAAATCTGTTGTACCATTAATATAACAGTTTTCGAAATAATTTCTGGTTCCTCCTTTGGCTAAGTACAAAGTGTCCTGATTTCCTAAAATTGAACAATTTTTAACAGCTACCCTGTCTCCTTCTGTATGCAACGCCACTGCCTGGCCGACTTTACCGGCTGTGTTTTCTACAGTCAAATTTTCTAAAGAGCAATCGTTTCCCTGAACCAATAAAGTATAAGAAGTATACGTACTGAATTTTGTATCTCCCGTAACATCAATCCCTCTGAAAGGTTTTCCCGAATAGTCATTATATGAAATAATCGTTTTCTCCTTGTCAATTCCTTTTAAAGTAATATTTCTTTTAAAAGCAGGAATCACTACTTTTTCGTTATAAATGCCAGACTTAATTGTAATGACAACTCGCTTTTCGGCATGATCTCTCACTTTATTGATGGCTTCCTGAATGGTTTTAAAATCGCCGGAGCCATCCTGAGCCACTGTCAGTTCAAATCGGTTATCGGTTGTTTGGGCAGATATTATTATAGAACTAAAAGTCAGAAATAAAGTTATAATGTATTTCATAAGTTATAGATGTAGTTAGATTATAAATTTTAGTTTTTCAGGATATTTATTTCCATCAGCCATTGCTCACAAAGATTTGTCCATAAATTTGTTGATCCGGGATTATTTCTTAGTGCAATGGCATGACCGCCCTCATTAAATATATGCAGGCTCGAAGGAATTTTATTTGACAGCAAAGCATCATAAAAAAGCAGACTGTTTTTTGGAGATACCGTTTTATCATTAAAAGCGTGTGCAATAAAAGTTGGCGGTGTATAATCACTTACCTGAAACTGCAAAGAATATTTTTTAATTAATTCTGCAGATGGATTTGGTCCAAGCAAATTTTCTAAACTTCCTTTATGTGTTTCTTTACCCATATCGATTACCGGAGAGATCAAAATCATGAAATTGGGTTTAAAAGAATAACCGTCATATTCATCGCCAATTATAGAAAAATCATCTTTGATTGTCCCCAGGCTTCCCGCTAAATGACCTCCGGCAGAACAGCCCATTACACCAATTTTATTGCTGTCAATTTTCCAATTGACAGCATTTTTACGAATAATCCTCATGGCTCTTTCCGCATCTTGCAAAGGTGCCTTTTCCCGTTCTTTGAGGTCCGGCGAAATCGGTAATCGATGTATTAATACAAAAGCATTAATTCCCATTGTATTGAACCATTTTGCCAATTGAAAACCACTAATATTATACGACAAATGATGGTAACCTCCACCCGGAATTATCAAAACAGCTGCTCCTTTGTTCTCTTGAATTGAAGTAAAAAAAGCGTGAATACCCGGCATTCCTACCTGCATTACACGCTCATTATTGATACTGTCTTTTACTATTAATCCTTTGGAATTTGGCATTTTGCCTTTTGTCCACAATGGTATAAAATCCTGTGCCTGACTCTTAATAATTGTCATAAGCAAGAGGATCATTATTATTTTTCTCATTTTAAAGTTAGATTTATAAAGTGAAGATTTAGTGCGACAGCCAAACAGACATTTCGCCTTTACCGTTATTTCCCCACGCAAAATAAGGAATTAATTTTACAGTAACTTCTTTATTATCTTTTGCAGAAATAGGTTTGTACAATTTTTTATCCCAGGAATTATCCGGAGTAATGGACGAACTGGCAGTTATACTCAACAATTCCCTGTTGTCTATTTTGATAAAATCAGTAGTGAATTTAGAATTCAAATCCAAAACAACATCATTTACTTTCACATTTGCAGGAAGTTCATTAGATTCCAGACAATATACAATCGGCCCTCTTTTTACAGCCACCTGATTTTTTACCTCTTCTACTAATGGATTGGCCTGCATCAATTCCACCGGCATTGGAATATTCAATTCGATGACATCTCCTTTTTTCCACTTTTGTGCTATTTTTTGGTACGATCCTGAAACAATTGCATCATTTATATTTTTACCATTAACTGAAATTGTTGTCCCCTGACTCCAACCCGGAATTCTCAATAAAAAAGCATATGCCTCTTTTGGAACTTTTACGATTTTTAAGGTTATTTTTCCATCCCAAGGATAGTTGGTTTGCTGTTCTATTTCAATTTTTTCTCCCGCAAGTGTTTTTGAATTCAGATTATTGCTTCCGTATAAATTCACATACAAACCTTCTTTGGAAAAATTATACGCGTAATTGCTTACCTCAGCAATGGTTCTGGTTACATTTGGCGCACAACAGTTCGACAGGGCAATATAACCTTCACGTTCTTTGCTCCATCTTTGTTTGAAAGGCAAATCTTTAGAAACATTCAGCGGATTATTATAGAAGAATTCCTTTCCTTCCAGACTGATTCCAGACAAAACACTATTGTACAAAGCAAGTTCTACAATATCAGCATATTTGGCATCTCCGGTAATCTGAAGCATTCTCCAGTTCCATAACACATTTCCAATATTCGCACAGGTTTCGGTATGGGCAGTTGCATTTGGCAATTGAAAAGGTCTTCCGTACGCCTGATGAATTTTTTGTACATCGGTTGGATTATAAGAAGTTCCATCAGGCGAAACACCATCGTACAAAGAACCACACGCCCCTGTAATGTACATTTTTCGGTACGTCACATCATCCCAGATAGATTCCAGATTATCGAGTAATTTCTTTTCTCCAGTTTCAGCATATAAGTCGGCAACTCCTGCATAAAGGTAATTGGCTCTTACAGCGTGACCCATTGCGGTGGTTTGTTGCCTAAACGGAATTCGATCCTGATTATCATCGGTTCCGTCATTGGTCGTTCCTCTGATATCAATTAGATTATTCGCCAATTCCAGGTATTTTGGATTTTTCGTTGTACGATACATTTCGACAATTCCCATATAATGTGAAGGACAAATGGCATTTCTTGCTAATTCTGGAGATGCTTTTTTATAGAAGTCATATAGAAAATCTGCTACGCCTTTCCCAATTTCCAGAAAATTGGTTTTTCCGGTTGCACGATAATGAATACAGGCAGCCGTCATCAAATGCCCCATATTGTATTTCTCGAAACCCAATTGTTTTTTTACCTCTTCAGGGCCTAAGGTTCCCCAACGTTCGTCTATCAAAACCGGAGTATGTAAGTAGCCATCTTTACGCTGTGCTTTCGCAAACAACGCAATCGCTTTATCCATTTCGGCATCCAGTTTCTTGTCTTTAGTTACCGCATAAGTCGCTGCCATTCCTTCAAAAATCTTATAAAAATCTCCATCATGAAATGAAGGTCCTTTAAAAGTTCCTTTGCTTTCTCCCGCAGCAATCTCAAAGTTTTTATAAGCGTGTGAAACTTCATCGTTATGATACAAATCCCACATATACGGCAGCGTATTTTTGGTTTCTACATCAAATTGTTCTTTCCAGAAACCGTTTGTCCATTTCACATCCTGCAATCCTACACTCTGCAATTTTGAATAAGGACTTTCAGAATTCGCTACCAAACCCTTATTTTGAGCAATTATCACTGTTGAAAAAAGTATAGCTGATAATAAAATGATATTCTTTTTCATTTTGATTTTTATTTAATTTTTAGAATCTGCTCAATCTGCAAAATCTACGTGAAAAATAATTAGCACGCAGATTTTGCAGATTCGGCAGATTTTTTTCTTTGCCACGAATTTTTATTATTTTTTTAATGAAATAGTGAAAAAATAATTCGTGAAAATTCGTGTAATTCGTGGCGAGCTTTTTTATTTAACAAAGAAATTTATCTGGCGGCTCATTGAATCTCCATCTTCATCTTTAACTGTAATTACAACAGAAGCAAATCCACTTTCTATAGCAGTAAACTGAATATCTTTTCCTTTCAAAATTATTTTACCGTTTTTAAGATCAGAGAAAGTATAAACTGGTTTTTTCTCATATCCTTTAAAGTAGTCAGCTGCCGAAAATTCTTTCTTTTCACCTGAATTTATGAAAAAATGAGGCTGTGCCATCCAGTCTAAATACTCATCCAATTGTGTAAAACCATTTTGATCTGTATCCAAATTCGTATCGGCAAAATCTCCCGCTTTAGAATTCTCATTTAATCCTCTTGCTGTTTCCCACCAATTTGGCAATCCATCATGATCGGTATCCCAATCTGCAGGACGTGTTTCGCTGGCATAATCGCCTAAGTCACCCAAATCTTTCTCAGAATCAATCATTCCACCTAATCCGCTTTTACTTCCTTTATAGGTAAAAGTACCTTTCAAAGTTTCATCAATGATTCGGTTATCATGCTTGTCAAAAAATGGCTCGCTTGCTCCAACATCCGAAAGTACATTTTTATAAGCTGCCTGAGCACTTTCTGTTTTCACATAAGATTCGAAGAATGGTTTATCAACAAAAGTTTCATATTCAACAATTTCTTTATTTGAAATCGTCATTTTTCTTCCTTTCTCCTGAGA
The DNA here is from genome assembly GCF_000282055.1 of Flavobacterium sp. CF136. Classification (GTDB taxonomy): domain Bacteria; phylum Bacteroidota; class Bacteroidia; order Flavobacteriales; family Flavobacteriaceae; genus Flavobacterium. Next base: position 63,463 of record NZ_AKJZ01000051.1, read on the forward strand.
TTTCTCATCAAAATAGCCCGGCATTATATTTCCATTGAAATAATAACGCTGCATTCCTTTTCCAACTCCCTCATGCTGTGCATTTAATGCAACAAAAATATCTGTAGAAGCTCCCGGTTTATAATAATTGTTTACAAAATTTACTTCATTAGCGCCTCCGTCAGTCGTTCTTTTTCCCCAGTTGTAAACCACATTATTGGTAATATCTACTCTCCCCGTGTAATATCCATCTCCACTTAAACCTCCGCCAATACTCCAGTTTCTTCCGTAGTTATGTGCCAATAAATTATGATGAAAACTACCCACATCTCCGCCAATAGTAGCAGCAAATCCATGCATTTTACCCACTTCATATTTGTCATGTCCCGCAACATTCAACGCTTCAGAAATTAACGTGCGTTGCAAAGTAATGTTGTGTGCTCCACGCGAACTGAAAGATTCATCGATTGTCCAGCTGATTGAACAGTGGTCAATAATACTATGATTGGCTCCGGTTAAACCCATTCCGTCATACGTTTTCCCGCTTCCAATTCTCACTTTCAAAAATCGGATTATACCATCATTACCAGTCAATCCAACCGGAGCTTTGCTAATCGTAATTCCTTCTCCCGGAGCTGTTTGTCCGGCAATGGTGATATATGGATTATTTACTACTAAACGATCTTCTAATTTTATATTTCCCGAAACATTGAATACAATCGTTTTAGGACCAGTTCCTTCGTTTACGGCAGCTCTTAAACTTCCCGGACCGCTGTCATTTAAATTCATAACCTCAACGACTCTTCCTCCTCTTCCACCTACGGCAAAACGCCCGTATCCTTCAGCTCCCGGAAAAGCCAATTGTGCAGGTTTGAATGACCAAACAGTTCCTAAAGTTGTATTTCCTTTGGCATCAACTTCGTCAACACGCCAGTAGTATGTAGTCATACTGTACAAATCAGAAACTGCAAATTTAGTATCTGTTTGTTTTCCCTTAAACTCTGCTGATTTTTCGGTTGCAGCTGTAACTGCTTTTTTATCTGTTCCAAAGTATAATTTGTGCGCCACAGCATCTTTCGAAGCTTCCCAATTCAGCATAAATTTATCTTCTAAAACTACATGCTCATCTCCGTTTTCAGGTTTTGAAGTATGTGCTTGTTTCTTAAGATTTGGTGTATCAATTTCAAATCCGTTGATTACCATTTGCTGAATTGAATTGGCATCTTTCGAATCTGTTTCAAAACGAATAACCGTATTTTTTCCCTTTTGAGCATTAAATTCAATGTAAGCCGTTGCAGCTTCAATAGTCGAAGTTGCTCTGTTGCTCGAAGCTACCGTTTCAACCAATTTATTGTTTATATATATTTTTATCGGCGCAAAAGATTTTCCTTCAATCTTATCAAAAGTATTGTGAAAAGTAAGCAATGAATGTTGGCCTGCTTTTAATCCGTTTATCGTAAGTTCCAAACTTTTATCGGTTACTAAACCATCACTTGCTAATCGGCTGTAAAATGGTGCACTCATTCCGACTTTAAACCATTTCGACGAAAAATTTCCTTTTAATTTGAAAGTTACATTATTAAAAGATTTTTCTGCTTCGGTTTGTTCCGTTATTGGCCATGAATTATAATGAGGATCACTTACTTCTTCTACTCTTCGTCCCGAAAAATCGAAATCGACTTTCACAATTTGTTTTTCAGTTGTTTTCCCAACTGATTGTGCCTGCCCGTTTGCAGACAAAAGCATTGCCAAAATAGCAACACTTAAAAATTTCTTTATCATTTTGATTGGTAATAGTTAGTTTAATTTTTTCTTTTCTTCTATTGAAATCCCTAACAGATTTATAATGTCTTTTTCTCTTTCCTGAGGAATCACTTTAATGATTTTCGTGATTCCGTTTTCAAGTTCAGCTTCTATGATGGTATTTTGAGACGCATGCAATTTGAAATGCACATTCCAGTCTTTTGGCCAAGCCGGAAAAAGATATATTTTTCCGTTAGATTCCTGCAAAAGCATTTCCTGCATGCCAATCATTCCCGCTCCTCCCCAGTTGTGATCTGGAACCCAGTCATATCCCGGACCCCAAAATGCCGGAAATCTTCTTTCTGAATTGGCCATTTTCAACAGATTGTATTTTTTTGCTTCTTCTGTTAAACCTAATCGAGCAGAAAAAATATTATCTTGTTTCCATCCAATATGACTTCTGAATTTAATTGCATCGGTATCATATTTCCAAGTATTCAATGCCGTTTCCAAATCTGGTTTTCCAACACCATAAATTCTCCAAGGATAAACCGGATATAATTGTGGTACTTCAGAATTGTTAATGCGTTCCCACGATTTGGCAGGAGCCAATAATTTATGATTCTCTATTTCGTTAAAATTCAAAGGAGGAATACGCTTTTGAAAGGCTTTCAAATAGTCTTGCTCTTCTTTTGATAATTCTTTCCCCGAAAGGTTTAATAGATTTTCTGTAATTACTGTCAAGGCCGAAATTGTACTGTTAGCGTTATAGGTCATTTTGTACGTTTCTGTCGCTGAACCTGGAAAAAGAATCAAATGACCATTTCCGTCCAAAGCTTTCCTGCCTCTTTGTTTTGCCAGATATTGATAATGTTCATCAAAAAATCGCAAACAACTTATGATAAACGAATTGTATTTCTGAATATCTTCGCCTGCGTATTCTTTTTGCTGTAACATCATCTGGCAAAACTCAAAAACCGTGTCCCATTCGTATTCCAACCAAGCATTATATTCCATTCCTGCATCATAATCTGAGGGACGTTTCCACTCATATTCGGTAGGATTTGGCAAACCAAAGTTTTCCAGTTGTTCTGTAAATGAAGCACCGTTATGGTTCCAATATACCTTGCTCCTTAACTCGGCATTTTTCTGCAGGGTCAAATAATAATCCAATTGCGATTTCATCATATCAAAATCACCACTTTTTACCATCGGATGATAAACCAATCGCTGATTTTGCGCTGCCATTGTTCCTCCTCCCCAATTTCTGAAATCAGGTGTGAAATTCAAATCGGGGTTGGTAAAAACGGGGTCAACAGTAAAAAGTCCGCCGTTAAATTTTGTTGGATATTTTCCATATGCGTTACATCCAAGCATATAACGAAACAATTGATAATTCTGTCCGATTTGATAAACCGAATCCTTTTCAATCGATTGATTTTTCTGTGTATAAATAAAACTGCGGTTCCAGAAATTATTCCACCATTTTATTGTGCTTTTTTCAGCCTGTTTTGCTGTGTTTTTATTTGAAGTAATCAAACTTTTCAATCCGTTATTCCAAACAGAAAAATCAGATTGATTGGTGTTTAAATAAATTTCTAAAGACTGTTTTTTTGAAGGTTTTACGCTAGTTAAATTAAAACCTTTAAAATCAGTATCCTGATATTTTCCAAGATACGTTCCGTCAGATTTCAAATTATCACCGGTCATAAATCCTCCGAAAGTCAAATTTGCCAAGGGATTCAGCATTTGCTCTTTTACCGATTCCATTTTTTGCTGTTTTACGGTAACATCAAAAACTGTTTGTTCGCGATTTCTGTGATAAAACTGAACTCCATTGTTTTCAAATGAGATTGAATCCTTGAAGGTTACGATTTCACCTTGAGGCGCCCATTTATAAGAATTAGCATTATTGGCTTTTCCTTTTGAATCACGATTTTTATAACGCCAGCTTTCATAAGAAGCTGTCACTTTAAACGGATTTTTACTTTCTAAATCCACATGAATAATTGGCTTGAAAACATCAACCCAAAGTTTGATTTTCGTATCGTTTTGACCTACCAAAACATAACCGTCTTTCAGTTTTAGTTCCTGATGAAAACCTTCCTTTCCTGCAAAAGGATTTGGCGCTAAACTTACTTTTACACGACCTAATTTCAGTAACGTATTGTGTTCATCAAAAGTACCGCTTCGAGAAAAATAGAAATACAAATCTCCTTTCTCTACCCAGACATTCATACCAATATCTCCGCCTCCCAAAGGCATGGATTCCGATGCATTTGCGCTTTGCGTGGTCCAAACCTGATTGTAAGTATCGAGTACAGGAATTTGCGCCTTAATACAAAGCGTGGTGAAGAGAAGTATGTATTTTATATATTTCATTTTTATCTTTCTCTGCAAGGTTTTGGAAACCTTGCAAGTATTTAATTTTTATTTTTCTCATTTGTCATTGCAGACGAACTCCTAACTTATAATTCACAATTATAAATTACCATTCATCTGTCCTGAATGACGAAACTGGCAATCCTCCCGCACTAAACAATTCCGCTTTTGCAAAATCTTTCCATAAATAACGGACAGCAACTGGTTTTGCAACTTTATCGGAAGTCAAAACCACTGATTTTCTCCTAACTACCGTTTTGGCTGGATAGAAAACTTTGTCTTCTCCCGCCAATTCAAAGCCGGTAACTTCTTTGTCATAAGATGTTATTCCGTTTTCAACATTATCAAAAGAAACGGTAACTGAGCTATCTTTTATTTCCATTGATTTGTATTTCGGACTTTCAAATTCGAAGCCTTCGATTCCGTATGTTTTTGCCAAAGCCTGAAAAGCCAATCGGTTTCCGCCTTTTTCCTTGTCCATTGGGTGTATGTTATTTTCTTCCCCAACGTCCATTAAAACTGCCATTCCCGAATTTGGAATTTCCTTTGAAGCTTTGAACTGCGCCTCTCTCAAATAGGCAGAATTATATTTCTCCAAATAATCTTTTGGATGAAATGACGCATAATTAAACGGAGCGATCTGAGCGAAATAGAAAGGAAAATCTCCCTGATTCCACAAGCCTCTCCAACTACTTACCATTTTTTTCATCAGAGCGGTATACTCATTTGCTCTTTCGTAATTCGATTCTCCCTGATACCAAATACAGCCTTTAATTCCGTAACCAATCACAGGCGAAAGCATTCCGTTAAACAAAGTCGTCGGAACACGATTCGGGTCTTTTACTAATTCTTCTTTTGTAGTTGGAATTTTGGCACTTGCAAAATCTTTCAGCATTTCCTGATTCATCCAGGCTTCTATACTCGAACCGCCGTATGAAACATGAATCAATCCAACAGGAACCTGTAAAACTTCCTGCAAAAGCGATCCAAAATACCAAGCCGTTGCGCTAAAATTCGAAGTTGATTTTGGAGAAGCTTCTTCCCATTTTCCTTCAAAATCATCTTTTGGTTCTAAAACTGTCGCTCTTGGAATCGTTATCAAACGGATGTTTTTATTGGTTGATCTTACGATAATTTCATTTCCGTTTCTAACAGGCTGTCCTTGAAACCCTTTTAATGGCATTTCCATATTGGATTGTCCAGAACAAAGCCAAACTTCACCAATTAAAATGTTTTTGATGATTACTTTTTCAGTTCCTTCTGTTACTTCAATTGTAAAAGGTCCGCCTGCTGTTGGTGTTTGTAATGCTGTTTTCCATTTACCGGAAACATCGGCTTTTATTTTGTAGATTTTAGAATTCCACGATGTTTTGATGGTAACATTTGCATTTTTTTCTGCCCAGCCCCAAATCGGCACATTCGATTTTTGCTGAAGCATCATATTGTCCGAAAACAATGCTGGCAGTTTGATTTTCGCATTGATTTGGAAACTTGCTAAAAACACAAAAAGTGCAATAATTATTTTTTTCATTTCTTATTATTTTTCTTTTACAATCGTAATCGGCCCTAATAATCCGGCTTTCAACAATATTCCTTCCTGCAGTCTGAATGGCGCTGTTGTCCAGGTTAGCCTTTCTTCTTTTGGTAATTTTTCATCGCCAATCAATCGGTTTGTCCAAGTATTGGTTATTTTAATTTCTATAGTGTTTTTCCCTTTTTTCAAGGCTTCCGAAATATCTATTTTGTATGGAAAAGTCCAAAGCGTTCCACAATCTTTTCCGTTGATTGAAACTTCTGCGATATTGGCTATTTCACCTAAATCCAACCAGAATTTATCTTTAGATTTTCCTTTCCAATTGAATTCTTTTTTATAAACTGCTGTTCCGGAATAGTATTTTATCTGTTCATTTTCAGAAGTGCTCCAATCGAAAAGTTTGTTTGTTTTTACCACTTCTTTCGGCCCTTTAAATGCTGGATCAAACTGAAGTTCCCAATTTTCATCTAAAACCTGAACTTTTTCAAATTCAGCTATTTTTCCTTTAGCTAAAAAATCTTTGGTTTCTTCTTTGAAAATTACAAAACCAGATTCGTTAGCCTCTAAAGTCAATGAAACAATTGTTCTTCCATTTTCAATTTTCCAATTGACTAATGCCGAAGTTTTATCAGTAACCGGATTGTACCATTGTGGCACTTTTCCAGCTATTCTGAAAGAAGCATCAAAGGTTCTTTTTTGCTCTTTTTGATTCGAAAGAAAATATACTTCTTCGTTATCTGATTTTCTGTGCGCCCACGCAATTGTTTCTGAATCGGCTCTGTTTAAATTTGGAAAATAAACATCTTGTGTAATTCCGATGGAAGCAAAATCATTTCCTAGATAAGGTAATTTGACAACCGTTCCTTTTCCGATTTTCCATGAAGGGGAATTAGCATTATTCCAAATTTCATCAATTACTTTCTGCCATTTTTTTAATTCTTCATCTGAATGCAATCCAGGAAGCATATCGGGTTTTTCATCAACAAAAACAGTTCCACCTTGTTGAATTAACTGCAGTATTTTTTCGGCGGAAGCCAAAGAGAGTATTTTATTCGGCGCCATTTTGTGACTTCCCGGAAACAATAAAGCTCCATATTCAATTCCGCCCTCAAAAGTTACTTTTCCGTTTTGAACTTTGGCACGATTGATCAAAACATCTGCATTGAATGAATCGTATTGATAACCATTTAGCGGATTAATCCATTGTGATAAATCCGTAATATTTTTAGAATAAGTCACTTCTTTTGGCATTTTTGCAGTTGGCTGACCTTCATTTTCTAAACGGATTTTCTCGCTTTCCAATCTTTCTTTTCCAAACACATTCGGAATAAAAGGCACTAATCGATCTGGAACAAAAGAACGGGAAGGAAAATCTTCGCCGATGAAAACGGCTAAATCAATGACCGGTTTTCCTTTTTGTAATTGAAACTGTACTCTTTGACAATAATCAAACCAAGCTTTTCCAGGTTTCCACCACGTTTGGTCTCTTTGGAAAAACGTTCCGATATCATCTAAAGTCATTCCCGGTTTTCTATCCGTCCAAGGATTATGTACAAAAACGTGGTAGAATAAACGGTTGATTCCTAGAGCATAATTGCGGTCGGCAGTTGTTTTTAAATTTCCAGGATGTTCGTCCCAATCCATTCGCAAAGCCGTGAAAGATTCTGCCTGAATAATATCTTTCCCGTAAATATGTCCGCCCGAAATGGCATCAACCATATCAAACGGTTTGTCGTGTGTTGGACTTTTTAGCCAAAATTCACCGCCTGGATAATCCACATATTTATAATGCAACAAAGCATCACTCATCATCGTTGGTGCGACATTTTCTGAACTTAATTTAACGTTGTGTTCTTTGGCAATCTGAGCGACAGTTCCGTAGAAATTATCAGCCACTAAATCGGCAATTGTTTTTCTGACATCATATAAAACTTTCTCTGAAAAATCGGCGCTTTCTACTGGAATTCCAGCCATGACAGGCAGATATTCTACAATATCATAACCTCGTCTCTTTTTAAATTCCGTCTGAAAAACCGAAGACCAGTTTTGGCTTCCACATTCCCAACTGTCAAAATGCAGGATTTCCAACACTTTTGAAGTCAATTCAGGTCCGGCAGAACGAATCGCTTCTCCAAACCAATGATCGAGTTGAAAACGAATCAATTCAGGATTGAATTTATCGACTTCCAAACCTTTTCCGGCTCCGCCCGTGGCATTTTCATGTCCGGTAGAAGTATGTCCCATTCGGATAATTTTCCATTTTCCTTTTGGTGCTTTCCAATTCAGATTTCCTTCAGCATCAACAAATTTCGATATATTGATGACTTCAGATTTTTTGAATGCTTCAGAAATTGGAATTTGTTTTTCAGTTGTTTCTGGAGTCAAACGCCAGATCGCACCTGATTTCCCTTCGTAATTATTTATTAATGACTGATTCGAAAGTGTAATTTTACTGACTTTCAAATTTTGTTTCCATTTGGCGAAATCCAAATCTTCAGCACCTGGCTCTGTTCCAACAGGATCGTAAACAAATCTGAAATATTTTGCCGTAACAGGCGTAATGGTATGTGTGTTTGGAAAATCCATGTCCTGCCAGCCGTGACGAGGGGCAATCATTCTTTCGTGGAATTCAAAATGAACTCCGTCATTGCTTACCTCAACAATTAAACGCTGTGCCTGAAAATCCCTTCCTTTGGTTTCAATGACAATGGATTTGCAGGTAAACGGTTTTTCAAATTCATATTGAATCCATCCTTTTTCGGCAAACTTGAAATTTTCGTCTTTTTTACGATCAGCCAAAAACGAGGCATCTGTATTATTGGATGTTGTAACTTTTGGCAACTGAATTTGAGAACTGGTTTGAAATTCTTTTATTGGAATAGCAAAAGTCGCAATATCTTTATAATAGTCTTTGTAATGTTCGGGAACTGGCAATTTGGCAACAATTGTTTTGCCTCCGGCAATTTCCGTTGTTGACCAAACTACTTTTTGCATCGACTTCTCGGGTGTAATCCATGGACCTCCTGCAACAGCAAAACCGTCTGCTCCGTGAAAAGCCAGTTTCAAACCTAAACGATCTGCTTCTTTAAAAGCCCAATGAATCATGTCCCAAAATTCCGGCGTCAACTGCAAAACCGGCGGATCTATCAATGGCGGATTTGCCGGACCTTTAATTGTCATTAAATACGCACCTGCAATTCCGGCTTGTTTCATCGCTTCTAAATCGGCTGAGATTCCGGGTTTGGAATAGGCTGATTTCATCCAATACCAGTATACCCATGGTTTTGAGGATTCGATGGTGGGCTGAAACTCCGTTATTTCTTTTTTATGGACTTCTTGTGCGGAAACGAATCCCACAATGAGTAGTATAAAAAAGAGGTGTTTTTTTTGAAACATTATTATTGTTATTATCCGTTTGCTTTGTCATTCCGAAGGAATCTCACGTTAGTTGTTCCAGTTACAGAGATTCTTACGGAATGACAAACTGTACTTTTAAAAATCTAATACTTAAACCTTTTCAAGTTGCTTTCCAATTCATTTTTTGAACCCGAAAAAGGAACCAAATTAAAACTATATTGATAATCTCCCGACTTAATTTGATATTGTTCCAAAGGCTGTGCAACCAATGTCCAGCTGTCGTTTCCTCCCACTCCCATTTGGACTAAATCAATGTTAACTGTCAAAAATTCAGGATCTTTTAGGTCGTACGTATGTGAAGCACCGCTTAAATTTTCCTGTGTATACGGCCACGCACTCATACTTAAAACTTTATCATCATTTACAATTAAAAAACCTTTGTTTTTATGTGGTGTTGATAATGCCATCCATCTTACATCACATCTGTTTCCGTTTTCCTGAGGTTTTGGGTAATGTTCGATAAAGTCATTAATTGGAAGCGAATATTTACCAACAAACGAGCCAAAACTTCTGTCGTTGTAGTTTTCTAATTCTCCTTTTCCGTACCACGAAATTTGGTCGAATTTTCTTTGAACACCCATCTGCATTCCGATTTTTGGAATGTTTGGCAGTTTGTTCGACGCTTTTAAACTATAGTCTACTTTTATCACTCCATCAGGGCTAATGTTGTACACTACATTTACGCTCGCACTGTCTTTTATAATTTCGTAATCGCTTGTGATTTTGATTTCAGAAGCTGATTTGTCGATTTTCACGTTAACCAATTTTGGTTTTGCTTTATACCATTGTTTCAGCAACTTTTGCGATTTCCATCCGCGTTTGTCGTTGTCTGTAAGTGGTCTTGCGAAATTAGGAAGCAATGGCGCAAAAACTTGTTCTTCTCCATTGAAAATATAGGAACTCAAAGCTCCGTTTGCTTTATTAATTTTTATATCGAAAGCTTTTCCTTTGATGTTGAAATCAGAATCGGATTCAGAAACGTTTAAAGCTCCTTTTTTAGATTCTAAAACGACTTCTTTCTTTTTCAACAGAAATTGATCTTCTGCAACAGTGTAGCCTTTTGAAGCCCAAAGTTCATCTTTCGAAAGTTGAAATTCAATATTCAAAATGTATTCGGCATCTGCTTTCATTTTTGGAAGATACTGGCTCACATTTAATGTTGTCGATTGTCCTGCTTCTAAATTGAAAGGCTTTAACATTTGGGTTTTAATGACATTTCCGTTTTCCAATATTTTCAAAACCGGAATGTATTCGGCCAAAGATTTTACAGCACTGCGATTTTTTATTTCTAATATATTACCGTCTTTCAACGTTGAAGTCGCTGGCTGATACACCCATTTATTTTCAAATAGAGAACCTTTTGGTTTTCCGTTAGAATCAACTATTCCTTTGGTATTGAAATTTCCATCGTGGTATTTTTCGCCAAAATCCCCACCGTGAGCAAAATAATTTTGCCCCGTTCTTGAATCAAATTTCACCAATCCCTGATCTTTGAATTCCCAAATACAGCCTCCGATAACTCTTGGAAGCGAACGGAATTCATCCCACAATTCTTTTAAATTTCCAACTGAATTTCCCATGGCATGAGAATATTCAACAAAAATAATCGGACGAGTATCTTTCTTTTGATCTACTAAAAATTTAGGTGTGAAAACGCCTGGATAAAAACGGCTGACCATATCAACATACGAATCGTCTTGCGGGTTCTCGAATCGGTATGCGTGATCAATTGTTTTTGGATATCTTGGATCAAGCGGATCGATATAACCGTCTAATTTTGCATTTCCCTGCGCAGGCTCATAATGCACCGGACGCGTAATATCGAAATCGTGAACCCAACCCGACATTGCGGAATGGTTTGGACCTTTTCCGCCTTCGTTACCTAAACTCCACATTACTACCGATGGATGATTTTTGTCTCTTTCGACCATTCTGGTCATACGCTCCAAATAGGCGTTTGTCCATTTTGGATCATTGGCTAATTTTCCGCCAATACCGTGAGTTTCCTGATTGGCTTCGTCCATCACCATGATTCCGTATTGGTCGCATAATTCATAAAAATACGGATCGTTTGGATAATGGCTGGTGCGAATAAAGTTGAAATTAAACTTTTTAATCGTCGTAATATCTTGTTTGATGTCGTCTCTTGTCAAGGCTTTTCCACGGACAGGATTATGGTCGTGACGGTTCACGCCATACACATAAGTTTCTTTTCCGTTGATGAGCATTTTTCCATTCACTTTCGAAAATTCGATTGAACGGAAACCAACTTTACAGCTTTTGGCTTCGGTAACATTTCCGTTTTTATCTTTTATCGAAATGACCAAAGTGTATAAATTCGGCTCTTCTGAACTCCATTTTTTTGGATTTTTGATGTTTTCCTGAAAGAATCCGAAACGAACATTATCCAAACGAGGGTAACTTTCGTTGATTAAATCAATTACCGGTCTTTGCAGCGGTTCTTTGAACATCGCCACATTATTGGCATCGTACAACTGAACATTCATAGTGTAATCTTTGACTTTTTCTCCCGTAAGATTTTCTACTTTTGGACGTAATTTGAAAATGGCATCTTCGTATTTTTTATCTAATTTCGTCTGAACAAAGAAATCCTGAATGCGCAGTTTTGGCTCAGCCATGATAAAAACTTCACGCTGGATTCCGCTCACTCGCCAGTGATCCTGATCTTCCAAATATGAACCATCTGCCCAGCGAATCACGCGAACTGAAACCACATTTTCTCCTGCTTTTAAATACGGCGAAATATCAAATTCGGATGGCAGAAAACTATCTTCTCCGTATCCTAAAAATTCTCCGTTTAACCACACTTCAAAACCTGAACTTACGGCTCCGAAATGTAGAGTCACGGTCATATCTTTCCAGTTTTCAGGAACGGTAAAACTTCTTTGGTATGAGCCAACTCCGTTATAATCTTTGGGAATATAAGGCGGATTTATGGGTCTAAAAGGATAAACGGCGCTTTTGTAAATTGGATTGTCGTAACCTTTCATTTCCCAGTTGGATGGTACTTCGATTTTGTCCCATCCCGAGACTGTGTTTTTATAGAAATCTTTTGAAGCTTCTTTTAAATTTACGGCATATTTAAAATCCCAGTCGCCATTCAGCATTTTGATTCGGCTTTTGGTTCTGTCTCCTTTTAAAGCATCTTCAACAGTTGTGTACGAATACGCAGTTGCTCTCGACGGTTGTCGATTTATGCTTGTAACCGTTGGGTCTTCCCAAGGAGCGAACTCGTATTTTTTATGCAGTTCTGGAATTCCCGCAGGTTCTCCTGTAACGGATTGTGCATTCCCTAAAAAGGGAAGTATTAAGGCAAAAGTATTAAATAGTAAGACCGATGCACGCAGACGAGCTGAATTTGAAAACACTAATGATTTCCCACATTTTTCCTCAAAAAAACGCTGAACAAAATGAATTATATTTCTTTTACTTAATTTCAAAACTTACTATTTAAATCTTAATACTTGATTCTGTTTACTTAATTCTTCTTAACCTTCTCTGGCGGAGCCACAAAATTCATTTTACTTTTCCCTAAATCCTTCGAAGTTGCTACTGCAATTCCTCTTTGTTCTGCTTTATTCACTGCACAGTAAAAATGATAGACAACGCCGTCGTGTTTTACCACAAATGATTTGTGTGCAAACATATTGTCATAAGGCTCAGAAGATTTAATTAAATCATCGCCCTTCCAGTCGGTCCAGTTTACTAAATCATTTGAAACTGCAAAACGGTTAAACGCACCTTGATTCCAACCCGTCCAAAAAGCTCCAAAATAGAACATCACCCAAGTATCATTAATACGCTGAATATAGGCATCTCCCGAGATTCCTTTATGATGATTGATTAACGGTTTATTGCCATATCGCTTCCATTGTTTCATATCGTTGGATACTGCCATCGCAATACGCTCTGCGCCTTTAGCAGGATTTAAACTATCGCCACGGGCATTATAATACATGATAAAATTGTGCCCTGTTACTTTATCCTTATCACGAATCACACTGTTTTTGTACATCGTACTATTATCCCACCACTTAGCATCTTTATCTTTTGGTGTCAAAACTGGATTTTCCAATCTTTGAAATTCGTGTGGTTTTGTCGGTGCTTCTTTAGTATAAGCCATCCCAATTGATAAAACGCCTGCTTCGTAACCTTTACTATCTCCGCCAAAGTAACTCATCCAGTATTTATCATCGTATTTTTCCCATTCGTAACTTCCGCCCCAAGTCATGTCTTGCAGTGAAATATAGCCCGCTTTTTGGTTGACATCCCAGTGTTTTTCATTCTCTGAAAAAGACATCACTTTTCCTAAATATTTCCAGTCCAGTAAATTATCACTTTCTGCCAGCCAGGTTTCGTAACCTCTTCCGTCATAAATTAAATACGTCATATACCATTTGCCATCTTTTCGAAAAACGCTCGGACAATCCATTTTATAAGAGTTGTCCGTTGGCACCATCACCAAACCATATTTATAAGGCGTTTTGATTTCGTTGTAAATCTCCTGCATTACGGTTTCGTTGATTTCTCTTTTCTTGTATTTGGTTGCACAGCTTATAATTGACAAAGCTGTGATTCCAAGTACGATATATTTAATTGAATTTTTCATTTTGGTTTATAGTTCTCGCAAAGGCGCTAAGGCGCAAAGTTTCTTTTCTCTTTATTCTTTATTCTATTTTCTCAAATCTTATTTTAATTCTTTTAACCTCGATTCCATTACGTCTTTATTCAACTTCACTTTTATCATTCCTGTAGGGTGAAACCTTCTTTTCAAATCAATCGCATTATATACAATCGTGTAAACATCATTTCCTTCGGGAATCAAGCAAAGCGGAGTTCTCATGATATCCCACCATTTATCCACTTTGGTTTCTATTGGCAAATAATGCGCTTCTCCCCAATTAATTCCATCTTTTGAAAGTGTATATCCAATCATATTTGGCAAATGATGTCCCCAGCCTTCTGGGCCTCCATCAAAAACGGCAATATACAAACCGTTTGGCAACTGACTCACAATCGGATTTTCGACAAATTGCGGATGTATCGTTTTTATCGGTTCCAAACCTTTGTTTAATCTTGTCCAAGGTCCTTCTAAACTTTTGGATTCGGCTAAAGCCACAAACCAGCCTTTTCCGGATTTCTTAGGATAATCTGCCCAAGATTCAAATGGGTAAGCTCCGCTGTAAAAACCGAAATATTTATCCCCAACTTTATACGGAAAAAAAGAAGCCACTCCCTGACGGCCTTCCCAAGGCTGAGAATCCAATCCTGGTTCCATAATAATGCCCATATCTTTGTATGGACCGCCAATTCCGTTGATTCCTTCAACAGTCGATTCACAACGCCAGATTCTACCAAAAGAATGATTCGGCTGAATTTCTTTATGAACCGTATATGCTAAATAATAACCGTACCATTTGTTTACTTTTTCGTTAAAAACCGGCATATACGACCAAATAGCACCACGACGATCGTTCATTGGATTATCATCTTCGGTAATCGCATAAGTTCCGCTGGCCTGGTAAATCGTCGATTCTCTTTTCCAGTGAATCGCGTCTTTACTCGTCCAGTGACCAATTTTGGTTTTTACACGATCATAATACATTTCCACTCCTTTTTCTCCTGCTCTTTCGGTTGGAAACATATGATAGGTATCACCAATTTTTACAACTCGTCCACCTTCAAAACCTCCCTGAATACCTTCTGTCCCAGACATTCCTTCATCGATAACAGGTTTGTTTTCTCCTCCGATGATTTCAAAAAGCGGCTTCTCATCTGAAACCCCTTCAATGATATAGGTTGGATTCCAAAGTTTTCCGTCTAATAACTGGGCATTTCTTGTTGTCAGTTGCTGACTGTTTTTTACCACCCCTAAAATGGCAAACAATCCTTTTGCATTTGGCAGAATGGTGTGCGTTCCTTTTGCAAAAGCAATAGCATATACATTTACAGGAGCTAAACCTGTGATTGTTGCTCCATTTTCAATAATCAATTTGCCATTCTCTATCGCATTCGGCTGAAGATATTCCTTGTTATTTGTTTCCTGAAAAACACCAACCAAAACCTGAACCGGTTCCTTAAATTTTAACTGTAAAGGCGTGTTTGTGTCTTTTTTATATTTATCCAAAGGAAGTTCAATACCTGTTAATCCTTGTAATTCCGGAGCCAAACCAACTATATTGTGTTTACTTCCTGAAAAAACGTGAGCGTACTGAATCGCTTTGAAAGTTTTGTAATTGGATTTTACAATTTCAAAAGTTGCTGGCTTCCATGCTGTGTTTTGGGCTTCTGCAAACTGAATGCAGATTGAAAACAACACCAGAAAAGCTGTTTTTAATTTGAAATTGTATTTTGTGTTTTTTGAAAACATTGTTTTTTGTTTTTTTGATTTTTTTGTCATTTCGATCGAAGAGAGAAATAACACTAGGAATTCCTCAACAATAGTCGACAATCTTGTCGTTACGAGTGTGATTTACTTCGTCTGTCGCTATCGCTCGAGTCTCGTTCCCGAAATGACAAACTGGAGGTCACTAACTAAACTAATCGCTAAGAACTAATTACTAGGGACTAATCACTAATAACTCAAATCGCTTTATAACTTACTTTATACTCCACATTCGGTTTTACAATCAATTGGTATTTATTTTTTGCCAATTCCGTAATCACTCCTGAACTCGCTTTTGGTTTGCTTGAACTTTCAAAAACCAATTTTCCTTCGCCTTCAGATGTTTTTACTTTAATCTCAGATTTACTCACATACAAAGCCACTTCTCCGTTCGGCGTTGGCACTTTTCCTTCCATCCATTGTAAACCACCCAAATTTGGTTTGATTTCATATTCTGCATAACCTGGAGCAGTTGGTTTTACACCTAAATAATATTTTCCCAGCAAATAAATTGGGCTGGAACCCCAGGCGTGACAAAGACTTTTTCCATAAGGGCGTCCATACATCGCTAAATGTTCTGTTCCTTTTTTGTTTGGATTGTATTCTTCCCAAAAAGAAGTAGCTCCCTCTTTTAGCATACCGCCCCAATAGTCTTTCATTTCTTTCAGCACATAATCTTGTTCGCCCATAGCGCACAAGGCTTCCAACTCGTAAAAACGCATGTAGGGTGTTGTAATTTTCAGCACTTTATCATTAAGCAACACCTTATTTTTTATACTTTGTTTTTGTTCTTCATTAAAATAATTGAAAAAAATACCGAACATATTAGCATATCTGGTTACAATATCCTGCATTTTACCATCGATACGCTGATGCTTCATCACGTTTTCTTTCTTGTCCCAAAACACATCAAATAATTTTGTTTTTAAATCATCTGATAATTTTTGATACTGTTTTTGATCTTCGTTTTCACCTGCAATTTTAGCACTAACTGCCATGGCTTCTAAACTTCTCGCTAAAAGCATTTGCTCAAAACTCACTTCACCGGTTTTTGGTAATCCATTCGCCCAATCAATAAAAACCCAATCCCCTTCTAATGGTTCCAAAAATCCGTTTTTGTTTCTTCTTTCCAAGCAGAATTCCATCAATGATTTCATTCGTGGATAAAAAGTTTTGATAAATTTCGTGTCGCCTGTGTGCAAATAGTAATCATAAACACCCACAAACCAATAGAGCGAATAGTCCATTATGATATTGACATGAGCCGTCACAGGATCTTTACCACGAAGAGCCAACAGGGTTCGTTCTACAGAAGCCGAATCAAAGAACAAATAATAATTCATTAAATAACTTTGATAAGCGTCGCCCGACCAAACCCAACGGTCGCGTTTGATTCCGTCTATAAAAAATTCGCGGGACGTTAAATGCATCGTGTAAGCAGACACATCCCAAATTTTATTCAATTGCTCGTCAGAAGATTTGAATGCACCACGATAATCTAATGGCAAATATTCATAAAGCATCGAAATAGAATCATATTTTACTCCTGCATCTGTCTGCACCTGAACATAACGGAATGCTTTGGATCCATTATGGGTGTAGATTTCAGGCTGGTTTCCATCAAAAGATAAATGGTCTAATGTTTCGCATTTGGCAGAATCAAGGGCTTCCTCACGAGATTCACCATAATAAAGTGCTACTTTACCTTTTCCTTTTAAACCGTGAATTTTAATGTAACCAAAAGTTTCTTTACCAAAATCGACTAACTGACCTGACCCTATTTTCTCTGTTTTTTTCGCACTCAAAGGTTTGGTTGTCAGTTTAAATCCGGAAGGTTTATTCTCAGGTGAATTAAAATTCCAAGAACCAACAGGCACCCATGGTGTACCAGATTGTTGTGCTTTTCCATTTTCATCAATCCAAAGTTTATCTTCATTGGTCACTTTCCAAGATGCATCAGATTTCACATACTTACCAGCAATATAAATAGCCGGCAACACTTCTTGATTGTAAACTTTAAAGGAAATTTTGTGTTTTCCTGCAGGAATTTTTATTGATTTTGGTTGTCCGTAAATTTGGACACCATCTAAAAGTAATTGAAAAGACCCTTCTGAGTAAATTTTTGCCTCGTCTGGTACTGGAATATCTACTTCTGTTTGAAAAGTCACCAAAGCATAAGGACTGTAATATTGCCAAAGCGGTGGAAATACTGCTTCGCGTTCTGTACGTCTTACCTGCATTTTATTACTTAACCAAACTTCAAAATCTCCAGGATAATAAATCCATGTTTGAGCCGAAGCCATTTCGGATAAAAATAATAATGCGATAACACAAGCAGTCGTTTTAAAACGTTGACCTAAAGAAATAAATATGACCATATTAATTGAAATTAAAAATGAGGTATAAACTCAAAATGGTTAGTCCCAATAAAGCAAACAAAATCTTCACTCGTTTACTGGTTTTAGGAACATCGGTTTCACTAACAAAATTAGTTTCCGGATTTTTATCTGCTAATGAAATAATAATCGCCGCAACCAATAAAACAGCAAAAATGTAAAATGATATTAATAAAAAGTGAGGCCAAATTTTATAAACATCCGCAGGGAAAATCCATAAATATAAAACTCCAACGAATAAACTAAAGGCCGAACCCCAAGATAAAATTCCATTCACGGCTTTCTTGGTAGTACGTTTCCAGAAAATACTCAATAAAAACACCACTGATAATGATGGTGCCAAAAATCCTAGTACCGCCTGAAAAATATTAAATAAATTTTGTCCCTTGATATTATCGATAGCCACAGCGATAAGAATGGCAAATACACACCCTGCTGCAACAGTAATACGTCCAATTTTAATTTGTTGCTGGATTGATGCCGTTGGATTGATTTTTTTTACATAAATATCATTGGTGTAAACCGTACTCAAGGCATTCAACGATGATCCAATTGTTGCCACCAATACAGCAATCATCACGCAAATCACTAAACCGTTCATTCCGCTTGGGAATAAATTAGTCACCATTGTCATATAAGCCAAATCTGAATTTTCACCTAACTCTGGATACAAAACAGAACACAGAATTCCCGGCAAAATAAACAATGGCAATGCCATCACTTTTAGCCATCCTATAAAATTAACCCCCAATTGTCCCTGTTCCAAATTTTTTGCTCCCAAAACACTTTGCACCATCGATTGATCGGTGCAAAAGAAAGCTACTGCAGACACAGGATATCCCAATAAAATAGCAGGCCAAGGATAATGTGCATCATCTGCCGGCTGTACTAAATTCCAGAAATTAGAAGGCGTTTTTGCAATCAAAGCTTCGATTCCGCCTACTTTCTGTAAACCTAAATAAGAAAGTGTAAGTGAAACGACAATTAACAAAATCATCTGAAAAACATTCACTTTGGCAATGGCTTTCAAGCCTCCGGCAAAAGTAAAAATCCCTGAAAAAATCACCAAAACAGTCACACTCTGCCACATTGGAATCCCTAAAATCTGGCGTACCAAAATACCCCCACTAAACAATCCCAACGACAACCAGCTTACTAAAATTTTCACCATAGCGTACCAAGCCAAAATGGTCTGAGTACTGTCGCCATAGCGTTTCCCCATATATTCGGGCATAGTGCTGACTTTACTGGCAATATATTTAGGTGCAAAAACAATGGCTAGCAATAATAAAAACACAAAAGCGTACCATTCGAAATTTCCTGCTACAATTCCGGTTGCGTAACCAATACTGGCAAAAGCCAATAATGATGAAGGACCAACGTTTGTTCCCCACATATTGAAGCCGATGTTGTACCAGTTCAGCGAATTTCCCGCCATAAAAAGCGTTTCATTCTTCTTGCTTTGCTTCACGCTCACCACATAACCAATGACCAATAAGATCACCAAATAAACAGCAACTATTATAAAATCTAAGGCCGTTAACTTATCGTAGATGCTGTTCATAATCCGTATTTAATTTTTAAATTAATTTTTAAGAATCTTTCTTAAAAAGTAAAGAACCATTCTCAATACAAATATTAAATTTACTTTATATCAAGAGTGCTTTTTCCCAACATTCTTTTATTATTTCTTTATACAAAAGAGCTTGCTGCCAACGATCACCTTCTTCTTGTTGTCCTTTGTTTTCTGTCTTAATGGTTCTGGCATAAAAAATATCAGATTTTAATAATTCGACGGTAAAACAAATATAATCCCCTGGTTGAGCGGTTTTTAAAAAACCAACAAAACATTTAGTCCACATTTCTTTAAAATGTTCGACATAACTTGAGTTTTCTTCGTCATTAATATCAACCTGAATACTTCCTGGATTTCCAATTCGTCCGTGAATAAATCGAACTCTATCAAAAACTGGGGCTATAAACTCCCATTTATTTTCGATACCTCCATAAACCATTTCTTGTCCCGTGTACCAATGCGAAAAATCTCCATTGAATCGAATTTCAGGAAATCGTTTCACCATTTCGACGGTTCGAAACATGTCTTGGGTTATTGTTGCGCGATGCGTTTCGATATAAATAGGTAAATCATATTCAAGAGAACTCTCCTGAATATAATTCACCAAATCGTCCATTTCTTCGTCTGATTCCATTCCCCAGCCCAAATGTACCGTAGCACAATTGTAATTCAAACTTTTCCAAACAGGCAATAAATCTTTTAAATCCCCCACTTTATTCACACGAGCGTGAGCTGTCATTTGAAGATTGAATTCTTTACACAATTCAGGATTTCCATCTTGAATTCCTCCAAAACCGGCTTTGGCAATAGCTTCGTGTTTTTCTCTATCATCTCCTTTTGGACCAATAGAAAAATCCGGAAGCTCTTCACAGGTTCCGTAATTTATATCAATTCGCAATGACGGCAAATTTGTACTCCCGTCATTTGTGTTTTTTACAATCATATTTTATTATTTCTAACCTGAGTTCGATTATTAATTTTTAGGAGCAGAAACATTTGGTATATCATCAACAGTTGTCCCGCTATCCGTTACAAACTTATATGCCGAACACCGGCATATAAGGTTTTTCACTTCTATCGGGGCTAAGAGACAAACTTTTCTGCCTTTTTGCTATTATCCCAAAAAAGCAAACCGATAATAATCGAACTCCCGTTTCTAATGTTTACTATTTTCAAAACAAAAGAATTAAACCGTATAAGCACTCACATTTTCACCACCTTCAACAAACGGTTCAGCCCAATACAATGGCGCGCCATCTTTCTTCAAAATAGGCTCTGCAGAATATTGCAATAGTAAAACTCTTCTGGATTTATCCGTTTTATTAGAACCGCTTCTGTGGAAACAAGTACTTGAAAACACAGCTACATCACCTGCCTCTAAAACTGCTGGAATTCCTGGATTATCTCCAAAATAACCAATTTTATCATTCGTTCCTTCTTGTAATACGTGGTCAATTCTATCTTGAGTTCCAGCGTCTTTGTATGGCAAAAGATAAACCGTTCCATTTTCTTCAGTAACAGCATCTAATGGACACCAAATAGACAAATAAGGTTTGTGTTTGAAATCCAAATAACCGGAATCTTGATGCCAAGAGAATGTCATCCCTTTATCAGCCGCTTTTACAACAAATTGTTCCAAAAATAAATACACGTTTTCACCCAATATTTTTCTGGTAATTTCTTCCATTTCTTTACCAAAAATAAGATCCTGCATCGTCTTGCTGTCTTTGTAACGCAAGGCGATAAAATATCTTTTTCCCTTGTGGTTGATTTCATCCACCTCTACTCCTTTGCGATCCATTTCATCATCTTTCTCTTTGATAAATCGCTGACATTCGTCTTTTAATCTTTCAATAAGTTCTTTTGGAATTACATTTTTTACAATACAAAATCCTTCTTCTTGAAATTGGTTCATTTGTTGGTCGGTCAAAACTGCGTTCATTTTTTTAAGTTTTTAAATTATTATTTTTTTTACTTTTTTATATAAAATTCAAATGCTTCCAAATTCCTTTGAAATTAGCATCTATTGTAATCGATATTGTTTTCTGTAAATCCATTTCATCCGTACAATTTACCGCTTCTGGATACATTGGAATTAAAGCTCCTTTTTTAACCCAAACTGGCATTTCTTCCATAACCGCTTCAAAATTATTTAACCAGCAACCTCCTTGTATTATTTCTCCTGTAAAGAAATTAACCCAAATTCCTTCGGGTAAATAAACATCTCTGGTGTTTTCAGAATTCATAATAGGTGCAACCAAGAAATCATCACCAAAATAATATTGATCGTCAATATGCCAACACATTTTATCTGCTGGATGATGCAGCAGCAACGCTCTCAAAACAGGATAACCTGTAGTGGTTGTTAATTCACTTTGCTCTAAAATATAAGGCAATAAGGCATAGCGAAGTTTCCACCATTTTCTAACGATATCTGAGATATTTGGGTAATGATAAGGCTCTCGTTTTGAAGTTCCGTGGTACCTAATGTGCGAAGTAAATACTCCAAACTGTGTCCAACGAACATACAAATCATCTGGTACAACAGAGTTCATAAAATTAGGCACTCCGTGAAAACCGGGTACATCGTGACTCCAAAAACCAAATCCAGACAAACCCAAATGCAGTCCACCTTTCAACGAACCAGCCATTCCGTCCCAAGAAGCAGCCGCATCCCCGCCCCAATGAATCGGGTAACGCTGACATCCAGCCCAACCGGCTCTTGCCCAAACCACACCATCGCCAGCAACTTCTTTGGTTACTTCAAAAGCGGCCTTTTGATACAACAGCGCATATAAATTATTCAATAATTCAGGAGCCATATTGTGGTATTTGGCGTCCAAATGAATTTCTTCGCCAAAATCGGTTTTAATACAAACCACTCCCATTTCTAAAAGTTCCCGCAATAAATTTTTATACCATTCTACCGCTTTTGGATACGTAAAATCGATAGTTCCAGCATAATCCAAATTACTGAAGTTAGAACCTCCCTGTTCTTTTTTTGAATCAAGGATACTCATGTATTTATTAGCTTTAGCCTCCTCAAATTGTTCTGCATCGGCAGCGATATAAGGCATTTGCCAAAGACTTACCCTATATCCATTATCTTTTAAACGAGAAACAAATCGTTTTGGATCTGGGAATCGCTCTGGATTAAATTTCCATTCACAAAGCCAATCCGTTTTAAACCAGCCTGTATCCAAATGAATGACATCGCAGGGAAAATCTTCGGCACGCATTCTATCACAAATTTCGTTTACCTCGTCTTCTGAAAAATAAGTCATGCGACTCATCCAGACTCCATAACTCCAAAGCGGAGGAACAGTTGGAAAACCAGTAAGCTGTTTGTAACGAAACATTATTTTTTCTGGATTTTCTTCTCCAATTAAAAAGATATCCAAAATCGGTTCTTCAACTAATAATTGAACCGAACGGGTTGAAAAATCGGCCATTGAAAACTTGCAATATGCCGAGGTATGCAAGAACATTCCATACATTTCACTCGAAAGATAAAACGGAATATTTTTATAGGTTCTCTTATTATTTACCCCTTGTCCGTCTTGGTTTTTTAGCTGAAAAGTATGTCCCGCCAAATCCATTTTACAAAAACGTTCCCCTGTTCCCACAAATTTCTCATCAGGTTTAGCGTGAAAAGAGATAGAAACTTTGGCTGGTTCATTATATCTTTCGATAAATGAAAGACACATCGCATCCATCCTATTTGGAAAAAACTGATCGTATGCACTTACCTTAATTTCCTTTTTTCCGTCAGGAAGAAAAATAGCCTGCATTGATTCTTCTGGTGCGGTTAACAAATCACTCCAATGGTCAATTTCGGGATTGGATAAATCGAAAATAGCACGAATAATTCCCTTTTCATCTTTAACTTCCCATTGTTCTTCTTTTATTTCAAAACTTAATTTTATTTCTTGAAGCTCGGCAGCAATTTCTAACATTGGCGAAACTTCCATAATTTCTTTTTCAAAACCAATGCTTACTCTTAGTATTTTATCTCCAAAAGCACGTAAATACAATTGAAAATCTTTTCGTAAAATAGATTTATCGGGAGCAAATTCATTTGATAAAAGCTGGCATTGAAATGGTACAGTCAAGACTACCCCCAGTCCATTTTGGGCAATGGCGGTAGGTTTGCAGGCTTTCCATACTCTAGAAACTCCTTCTTCTAAAGATAAATCGGTATTAAAATCTAAAAAGTCAAAAAATTGATGATTGGTTTGCTTCATAGAGCGGTTAAATATATGGTTTCAAAAAAGTTATTGGTTAATTCAATTTATTCATAAATATCCAAGTTTCGCCCGGTTTTGTCCCTTCGATTCCAGTTTGATATTTTTTCATCAGATTATTCCAATCATCGACACGGGGATTATTTTCGGTTGTTTTTGGATTCAGTTTATCCAAATTTTCTCCTTTCGGAATACTGATAATCAGCATTAATTGTCTTCCGTTTTTGAAAACCTGCAATTGCTGAAAATCGGCATTACAGAAACCTTTTGCAATTTCCGGCCACTTTTCGAATTGGGTAGTGTGGTAATCAACGTATTCTTTTTGCAGTTTTTCATCTTGCACCAAATTCGCAGTCAGAACAATATTTTCCCATTCGGATGCAACTTTAACATCTTTGCATCTTTCGAAATTTTGAAAATCATAAACTGGGTTTTCGTAGATTTTAATTTCCAATGCTGGAAAAGCCAAAGCCAATTTTCTTTTCGTTCTTTCCGGCTGATTCATCAAACCGTAAATTACCAAATGGTTTTCCCATTGGTACAATTCTTCGCCTACGATTCGAAAGCCTTTTATCGTCGATCTGATTTTTTCCACATCCAAATCCTTCCCGATTAATTCAATGGCAACAGCTTTTGGCATTTCTTGCAGTCCCCAAGCTTCATCAACAACAACTTCTTTTGTTAAATCACCATATGGAGCTCGAATACCTGCTTTTTCCTTGATTTTAGGATTTACAAAAGCATAATTGTCCTGCCAAACATTTCCGGCTGGACCGTTGTGGTTTTTCAATGTTTTTTGAATCGGAATCCAGTTGTTTTTTATGGTAAAGCCCTGCGTGCCTTCATCGGTGTACAAATACAACCACAAAAACGGATCGTGCGCATACGGACTATTGTAAACTTTATCAATATAGTTCTCTTCTATCCTGCTGTCAGGTTGCGATGAAAGTGTGTAAATACCAGCCACATCATGTAAATGCTTTGCATAATGATGAATTTTGTTGCCAATTATTTTGTTGTTTCGCATCACGTTTTCGGTGTGTGTCCAACCCCATCCCATTGAAATTCCGCTGTAGGCCACATCCGAAATTTCATTGTGTTCGATAGTAAGATTCTTTATAAAACCAGCAGCAATTCCCAAACATCCCCAATCTTCGTTGGCAACATTGGTAATTAAATTATCCGCAATCAATTCGTCCGAACAAACTATTCTTTCGTCTTTTACCGTATAAGGCAAATGTGCCTCGAAAGATTCTTCAGAGAAAACACCTAGATTGATTCCGTTGCCACCAATATCTTTAAATAAATTTCCTTTGACAGTATTATGATTCGTTCCTCTATGAAAATCCAATCCTGTAGAAGATAAATGCTCAAAACTGCAACCTTCGAATTGGGTATTGTTGGCATAATTTACCTCAACGGCTGCTCTCGGTCTGCCAACCCAACCTTGATTTTCCAAACTCGCCTGATTAGGAGTTCCGGGAGTTTTTAATTTATAGGCATCCAATAAATACATTCCCGCCTGTAATGGAACGTGTCCTTGCTGCGAAGGACGAAGCCAGTTGCTGTACTGAAACGAAATTCCCTTAAATTTAAAATAACTAACCGGTGAATCTATTGTTCCTTTTATCTCTACCAAATTTTCTAAAACAGGTGCTATGACTTTGGCTGAATTCATATCCTCACCCTTTCTTGGAATGTAATAGATTTTGGCATTTTTTCTATCCAAATACCATTCTCCTGCCTCATTTAACATTGACATTCCGTTGTTTAAATAGAATGCAGAATTTCCGTTATTTTTAGAAATCCATGGAGCTGGCCACGGATGTTCGCTTTGAATACGGCTTTCTGGTTGTTCAAACGAAAGTCTGGCACTGTCTTTTTGAATTTCGATATTTTTGATTCTCAGATTGGCAATAGCCCACCATTGTACAATGAACATTTCCATACCAGGCTCGAACTTAACCGATTTATCCTTTAAAGGAATCCAACAGGTTTCCGTAGCAGCATCCCAAGACAAAATTCTGTCCATCTGATTTCCAGCTGTGCTTTTGGCTCTAACAGCTTTTTTTCCGTTAACCCACAATTGTCGGTAATTGATAATTTCACCAGCTTGTTGAGGAGCATCGGCTTCCCAAACGATTCCTTTTTTTCCGTTTATGGCAATTACAGATTTTTTCCAATTTTTAATTTCGATTCCACCGCTTAATATTGGTTTAGCGTTGGCAGCCGCTTCAATAGTTGTTGGACTGTCTGCCGTTCCGGAATCTTCAGGTCTTACAAACAAAGGTTCGTTTAAATAATAGGTTCCGTTCATTATGATAATACGGATTCCGTCTTTTATGGAGACATCTTTCAAACGGCGTAATTCTCTGGCTTTTCTAACCGCCATTTGTACAGTCGCCAAAGGACTTTCTTTAGTCCCTGGATTAGCATCACTGCCCTGGGGTGAAACCCATATTTCGGCAGCACTGCCTGAAAAGAGAGTGAACATCATCAGAAAAACTACAAGTAATTTTTTAAAAGTATATAAACGCATTATTTTATTTTTAACTTTTTCGATCATTAAAAATTATCAGGGATTCAGCATAAAGTACTAAAAATTTTACATCCTGAATAATTTTAACATTTCTATTAAATATTATGGCACAAATTAATGTAACTGCAAAATAAAAGTGTCCTGTACCCTCCTGTATTCCTATTATCACCTTAGGTTTTGAACTACTGCCCTTTAATAGAGTTTTAAAAGAATTTATAAGTAAAAATGATTATAAAATGACAGATTGAGTTTCGACCTTTAAATATTTTGGGAAATATTTTTAATAAATTTGTGCAATCGATTACATTATTGTATTTTCGTTTAAAAAGGGACTTATTTCCAAATCAATAAAAAACAACAACCAATATAAACATTCTCTCATTATTTTGGTATTTGAAAAATTCAATTTTAATAAAATTCAATAGAATGAAAACTATCACAACTAACCTTTTTCGTATTCTTTTGGCAGTTTTAATAACGTGCTGTTCAGAAAATATGGCCGCTCAAAAATCTAAATCCAATGAAACTTACCAAAACATTGAATTTAAAATGGACAAGGTCAAAGAGCCATTAATTCCAAAAAATACTGTAAACATAAAAGATTTTGGTGCTGTCAATGGAGGATATGTTTTAAATACCAAAGCTTTTGCAGATGCAATTGATGCAGTTTCAAAAAAAGGGGGCGGAAAAGTGGTTATTCCTCCGGGGATTTGGCTTACTGGTCCAATCATTTTAAAAAGTAATCTTGAACTACATGCGGAAACAGGAGCATTAATCAAATTTTCTACTGATAAAAGTTTATACCCACTTGTCGAAACCAGTTTTGAGGGTTTAAATACCTGGCGTTGTATTTCTCCTATTTATGGTAAAAACTTAGAAAACATTGCCTTCACCGGAAAAGGTGTCTGGGATGGTTCCGGTGAAGTATGGAGACAGGTTAAAAAAAGCAAACTAACGGAAAGCCAATGGAAAAAATTTGTTGCTTCAGGCGGAGTTCTTAATGAAAAGAAAGAAAGCTGGTATCCATCAGAAACATTTATGAAAGCCTCAGTAGGTGCGGATCAGAATGTACGTTTGGATTTAAAAACCAAAGAAGAATTTGAAGCTATTCATGATTTTCTTCGTCCAGTATTGGTCAGTATTCAAAACAGCAAAAGAGTGATGTTTGACGGACCTGTATTTCAAAATTCTCCTGCCTGGAATATTCATCCTTTAATGATAGAAGATTTAATTGTTCGTAATGTAACGGTTCGTAACCCTTGGTTTTCTCAAAATGGTGATGGTCTTGATGTGGAATCCTGTAAAAATGTTATCGTTGAAAATTCCAGTTTTGATGTAGGTGACGATGCTATCTGTATTAAATCCGGAAAAGACAAAGACGGTCGTGATCGCGGTATTCCTTGTGAAAACATTATTGTAAAAAACAATATCGTTTATCATGGGCATGGCGGTGTAACTGTAGGAAGCGAAATGTCGGGCGGTGTAAAGAATTTGCACGTCTCTAATTGTTCTTTTATGGGAACTGATGTCGGATTGCGTTTCAAAAGTAACCGTGGACGCGGAGGTGTTGTCGAAAATATCTTTATCTCGGATATTTACATGACAGATATTCCATCACAGGCTATTTCTTTTGATCTTTATTATGGTGGAAAATCTATTGCAGAAACTTTGGCCGAAGGTGGAAATACAGTTAGCTCGAAAAAAGTTCCTGTTGATGAAAAAACACCTCAGTTTAAAAATATCTCAATAAAAAATGTAACGATTGCCGGGGCTCAACAAGCTGTTTTCCTTCAGGGTTTACCTGAAATGAACTTAGAAAATATCGAAATCACTAATTTAATTGCCAAAGCAGAAAAAGGTTTTTCGATTATTGATGCTAACGGAATCAAAATCACTAATGCTAAACTGGATATAGCAACACCAAATGTAATTGACATTTATAATGGTAAAAACATATCGTTAAAAAATATTGAATTTAATTCGGCATCGTCTAAAGCTGTTACCATTAATGGAGAAGCTACTGAAAATGTTGAATTAGTTTCTTCTGCAAATTTAGATTTTTCCAAAAAAACTACCATTGGGGAAACTGTTCCTAAATCGGCAGTAAAATTATAATTGATTAAACCATTTAGCTCCTGTTATGTCTAAGTTTTAGCAAAATAAATCACATAACAGAAGCTCAACAAAAAAATTACAATGAAAATATTCCAAAGACTGACCAAAAAGAAAAGCTTATCTTTCGTTATTATACTAACCTTCTTTTCATTTTTTTATTCTACTGCCCAATCAGACAAAGAAAGCAAGGTGGCAATCAGTACAAAACCATTTAGTGATGGTGTTAATCATTGGTATTTTATTAATGACAAAACTAATATCGTAAATGCGGTTCCTAATCAACCCAAATACGATGAATCTGAATACACTAAAATAGCCGATAACATTTTGTATTTTCAGCGTGATAATGGTGGATGGCCAAAAAATTATGACATGAGAGCTATTTTAACCCCGGAGCAAATAAATGATGTGGTTAAGACAAAATCTGTTCTTCACACTACTTTCGACAATTCGACTACTTATACCCATATTTATTATTTAGCACAGGTTTACACACAGACTAAAATCGAAAAATACAAGGACGCTTGTCTTAAAGGAATTGATTTTATTCTGGAAGCACAATATCCTAATGGAGGCTGGCCACAATACTTTCCTTTAGAAAAAGGGTATAGCCGCCATATAACTTTCAATGACGGAGCTTATATGGGGATTATGAATTTGTTAGGGAAAATAGTGCAGAATGATCCTAATCTTAGTTTTGTAGATTCTGAAACAAAAAACAAAGTGAGTATTTCTTATGAAAAAGGAATTGACTGCATCTTAAAAACACAAATTTCAGATCATGGAAAACTTACTGCCTGGTGCCAGCAGCATGATGAAATAACTTTATTACCTACATGGGCCCGAAAGTTCGAACCGCCAAGTGTCAGTAATGCCGAGAGTGTTGATATCGTTTTATTTTTGATGAAAATAGAAAATCCAAGTGAACAGATTATCAGATCTGTACAAGGTGCCATTAAATGGTTTTCGGATTCTAAAATCTACAACACCAGAGTAGAAACTTTTCAGGCTCCGGAATTTGACTCAAAATACAAAAAAGTTACCGATGACCGCAGAGTTGTTATTGACTCTACCGCTCCTCCAATCTGGACACGCTATTATGAATTGGGAACAGGAAGACCTTTGTTTTGTGACAGGGACAGTGTCTACTTATATTCCTTGGCCGAAGTTAGCCGGGAACGCAGAAGCGGATATGCATGGTATACGTATAATCCTGAAAAAGCCTTGAAAAAATATCCCGAATGGCAAAAAAAATGGACTCCTGAAACTGATATTTTAAAACAATAAAAAAACAAAAAAAGCGTGAATCTAAACTTTCACGCTTTTTTTATATATTGAAAATACTTATATATTTAGATTTATGTAATATTCCAATTGTCAGTTCGAGCCCTTCGACAAAAGAACAAATAGACCATTATTATATGTCTAATTGGTGTTATTTCTTAATCATTCAGTTTATAAAATGATTTTGCATTTTCATACCAAATTTTATTCTGATCTTCAATTGAAAACAAAGTAATATAATCTTCTAAGGTTTTCACAACTTCTGTATAATCCGAAGCCACATTACAAACCGGCCAGTCAGATCCGAACATTAATTTATCAGCAGAAAAATTCTCAAAAATGACATCCAGATAAGGTTTCAAATCTGATGATTTCCATGAATTCCAATCTGCTTCAGTAACCATTCCGCTAATTTTACAACTTACATTTTTGAATTTTGCAATCTCTTCCATTCCTTTTTTCCAGGATTCGATATCTCTCAATTTTATATCCGGTTTAGCAATATGATCGATAACAAAAACCTGTTCCGGGAAAGACTTTACCAAATCAATTGCAGCAGACAACTGACGATGAAAAATCAGGATATCATATGTAAAATTAAACTCTTTTAAAGCTGCAATTCCGTTTCGAAAATCTTTTCTGAACATAAAATCATCAGGTTCTCCCTGCACAACATGCCTGAAACCTTTTAATTTTTCATATTTAGAAAAGTGATTCAGTCGTTCAGCAATATTTTCAGCCCTTAAATCTACCCAGCCTACGACTCCTTTTATGAAATCATTCTTTAAAGCCAGATCTAATAAAAAATTAGTTTCTTCTTCAGATTGACTTGCCTGAACTGCCACACTGCCTGCAAATTTATTTTCAGAAAGCAATGGCAATAAATCTTCGGGTAAAAAATCTCTTTGAATTTGTCGCATTGAATCATCAATCCAACTATCCCTAATCGGATCAAATTTCCAAAAATGCTGATGTGAGTCAATTCGGTTATTCATAAAACTAATTTACATCACTGATTAAAGCACGATCTAAGTGAACATAACCTCCATCAACAAAAACAAATTGTCCTGTTGTGTGAGAAGAACGATCAGAAATAATAAAAAGTGCCGTATCTGCTATTTCTACTGTTTTTGTCATTCTGGACTCAAACGGAATACTTTTATTGATTTTTTTCAAAACTGCTTCGCCATCCGGTACCGTTTTAATCCAGTCTTCGTAGGCCGGAGTATAACTTTCTGCAATAATAATCGCATTAGAACGAATTCCGTACTGAATCAAATCTACTGCCCATTCTCTGGTAAGTCCAAGTACTCCTCCTTTTGCAGCAGCATAGCCTGAAGTTCCTCCTTGCCCTGTTAAAGCCACTTTGGAACCAATATTCAGAATATTTCCTTTTGCTTCTTTTAGATACGGAAGTGCATATTTGACCAATAAAAAATAGCTTACTACATTCAGTTTCAAAGAATCCATAAATTCTTCATAACTGGAATCTAATCCGGCACCATCATTGACCCCCACATTATTGATAACAGCATCTATCCTACCATATTTTTCTACAATTTTCGCAACTGCATTTTCCATCTGAACAGGATCGGTTACATCGGTTTCTACAAATAAAGAATCGATTCCTTTTTTTTGCAATGCTTCAGCATAACCAAAACCTCTGCTATTTCTATCAATCAGAACCGGAATAGCTCCTTCATCTGCCAAGCGGTTGATGATCGTTTCACCAATACTTCCCTCTTTACCCGCTGAACCAGATACAGCTACTATTTTTCCTTTTAAATTTAAATCCATAATTGTTATTTTTTCAGAATTAATTTAATTCTATAATTGCTTTGATGGTATTGTTTTTCGGATCAATCCATTTTTCAAATTCAGTAATCATATCCGAAAAGTCAGCTCTGTGTGTAATGTATTTTTTTGGATCGATTTTACCCGCTTTCAAACATTGCATTACATATTCAAAATCTTCAATAATCGCATTTCGGCTACTCATTAAAGTGGATTCTCTTTTATGAAAGTCAGGGTGGCTGAAACTTAATTCTCCTTTTTGAAGTCCTACTAAAACAAATCTCCCGCCATGAGAAATATAATTGAATGCACTGTTCATCACTTTTTGATTTCCGGTAGCATCAATCACCACATTGGCCATGTCTCCATTGGTCAACTCTGCCAATCGTATTGCTACATCATCATGCAAAGGGTTTATCGTTTCATCTGCCTGAAGTGCTTCTTTGCAAAAATTAAGACGATACTCATTGATATCCATAACAATAACTTTGGCACCGGCAATTTTTGCAAACTGGATCAATCCTAATCCAATAGGACCGGCACCCATTACCAAAACTGTATCGGTAGCTTTTACTCCTGCTCTGCGTACACCGTGAGCAGCAATAGCAAGCGGTTCTACCAAAGCCAGTTCATCATAATCCAAACCTTGTCCGTGCAGCAAATATTGTTCAGGAACAGTTACATACTCTGCCATTCCGCCATCAATATGTACTCCAAAAACTTTGATATTCGCACAGCAATTGGTCAATCCATTTCGACAGGCTACACATTTTCCGCAACTGAAGTAAGGAATAAAAGTTACTTTATCTCCCGGTTCAAAACCTTTTGCATTTCCTTTAATATATTCGGCTGCCAGTTCATGCCCCAAAATTCTTGGATATTCAAAATAAGGCTGAGTTCCTCCAAATGCATGAATATCGGTTCCGCAGACGCCTATTCTCTTAATTTTCAAAAGTACTTCTCCTTCTTTTGGTTCCGGCATTGGTTTCTCTTTCAATAGAAACTCCTGCGGCTTTTCACAAACAATATATTTCATTTTATGAGTCTCTTTTTTATATTTTATTATCAGAAAAGTCTAATTTTAATCCTTTGAGTTTGATTTTTAACACATAGAAACATAGATTTTGAAAACTAAAAATAGGCGTTTCACTATTTAAAATACACATAGCAGACTATGTGAAAGAAATGTATTTCTTTTCGTATTTTTTTTTAAATAAAATCTATGTTTCTATGTGTTAAAGCAAACTTTTATGAATTACACCCACAAAAGGTTAATTTTAATTATTTACTGTAGGCTTTTGCTACTTGTTTGCTGGAACCTAATCCGTCCATGCCTAATTCAATAATATCACCCGGTTTAATGTAAATTGGATCCGGTTTAATTCCCAAACCAACTCCCGGAGGCGTTCCTGTACTGATAATATCCCCAGGAAGCAAAGTCATGAACTGGCTTAGGTAATGCACCAAAAATGGAATTTTGAAAACTAAATTTGAAGTGTTACTATTTTGGAATTTCTTTCCGTTAACCGTTAACCACATTGGTAAATTATTCACATCTGCAATTTCATCCTGAGTAGCCAAAAATGGTCCAAGCGGCGCGAAGGTATCACAACCTTTACCTTTTGCCCATTGCCCGCCCATTTCGATTTGAAAAGCTCTTTCACTGTAATCATTTAATAAAGCATATCCGGCCACATAATCTAAAGCTTCTGCTTCTTCTACGTAACTTGCTTTTTTACCAACCACAAATGCCAACTCGATTTCCCAGTCTGTTTTTTCACTGTTTTTCGGTATAATCAAATCATCATTCGGGCCACATAAAGAAGTCGTTGATTTGAAAAAGATAATAGGTTCTGCCGGAATTGGAGCACCAGTCTCATGACAATGATCTACATAATTCAATCCGATACAGATTATTTTTGAAGGTCTTGCGACCGGTGAACCTAAGCGTACATCTGCACTAACTTCAGGCAAAACAGGATTGCTTTCTAATGCTTTTTTTAACTTTTCCAAACCATTATCTTCAAAAAAAGCTTCATTAAAATCAGTTACAATTGAAGAAACATCATATCTTTTTTCTCCAATTAAAACTCCCGGTTTTTCTTTTCCAACCGCTCCAAAACGTATTAATTTCATTTCTTTATTTTTTTAAGTTACTAAGTTGCTAAGGTTCTGAAGTTCTAAGTCTAAAAAATCTTAACGGCTTAGTAACTTAGAACCTTAGTATCTTTATTTAATTATTTAATTTGATAAAACCTCCGTCAATAGGATAATCACTACCGGTAATAAATCCGGCTTCGTCACTGCATAAGTACAATGCCAGAGTTGCAATTTCATCCGGTTTTCCCATTCGGCCTATTGGTTGTGACTGAGATAATTTTTCGAACATTTCTTCTTCTTTTCCTGCATAGTTTTTCGAAATAAAACCATCAACAAAAGGTGTATGAACCCTTGCAGGTGAAATTGAATTACAACGGATATTCTCTTTGATATAATCTTTGGCAACAGATAAAGTCATGGCCATAACGGCACCTTTAGCTGTTGAGTAAGCAAACCTGTCCGGAATACCAACCCAGGCGGCAATCGAAGCCATGTTCAAAATCACACCTCCGTTTGACAATCTGAATTTTGGTATTGCTGCAAATAAACAGTTGTAAACTCCTTTTACATTCACATCCATCACACGGTCAAAATCAGTCTCTGATGTAGTGTCTACTTTACCAACATTTGCAATCCCTGCATTATTGATAAGAATATGGATGTTACCAATTTTTTCAAATGTTTCCGTTACTTCTTTCTGACTGGAGACATTACAGGCATAAGAAAATACTTTTCCACCCGCATTTTTTATTTCATCAACAGCATCCTTAGCGCTTTCGATTGTTAAATCAACAATGTGTACTTCAGCCCCTTGTTTAGCGAACAAAGTCGCAATTGCTCTTCCTATTCCACTTCCTCCACCGGTTATTACGGCTTTTTTATTTTGTAATGAAAACATATTTATTAGTTCTTTTATTATTCTTAATATTATCGATTTAATTCTAGAGCTGCAAAAATAAAAGGACTGGTTGCTTTAGGTGTTATCTTTTTTCTTTCGTTATTCATATGAATCATCTCTGTAAGGATTTCCTCTAAGTCCGGCAACAGCACACGCATTGGTAATATAAAATTTACCCGTCAACATCTGTTTAAATTATTCTTTATTTTTTCTTCAAAATCTTAATAAATGTAAAACCCACAATTACAAAAGTAATTTTAAATATTAATATTAAAAAAAGAACATCCAAAAATAACCATACTTTAATAAATTATCACATTTTTTAACCAGTTTGTAAAAAACATTCAAATAAAATATTAATTATCTTAAAAAACGCATTTATTAACCATAGGCAGGATTGTTCATTCCAATCTTATTTTTACATTTGTAATTGTACTTTTTACATTTATTATTTAAAAAATATAATCTATAATTATAAAAAAATGACAAAACTAAAAGGCATAACATGGAATCACACAAGAGGTTTATTGCCAATGGTTGCTACTGCTCAGCGTTTTACCGAATTAAATCCGGGAATAGAAATTAGCTGGGAGAAAAGAAGTTTACAGGAATTTGCTGATGCTTCGATAGAAGATCTGGCCAAAAGGTTTGATTTACTGGTAATTGATCACCCATGGACAGGTTTCGGCGCACACACCAATGCCATTCTTCCTTTATCAGATTATCTTTCATCAGAATATATAAATGATCAGGAAATTAATACCGTAGGACGTTCTTACGGAAGTTATGTTTTTAGCGATAAATTATGGGCATTACCAATAGATGCTGCAACTCCGGTTGCTGCTGCCCGATTGGATATTTTAGAAAAACAAGGTTTAAAAGTTCCTCAGACTTATGATGATCTATTGGCTTTAGCAAAAAAAGGACTGGTTGCGTTTGCAGGAATTCCGGTGGATGTATTGATGAGTTTTTATATGTATTGCTGTAGTTTGGGTGAAGTTCCGTTTCAATCTGAAGAGAAAGTGATTTCTCTGGAAACAGGAAAAAAAGCTTTGCAGTTATTCAGAGAATTGGCACAATTAATCGATCCTGCCAATTTCAACAGAAATCCAATCCAGGTTTACGAAGCGATGGTCAATTCAGATGAAATTGCCTACTGCCCTTTTGCTTACGGATATTCTAATTATTCCCGAATTGGTTACAGCAAAAATTTACTTCATTTTTATGATTTGGTAAAATTGAATAGTCAACCAATGATTAGTTCATTAGGCGGAACAGGATTAGCGGTATCTTCTTTTAGCCAACACATTCCCGAAGCCATTAAATATGCAGAATTTGCAGGATCATCACAAGTACAGCAAAATATATTTGCCGATAATGGTGGACAGCCCGGACATTTGCAAGCCTGGAAAAGTGACCGAATTAACGGAATAACTCATGATTATTTCAAAAATACCTTGCCTGCCTTAGAGCGTGCTTTCCTTCGCCCAAGATACTCCGGACATATGTATTTCCAGGATCATGCCGGAGATGTAGTTCGTGATTATTTGATGAATGGCGGCAACGAAGAATCTGTTTTATCAGCAATGAACTCACTTTACGCGAAGTCCTTAAACTTAAAAACGGCATGAAACCATTAGAAGGATTAGTCGTTTTAGAATTTTGCCAGTTTTTGGCAGGACCATCTGCGGGATTAAAATTAGCCGATTTAGGAGCAAGAGTCATCAAAATTGAACGTCCTGTAAAAGGAGAAGCCTGTCGTCAATTAAACATCAAAGATCTTTTTGTTGATGACAGCAGTTTGCTTTTTCATACCATTAACAGAAATAAAGAATCGTTTGCAGCGGATTTAAAAAACCCGGAAGATTTAATTTTAGTAAAAAAACTGATTGCCAAAGCTGATATTATGACACATAATTTCAGACCGGGGGTGATGGATAAAATCGGGCTCACTTTTGCGGATGCATTAGCTATTAATTCCAAAATAATTTACGGAACCATTACGGGTTACGGAGACAAAGGTCCGTGGGCCAATAAACCCGGACAGGATTTGTTACTACAATCACTTTCCGGATTAAGCTGGTTAAGCGGTCGAAAAAGTCAGGAGCCGGTTCCATTTGGTTTGGCTGTTGCCGATTTAATGTGTGGCAATCATTTTGTTCAGGGAATTTTAGCAGCATTATTAAAAAGAGCCAAAACTGGGAAAGGCGTTTTGGTAGAAGTAAGTTTATTGGAATCTGTTTTGGATGTTCAATTCGAAGCAATTACTTCTTACTTGAATGATGGAGGACAACAACCGGAACGTGGAAATGTAAAAGGAAGTGCACACGCTTTTTTGAGTGCCCCATATGGTGTTTATCAAACTCAGGATAGTTATATTTCCCTGGCTATGGGAGATTTGCTTTTTATTGGAAATGTTTTAGGAATTGATTTAAATAAATATGCTGACAAACATCTTTGGTTTTCTCAAAGAGATGAAATAAGAAATATTTTAAGCGAAAAACTGCTCACTCAAACAGCTGATTATTGGTTGAATTTACTTCAAAAAGAAGGGATTTGGTGTGGCAAAGTTCTGAATTATGAAGAATTAGACAATCAATCTTTCGTGAAGGAATTACAGCTAAAACAAACCGTAAAAAATTCAGATGGAGAAACATTAATTACTACAAGAAGCCCTATTCAATTAGACGGAGAAATTTTAGTAAGTCCAAAAGCTGCTCCTAAAGTGGGTGAAGACAATTTACAAATACACGAACAATTTTTAAACACATGAAACCACTAGAAGATTATTTAATAATAGATTTTAGCCAGTTTCTTTCGGGTCCATCGGCGAGTTTGCGATTGGCGGATTTAGGTGCTCGTGTGATAAAAATTGAGAAACCGGGAACAGGAGATATCTGCCGAACCCTATATACTTCTGATTTGATAATGAACGGTGAATCTTCTGTTTTTCATACCATCAACAGAAACAAAGAATCATTTGCTATTGATTTCAAACAGTCTTCAGAACTCGAAAAATTAAAAAAATTATTGGCTAAAGCCGATGTGGTGATGCATAATTTCAGACCCGGAGTAATGGAGCGAGTGGGTTTGAGTTATGATAACGTAAAAAAAATAAATCCCAATATAGTCTATGCCGAAATTTCCGGCTATGGCACCAAATCCGAATTAAAAGATTTACCGGGGCAGGATTTATTATTGCAATCATTGACTGCCTTGACCTGGTTGAGTGGCAATCAGGAAGATGGTCCGGTACCAATGGGATTATCGATTGTGGATATGTTGGCGGGAGCACATTTGGCACAAGGAATTCTCGCTGCTTTGTACAGAAAAGCAACTCACAATATGGGTGCAAAAGTTCAGGTAAGCATGTTGGAATCGGCTTTTGATTTTCAGTTTGAAACCATTACCACTTATTTTAACGATGGTGGTGAATTGCCTGTTCGAACAAAATCCAACAATGCACATGCTTATTTGGGTGCTCCGTATGGAATTTACAAAACCAATGACGGCTATTTAGCATTGGCGATGGGGTCAATTCCGGTTTTGGCTTCGCTGTTACAGTGTGATGAATTGCTGCAGTTTCCTGAAAATAAATTTGAATTGAGAGATGAAATCAAGAACATTCTGGCTTCTCATTTAAAAACTCAGGACACTCAATTTTGGCTGGATATTTTAGAACCTGCTGATATTTGGTGTGCCAAAGTATTGAATTATAAACAACTTTTTGCTGAAGAAGGTTTTAAAATTTTAGATTTTACACAACAAGTCGAAATGCAGGATGGCTATTCGTATAAAACAACACGATGTCCGATTAAAATAGACGGAGAATATTTTACATCAACTAAAGGTTCTCCAAAATTAGGTCAGGACAATGCGCGAATTATTAAAGAATTTATTGGGTAATAATGGATAAATTAAGAATCGCTATTAGAAAATTCGATCCTTTTGAAACTACACTTCAAAAGCTATGGGATTTGTTTTGCCTAAAAAACAATATCACAATTGAAGCTGAAATGATTCCTTTTGAATTGCACGATCTTTATGAGGAAACTATCACAAAAGAAGGTTTAAAAAATGGGACTTGGGACATCGCACACATCAATACCGATTGGATTTTTGATGCTGCAAATGAAAAAGCGGTTCTGGATTTAAACCCATTGATTGCTGAAAATATGCCTCAAAATTATCCCGAAGGCTGGCATCAATCTTTATTGCATTTACAGCAAATCAACAACGGAACTTACGGACTTCCTTTTCACGATGGTCCCGAATGTTTGATCTTTAGAAAAGATTTATTTGACGATTTAACCGAAAAAGAAAACTTCAAAAAGCAGTTTGGCTACGAATTGAACCCTCCAAAAACCTGGAAACAATTCACTCAAATAGCTGAATTTTTTAATCGCCCGGAAGACAATCTTTACGGCTGTGTTTTTGCCAATTATCCTGACGGACACAATATGGTTTTTGATTTTTGCCTGCAATTATGGACCAGAGGCGGTTCTTTATTAAATACTCAAAACCAAATCAACATCAATCATACTGCAGCGATTGAAGCTTTGGATTTTTACAGAACAATCGTCAATAATAAAAATGCTGTTCATCCAAAGTCGAAAGATTTTGGTTCCGTTGAAGCAGGAATGGCTTTCGCCGAAGGTCAGGCTGCAATGGCCATCAATTGGTTTGGATTCGCCTCAATGTGCGAAGTAATCGAAGAATCAAAAGTAAAAGGTAAAGTAGATATTACGAAATTGCCACACGACGAAAATCATAAAACGGCTTCTCTGAATGTATATTGGCTGTACACCATTGGCACAGGAAGCAAGTACCAAAAACTGGCTTACGATTTTCTACGATTTGCCACCACGCCCGAAAGTGATAAATTGTTAACCAATGAAGGCGGAATTGGCTGTCGCAAATCAACCTGGAACGATCCCGAAATCAACAAAACCATTCCCTTTTATCACAAGCTGGAAATGCTTCATGAAAATGCTTTGACTTTACCTCAAACTCCCGTGTGGCCTAAAGTAGCTGAGTTGATTGACCAAATGATTTTAAAAGCTATAGAAAGTGACATTTCATCCGAAAAATTATTAGAAGAAACTCAGAATGCTATTCAAAAAATTATATAGTTATGAATATTCCATATAAACCATTATTGCCCGAAACAACACAGCCGATTATTATTATTGGCGCGAGTGGCATTGTAAAAGATGCGCATTTACCGGCTTATAAAATGGCGGGTTTTACTGTTTTTGGTATTACAAACAGAACAATTTCCAAGGCACACGATATGGCGAAACAATTCGGTATTCCGAATGTTTTTGAAAATGTAGCTGATGCCGTAAAAAATGCTCCGTCAAATGCTGTTTATGATATTACTGTCCTGCCTGATCAATACATCGAAATCTTAGAACAATTGCCTGACGGTGCCGCTGTACTTATTCAGAAACCGATGGGTAATGATTTAGCACAAGCGAAAGAAATTGTAGCAGTTTGCGAAAGAAAAAAATTAGTAGCTGCTATTAATTTTCAATTGCGTTTTGCTTCTTTTGTAAGTGCAGCGCGATACATAATCAATCAGGGAATTATTGGTGATTTGTACGATTTAGAAGTTAAAGTGACAGTGAATACACCTTGGGAATTGTTTCCTCTTATTAAAGAACATCCAAGGTTGGAAATCCTATTTCACAGTGTGCATTATATTGATTGTATTCGTTCTTTTTTAGGAAATCCAAAAGGTGTTTATGCTAAAACTACCAATCACCCTTTGAAGAAATTATCATCTTGCCGTTCTTCAATTATTTTGAACTATGGGGATTCGATGCGTGTGGTTATCAATACCAATCATGATCATCATTTTGGTCCGAAACACGAAGAAAGTTACATCAAATGGGAAGGAACTAAAGGAGCAATTAAAGCCAAAATGGGCTTATTGATGAATTATCCTGATGGTTTGCCTGATGAATTTGAGTATAATGTGCCAGCTCCAACAGATGAAGCCTGCGAATGGAAAAAAATTGAATTGGAAGGCTCCTGGTTTCCTGAAGCTTTTATAGGCACAATGTCTAATTTGATGCGTTTTAAAGAAGGTTCAGATACTGTTTTACACACGAGCGTGCAAGATGTTTTAGACACTATGAAAGTGGTGGAAGCCTGCTACATTAGCAACAAAAATGGTGGAATTTCATTAGACGAATTATAAAAAAATAAAACATATAAGTCATATAAGTTCATTTAACCTTTCGTGTAAGCAAACTTTTTAAACTTATATCACTTATATGGTGAACAAAAAAAACAACTATGTATTTTAAATCAACTTTTTTCGAAGACTATCAACTTAATGATAAAAGAGTTACATTAGGCAGAACTATTACAGAAACCGATTTTGTAGTTCATGCGGGACATACTGGCGATTTTTTCCCACATCATATGGATGAAGAATGGTGCAAAACACAGCCTTTCGGTCAAAGAATTGCTCACGGAACGATGGTTTTCAGCATTGGCATAGGTTTGACCGCATCTGAAATAAATCCGGAAGCTTTTTCGAAAGGTTACGACAGAATGCGATTTGTAAAACCCGTTCACATTGGCGACACCATCCATTCTGAAATTACCATTTCTGAAAAAGGAGAAGCCAAAAAACCGGATATGGGAACCGTAACAGAGCATGTTGAAATCATTAACCAAAGAGGCGAAGTGGTATTGGTATGCGACCATTTATTATTAGTAAAAAAGAAATAACCTTAAAACCACAATACAGCTATGCAAGTAACCAACCAGACTGGTGATCAACATGAAGTCCCAACAGAACAAGGAACAGGAAATAAATATTTGTTGCCTTTTATCTTAATTACCAGCTTATTTTTCCTTTGGGGAATGGCTCATAATCTGGATTCTATTTTAATCCCGCACTTGAAAAAGGCTTGTGAATTAAACAATCGTCAATCGACATTGATTGATACCTCTGTCTTTTTTGCTTATTTTATTATGGCAATTCCTGCCGGAATGCTCATCAAACGATTTGGTTACAAGAACAGTATTATAATTGGACTATTGGTTTTTGCAACCGGTGCATTTCTATTTGTACCCGCCGCAAACACCAGAACATATGAACTATTCTTATTTGCATTGTTTGTAATTGGTTGTGGCTTGACTATTTTAGAAACCAGTGCCAATCCATATGCAGCTATTTTAGGACCTGCAGAATCTTCATCTAAAAGATTGAATTTGGCAGCTTCCTTTAATGGATTAGCCGCAATGGTAGCTCCAATTGTTGGTTCATTATTTATCTTATCCGGTAAAACCAATACACCCGAGCAAATGGCAGCTATGCCAGCTGCAACAAAAGCAGCCTATTTATTAGAAGAAGCTTCGGCTGTAAAAGTACCATATATCATTTTGGGGAGTGTATTAGTCCTGGTTGCTATATTATTCTATTTTATGCATCTTCCTTCGATGAAACCACAACATACAGAAGCAGAAATTAAACCTGGTTTTTTCTCTGTTTTGAAATTTTCTCATCTGAGTTGGGCTGTAGTTGCTCAATTCTTTTATGTAGGAGCGCAGGTTTGTATCACTAGTTTTTTTATCAGAATTGCACAACAAGGTGCCGGATTAGACGAAAAAACAGCCGGATATTACCTCGGAATTTATGGTTTCCTCTTTATGGCAGGTCGTTTTATTGGAACCTTCTTTTTAAAATTTGTTAAAGATTATGTTTTACTTTCTATCTACTGTATCATTAGCGTTTTTCTTTGCTTAGTGGCTATTTATGGATCAGGGATTTATGTTATTTATGCACTGGGTGGTATTGGATTTTTTATGTCTATCATGTTTCCTACCATTTTCTCTTTGGGATTAGTAGGCTTAAAATCGAATACAGAAACTGGTTCTTCCTGGTTAGTAATGTCTATCGTAGGTGGAGCGATACTTCCTTATGGCATGGGGACATTAATCGATATGAAACATGATGATATTCAGGCAGGATATATTATTCCTTTAGTGTGCTTTGTGATTATTCTTTATTTCGGAGTATTTGGGCATAAAGTAAAAAACATCATTTCTTAGTTAAACTTCAATTATTTTTATAAATTTCCAAGATGTTCAGTTATAATACCTAACATCTTGGAAATTTTATTTTAAACTCATTTATATTCAAAACTTATAATGAAAAAAACTTTTCTGACCTTTTATCTCTGTTTATTTGTTTTTAACAGTGCTTTATACGCTCAAAAAGACAAAGATCAGTACGATATTATTGTAGCTGCAGACGGAAGTGGAACTTTCACAAAAGTACAGGAAGCATTTGATGCTGTTCCTGAAAATAACTCAAAACGAATTATCATTTTTGTAAAACCGGGTATTTATAAGGAAAAATTAAAACTGTCATCCAAAAAGAAAAAAGTAACCTTACTAGGCGAATCATATAAAACTACTGTCCTTACTTTTGATGATTATGCTGAAATTGCAGGTGGGACCAGTAAATCTTTTAGCGTATTGATTCAAGCTGATGATTTTACAGCCGAAAATATTACTTTCGAAAATACCATTGACAGTCAATTACCTCAATATAAAAAAGGCGGGCAGGCAGTAGCCTTGATGGTTAACGGAGACAGGGCCATTTTCCATCTTTGTAAAATAACCGGTTTTCAGGATACTTTCTACCTTAAAAGCAATACCAGAACTTATATAAAAGATTGTATTATTGAAGGAACGACCGATTTTATTTTTGGCTCAGGAATTTCTTTGTTTGAAAATTGCTTTATCAACAGTATAAAAGGTTCTCATATTACTGCCAGCAACCAGGATGCAGGAAAAAACAAATACGGCTTCGTGTTTAAAGATTGTGTCTTTTTAAATTATAATGGTAATAATACAATTACGACAACATTAGGAAGACCCTGGGGTGCCGGTGCCAATGTAGTTGTTTTAAATTCCTACGAAGGCTCGCACATTATAGCTGATGGCTGGGCTATTTGGTCAAAAGACCCTGAACATAAAGCTTTCAAAAATTGGGAAACGACTTATTATGCAGAATACAATTGTTTTGGTCCGGGTTATAACCCAAAAAACCGTTTATCCTGGACTCATCAACTGAGTAAAAAAGAAGCTTCAGAATACACAAAAGAGAAAATATTTGCTGCCAATACCACAACCGCTGCAAATCTGGAGGGAGATTGGAATCCTGAAACAGAAAATGATAAATGCCGTGAAATTTTGCCTTCAAAGAATGCTAAAAATGCTGATGGTGTTTTTCAAAAAGGCTTCAATTAATACTAAGAGCGCTCTTTTAAATAATGAGCGCTCTTTTTTTAAGAAATCAAAAACATTTTAATAATTAAATTAAACCATTTCCTCGGGTTTAACCCATACATCAAAATCTTCAGGCGTTACATACCCTAAACGAACAGCTTCTTCTTTTAGAGTCGTTCCGTTTTTATGAGCGGTTTGTGCAATTTCAGCAGCTTTATAATAGCCAATTTTAGTATTTAAGGCCGTAACTAACATCAATGAATTGTCTACTAATTCTTTGATTCTTTTATAATTTGGTTCAATGCCCTGAGCACAATGTTCATCAAATGAAATACAGGCATCTCCTAATAATCTTGCCGATTGAAGGAAATTAGCAGCCATAACGGGTTTAAAAACATTCAATTCATAATGTCCCTGCATACCGCCAACTGCAATGGCCACATCATTTCCGATAACCTGGGCACAAACCATAGTTAAAGCTTCGCATTGTGTCGGGTTTACTTTCCCGGGCATGATGGAAGATCCCGGCTCATTTTCCGGAATGTGAATTTCGCCAATTCCTGAACGTGGTCCTGAAGCCAGCATTCTGATATCATTTGCAATTTTATTTAAAGAAACAGCCAATTGTTTTAATGCTCCGTGCGTTTCAACAATAGCATCATGTGCTGCCAAAGCCTCAAATTTATTCTCCGCAGTTACAAAAGGATGATTAGTGAATTTTGCAATGTATTCGGCAACTTTTACGTCATACCCTTTTGGAGTATTAAGCCCAGTTCCTACAGCAGTTCCTCCTAAAGCAATTTCAGATAAATGTGCCAGGGTATTTTTTAATGCTTTTAATCCGTAAGTTAATTGGGCAGCGTAGCCTGAAATTTCCTGTCCTAATGTAAGTGGCGTTGCATCCATAAGGTGTGTACGACCAATTTTTACGACATCTTTATATGCTATGGCTTTTGCATGAAGTGTATCTCTTAATTTT
Source organism: Flavobacterium sp. CF136 (assembly GCF_000282055.1). Lineage (GTDB taxonomy): Bacteria > Bacteroidota > Bacteroidia > Flavobacteriales > Flavobacteriaceae > Flavobacterium. The sequence goes on from NZ_AKJZ01000051.1 coordinate 108,104, forward strand.
TCGACGCCCGGAATTGTAGTTTCTACAACCATTTTATAAGCTGCAATATGCATTCCGGTTGGAAAAGTGTCATTTGATGATTGTGATTTATTGACATCATCATTTGCTTTTATGAATTGTTCTCCTTCGCCAATTTCAAAGCCTTTAAGAACTTGTGCGCGGTTGGCAATTACTTCGTTTACATTCATATTGCTTTGCGTCCCCGAACCTGTCTGCCAGATTACCAACGGAAACTGATCATCTAATTTTCCTGCTAAGATTTCATCACAAACTGCTGCAATTGCATCTCTTTTCTCGATTGGCAAAACACCTAAATCATAATTGGCATAAGCAGCTGCTTTTTTTAAATAGGCAAAACCTTCTATAATTTCTTTTGGCATTGATGCGGATGGTCCTATTTTGAAATTGTTTCTTGAACGTTCTGTTTGTGCACCCCAATATTTATCTGCCGGGACCTGAACTTCTCCCATGGTGTCTTTTTCTATTCTGTATTTCATTTTGTTCTTTGTAAGGTGTTGTTTTATATATGTTAAATAAATTTCTATTGAAAAAGGATTTTTAGCCCCGATAGAAGTGGAAATCCTTTTGCTTTTTCTTTAAAAAGTAAAAGATTGTAGCGGATAGCGGGAAATAGCTCCTAAAAAATATTCATTTCATTCAGTTTGAGAAGATTTAATAAAAATGAATCATGTTAGACAAAATCGTTATTTAAAATGAGTTTAAATATACGGATTATTGTGATTTTATAAAAATTGATTTCGTTTTTATTGCTAAGGAAAAATATAAAACATACATTTGTCCTTACATTCAAAAATTCCGGAAAACATGTTTGAATTTTCACAGTACTTAGGTTTTTTACTTTTCTTGACCATACTAACTATAGGGTTTTGGTTGATGTTTTTCTTAGTTGGTTTCGTATCTTATTGGGTTACGGGCGCTAGCTGGGAAATGTTCAAAGAGAAAAGAGCAAAGAAAAAGCAACAAGAACAATCGATTTAATTTTAAATTGATTTCATAAAAAAAGGACCCGTTTTTCGAGTCCTTTTTTTTATGCTGTTTGATGATTATCCCGGAAATTCTCCGCCACCATCATTTCCTTCATTTTTAGGAGCGGTATTCTTTTCTCTTTCACTTTTAGCTTTGTTAAAACGATAGGTAAACGACAAATTAAACTGACGTTTACGAAATTGCATTTCACCGTAAGATGTCTGGTTTTCAAGATTAGTATACGATCTCATGATTCTTGAGTTGAAAACATCACTTATATTGAAAGCTATCGTTCCTTTGTCTTTTAAAATATCTTTGCTTAAAGCAGTATTCATACTAAACTGACCCAGGTTTTTACCCTGTGCCGTTTTTTGTTCACCATTGTACATAGTACTTAATTGCCAGTCAATTTTGTATGGCAGAGTGACTTTTGAGCTAATTCTGGCAAACCAGGAATTGGCTTGATTGTCAAGATTCTGAACTACAACTTCGCCAGTTGTAAAATCAGTATAACTGTTTTCGCCGGTTGTTTTTACATTATAAAAATTAAAATTACTGTTCAATCTCCACCATTTAAACGGTGAATAATTTAGAGTAAATTCAAAGCCAAACTTTTGTTCTTTTCCTAAGTTAATCGGCCGGCTCAAAATAACCGGAACTCCATTTACTTCTTCACCTGTAGGAGACCTTACAAAACTGAAAACATTTTTGGTATCTTCAAAATAAGCAGAAGTATTAAAAGTCACTTTATCCCAGCGTTTAATATATCCGATATCGTATTTATCAGTTAAAGATGGATTTAAATCCGGATTTCCCTGAAAGATATTTATATTACTGGAATAATTGGTTGCCGGGTTCATGAAACGCCCTCTTGGTCTTGTTAGACGTTTACTGTAACTTACAGTGAAATTACTTTGGTCTGAGATTTCATAACTCACAAAAGCACTTGGAAATAAGTTATTGTATTTTTTAGTATTGAAATCACTATTGTCCAGTAAATTAACCTGAATATTGGTGTCTTCCCAACGCAAACCAAATAAGTATGAAAATTTATTTACTTTAAAACCATATTGTGAATAAAATGCATTTATGTTTTCTTTATATTCTAAAGTATTTGATAAATTTTCATCTTTTACACCTGCACCATCAGTAACATAATATTCATTGTTCAAATTTCCAAAACTTCCTTTATATCCTGCTTCGAACTGACTTCCTTCACCTAATGGGAGAACATAATCAGCCTGTAACTGAACTTGCCTCTGAACCTGATTGTTTAATGTATTGTTAGAATTAGGTGATGATGCTGTGATAACGCTATTGCTATCATCATTATCTTCTGAAATTGATAAATCTGCAGTAAGCTTGTGACCTTTATCGTTGAAGTTTTTGATTAAATTTGAAGTAAATTCAACGTCTTCACTTCCCGTATCTCCATTATTTAATCGGAATGAAGATCCTGTAAAAGCATGCGCTGCATCATAATTATTGTAATTGATTAAATCTCTGGTACTGCCTGAACTCTTTTGATAATTGATAGCATTTGTCCAGAAAGTCGTTGGAGTTATCGCCCATTCTACGCCGGCTCTTCCATTAAATCCATCTGAAGTTCTTTTTGTATCACGGTCTTCATCTAAAAAGCTTTTAGTTGTACCGTCTTCATTAAAATACTCAGAATTAGTTTTACCGCCGCCTTCATTGGTTCTGTAATTATATCCGGCAGTAGTGAAGTAATTTAATTTTGCTGTTTTATAATTCAAATTTGCACTTAAACCATATGTTTCAGGGATTCCGGTTGAAGCAATAAAAGTTCCGTTGAAGCCTTGATTTTTACCTTTTTTAAGAATGATATTAATTAATCCTGATCCTCCTTCTGCATCATAACGGGCAGATGGATTAGTAATAACTTCTACTTTATCAATAGCATCGGCCGGAAGCTGGCGTAAAGCTTCTGCAACGTTTATAGCATTTGAAGGTCTTCCATCAATTAAAATTCGAATGTTATCACTGCCTCTTAAACTTACATTTCCTTCAGTATCAACAGAAACAGATGGAACGTTATCCAGAACGTCACTTACAGTTCCTCCTTTTACCATCATATCCTGTCCAACATTGTATACTTTTTTATCCAGTTTTATTTCTACTGTTGATTTTTCGGCACGAACAACAACTTCATTCAATTGTGCAGCATCTTCAGATAAATTTATTACTCCCAGATTAGTGTCAGCCGAAATATTTTTTCCTTTGATTTCAGTTGCTTTAAATGAAATAAATTCAACTTTGATATCATAAGTTCCAAGAGGAACAGATAAATCAAATTCCCCTTTTGGATTTGTAATTCCTCCGGCAATTATTTTGGTTTCGTTAGGTGCTGTAATAGATATAGTAGCATACTCCAATGGTTGCTTAGTCACTTTTTCTAAGACTCTTCCTGTAACTTTTACTTTATTTTGATTTGAAGGTGCTTGTTGTGCATAATTGTGTAATCCTGTAAACAGGAATATAATTAATACAGCAAATTTGAATTTTTTCATTATTTTTTTGGTTTCTTTTTCCTTTTAGACCACAAATGTAGCTTTTGGTTTAAAGGAGAAAATCACAAAAAAATGTTAATCCAACACTTTATAATGATTCTAAAAAAGAAGCCACTTTATCAACGTCACGTCCAATAATTGCTTTTCCGTCTTTAATTACAATCGGCCTTTCAATTAAAATTGGATTATCAACCATTGCCTGAATGATTTGAGAATCACTCATGTTTTTTTCTTTATAATTTTCGATCCAAATTTTCTCTTTAACCCTTACTAATTCAATAGGCTGTAAATTTAATTTTTCAAGCAATTCTTTCAATTCATCAAATGTTGGTGTTTCTGTAAGATAAGGGATGATTTCATACTCCTGATCTGATTCGTTTAAAAAAGCCAGACAATTTCTTGATTTTCCGCAACGTGGATTATGGTAAATTTGTATCATTTTAATTTTTTAAATAGCTATAAAATAATTGAACTAAAAAAAAGTATTTTAGCAATACCAAAAATAAGATTTACTTATTAAACTGAATTCTAATTTTAAAATTTTTAATACATGTTTTTAGAACAAGGAATTAAACCCGAAAATAAATTTTGGAAATACCTGTTAGGGTCTCTCTTAATCTTTGTTGCTTCTTTTGTTGGTCAAATTCCACTTTCGGCAGTTGTTTTATTTGAAACTTTTTTTAATAAAAAACCTTATCCGAAAAACGACGAGATCCTAATGAAAATGTTTGAGCCAAATTTGACTTTATTTTTGATTATGATTTCATTTGTTTTTGCTCTTACCGGAGTTTATTATGTTGTGACTAAATTACATAATCAAAGTTTTTTATCAGTTACAACATCCAGAAAAAAAATAGATGTAAAACGTATTTTGTTTTCTTTTTTATTATGGGCAGGGGTTTCAATACTGAGTTTTTTGTATGTTTATTTTAAATCTCCTGAAAATTTCATTTGGAATTTCAAGCTAATTCCCTTTTTGATTTTAGTACTTATCGGAACAATATTAATTCCAATACAAACCAGTACAGAAGAATATGTTTTCAGAGGTTATTTAATGCAGGGATTTGCTAATTTGGCTAAAAATAAATGGTTTCCGCTGTTAATGACTTCACTTATTTTTGGTTCAATGCATTGGTTTAACCCCGAAGTTACTAAAATGGGCAATATTATTATGATTTATTATATTGGCACTGGCCTGTTTTTAGGAATTATAACATTAATGGATGAGGGAATCGAATTAGCGCTTGGCTTTCATGCTGCCAATAACCTCGTTGGTGCTTTATTAATAACATCAGATTGGTCCGTTTTTCAAACCCATTCCCTTTTTATAGATAAGTCCGAACCCTCTGCAGGTTTTGATGTTATTTTACCTGTTGTAATAATCTATCCTATCCTGCTTTTTATTTTTAGCAAAAAATACAATTGGAACAATTGGAAAGCAAAATTAACAGGTGATATAAATATCGTAGAAGGTCCTAAATTAATATAGTCATGATTAAGTTGACGCATAAAAATGTTCACAATTATTTTAAAATAAATGGTTATCATTTAAATAATGATGATTTGTGCCGTTTGGCATATAGCTATATTAAAGAAGGTGATGCTAATGAACAAATCATTGGTGAGTTTCTTTTAGATTGGTTTGACAATAAAGAATATATCGAAATGATGACTTCCGGAACTACCGGGCTGCCTAAAGTTGTTCGATTGCAAAAACAAGCCATGATTCAATCCGCATTAGCTACAGGAGATTTTTTTAGTTTAAAACCTGGTAACAAGGCTTTACTTTGCTTGCCCGTAAAATTTATAGCGGGTAAAATGATGTTGGTCCGAAGTTTAATTTTAGGTCTGGATTTAGATATTGTCGAGCCAAGTATAGAACCATTAGCATTAAACACGACTCAATATGATTTTGTAGCTATGGTACCCCTGCAGGTTCAAAACTCTATTGAGGATTTAAAAAATGTCAAAAAATTAATTATTGGTGGAGCCAAAATGGATTCTTCCCTTGAGGAGAAACTCTTACCATTAAAAACCGAAATTTATGAAACTTATGGCATGACCGAAACCATTACGCACATTGCTGCAAAAAAGGTTGGGGAAAACTTTTTCTCGGTTTTACCAAATGTAAAAATCAATACAGATAATAGAGGTTGCCTGGCAATTACGGTTCCAACAATTTCTGAAAAACCTATTATTACCAATGACATCGTCCAGGTAATAACAGAAAACCAATTTACCTTTTTAGGAAGAATTGACAATGTCATCAATAGCGGCGGCGTAAAATTAATTCCGGAGCAAATTGAATCCAAGCTGGTTGAAAAAATAAGCAGTCGTTTTTTTGTTACAGGAATTCCGGATTCTATTTTAGGAGAAAAATTAATTTTGGTTATTGAAGGAGAAAAAAGAGATTTTCCTATTGATTTTTTTAATGTTTTAGACAAATATGAAAAGCCAAAAGAAATTGTTTTTGTTCCGAAATTCAAAGAAAATGAAAACGGAAAGTTATTAAGAAAACCTAGTATAGGATTGTGACCTTAAATGAATATCATATCCAAAAAATTGATCCGTTTTCAGATTGATTCTTTAAAATGAAGCGGTTTTTAGGCTAACAAAAATATTTATGCATAATTTTTATCACTCCGCAGGTTTTAGTATTGATCCTGACTTGGCACGTTTCCGTAAACTGGGACAAAACTTTTCAAAACGAAAAAACCCTTCATCTGTTGATGAAGGGTTTTTAAAAAGAAAGGCGACGACATACTC
>NZ_AKJZ01000052.1 GCF_000282055.1 Flavobacterium sp. CF136
TACAGAAATGACAAGAATAATAAAAAAATCCGTTTTTATCCGCGTTTTCAAGAATTGAATCCGTTAAATCCGTGTCTCTAACTTGCAATTGGTATTCTTTTAATATTATCGTAATTTTGACAACTTTAAAACAAAAAACAAACAATTGAATTCAATACCTGTAATTACCGATACACACACGCACCTATATTCAGAAGAATTTGATCAGGATCGCGATGAAATGATTCAGAGAGCCATAAATGCAGGAGTAGCACGTTTTTTTATTCCGGCAATTGATGCGGCAGCAACACAGTCGATGTATGATTTAGAGCGTAATTATCCTGAAAATGTTTTCCTGATGATGGGTTTGCATCCCACTTATGTGAAAGATGATTATCAGGATGAATTAAAACATGTTGAAACCGAATTATCTAAAAGAAAATTTTATGCCGTTGGTGAAATCGGAATTGACTTGTATTGGGATAAAACACATCTCAAAGAACAGCAAATTGCGTTCAGAAGACAAATTCAGCTTGCTAAACAATATAAATTGCCTATTGTAATTCATTGTCGTGAGGCATTTGACGAGATTTTTGAGATTTTGGAAGAAGAAAAATCAGAAGATTTATTCGGGATTTTTCACTGTTTTACGGGTAACTATGAACAGGCACTTCAGGCAATTTCGTATAATATGAAACTGGGAATCGGAGGCGTAGTGACTTTTAAAAACGGAAAAATCAACCAGTTTTTGAACAAAATAGATTTGAAATATATTGTTTTAGAAACGGATTCGCCTTATCTGGCGCCAATTCCATACAGGGGGAAACGAAATGAAAGCAGTTATTTAGTGAATGTAATTGCAAAATTGGCTGAAATTTACGACCTTTCAGAAGCTGAAATCGCAGAAGTAACAACGCAAAACGCCAAAGACGTTTTTGGGATTTAATATGCAAATTACAATTGTTTAATTTTTTTTTTGTTCTTTTGCCCACCTAAAAAGATATTTATAATGCAGAAATTTGATGCTATTCGACCATTTTATGATTCCGAAGTAAATGAAGCCCTTAGAGGTGTAGTCAATCATCCGATGATGAAAACCATGATGAATTTTACTTTCCCGGAATTAAAAGATGAAGTTTGGAAAGAACAACTTACGAAAACACACTCTATTCGTGATTTTCAATGCAATTTTATCTATCAGACAATTCAAAAAGTACTCGAAAAAAGTTCGGAAGGACTTACGACTTCGGGTTTTGAAAAATTAGAAAAAAACACTTCCTATTTATTTATTTCCAATCACAGGGATATTCTTTTAGATACGACTTTGCTGAATGTATGTTTGTTTGAACATGGTTTGGTGATGACAGCATCGGCAATTGGGGATAACCTGGTAAAAAAAGCGTTTCTGAGTACACTGGCAAAACTAAACCGAAATTTTTTGGTTTTAAGGGGCCTGTCTCCAAGAGAAATGCTGCAAAGCTCTAAGTTACTGGCTGAATATATGGGGCAATTACTGCTTCGCGAAAATCGTTCGGTTTGGATAGCACAAAGAGAAGGACGTACCAAAGATGGAAATGACGAAACCAATCCGGGTGTTTTAAAAATGATCGGAATGGGTTCTGACGAAGCTAATTTGATGGATTATTTTAAGAAATTAAAAATAGTTCCGGTTTCTATTTCATACGAATACGATCCGACGGATGTTTTGAAAATGCCGCAATTAATGGCAGAAGCCAACAATGAGGTTTACATCAAAGAAAAAAATGAAGATTTCATGACTATTTTGAGTGGTATCATGGGAACTAAAAAAAGAATACATATCTCTGTTGGAGATGTTTTAGATACTGAAATTGATCAGATTGTTGCTGAAAACGATAATTCGAACAAACAAATTCAGGCTTTGGCACAAGTAATCGATGATTCTATTTTGCAGAATTACCAGTTATGGCCAACCAATTTTATTGCGTATGATATCTTAAATGAAACAGATAAATATGCTCATTTATATAAAGAAAATGAGAAATTACTTTTCGAGCGCCGTTTAGAGATGCGAATCGGATGTGATAATGGTGTTGCCAGACAAGGATTTTTAGCTATGTATGCAAATCCTGTTGTAAGTAAATTAAAATATCAGAATGTCTTCTAAAGCTAAAATACTCTTAATTTATACCGGTGGAACTATTGGTATGAGCAAAGATTTTGAAACAGGAGCACTTAAAGCTTTTGATTTTGGCAAATTGCTGAAAAATATTCCCGAAATCAAACAATTGGATTGCGAAATCGAAACGGTTTCGTTTGAAAATCCAATCGATTCCTCTAACATGAATCCGGAAATGTGGGCTAAAATAGCCGATATTATCGAGAAAAATTATATTTCTTTTGACGGATTTGTAGTTCTTCATGGTTCAGATACGATGTCGTATTCAGCTTCGGCATTGAGTTTTATGCTCGAAAATTTAGCAAAACCTGTTATATTTACAGGATCGCAATTACCAATTGGGGATTTGCGTACTGATGCTAAAGAAAACCTGATTACAGCCATTCAGATTGCTTCACTTCAGGAAAATGGGAAATCCGTAATCACTGAAGTTTGTTTGTATTTTGAATATAAGTTGTACCGCGGGAACCGTACTTCAAAAGTAAATGCGGAACATTTCAAAGCATTTACGGCACCCAATTATCCTGAATTGGTAGAATCCGGAGTTCACCTAAAATTAAACAGACATTTATTTCTTCCTGTGAAAACAGATGCAAAACTGATTGTCCATAAAAACCTAAACAATCACGTAGCTATTATAAAAATGTTTCCCGGAATGAGTGAAGTGGTTTTGGCTTCAATTCTGGCGATCAAAGATTTAAAAGGAATCGTTCTGGAAACCTACGGTGCAGGAAATGCCCCTACGGAAGAATGGTTTTTAAACCTGATAAAAAAAGCAATTCAGGACGGTTTACATATCGTAAACGTTACACAATGTTCAGGTGGAAGCGTGAATATGGGACAATACGAAACCAGTACCGTTTTGAAATCCTTAGGTGTGATTTCCGGAAAAGATATCACTACTGAAGCTGCCATTACCAAATTAATGTATTTGTTGGGACATACTGTTACGATTCCACAAACTGAGTTTAAAACTATTTTCGAAACAGCTTTACGAGGTGAAATTTCACTTTAACAATAAATAATAGCAAGTATTGAAAGGATTTTTGAAAATTACTTTTCTAACTCGTTTTTTTTCATGTTATTTGCAAACCAAAATAGAGAGGTGTCCGAGTGGTTGAAGGAGCTAGCCTGGAAAGCTAGTATATGGGTAACTGTATCGAGGGTTCGAATCCCTTCCTCTCTGCGAATTAAATCCCGCAATTTCATTTATTGAGATTGCGGGATTTTTGTTTTCAAAAAAACAGGTGTTTGTACTCGATTGAAACTTAAAGTAAGATCATATATTACATTTTATTTTGAAGTTATGGAAAACCATAAAATAATTATTAGTTGGAACAGTAATTTTGAATATTGTAAACGTAAAATGATATAAATGAAAAAAACGATCTCACTCTTATTATTACTTTTAATAATTTCAGCTTGTGATAATTCTAAGAGAAGCCAAGTTGATGATAATTCAGCTAACGAGCTAATAGAAAAAACCTCAAAGAAAAAGCTTATAATTGATATTTTAAGTATTGTTGGAAAAGGCAAATCTGAAGTGGAAAAAATTTTGGGGGAATCTGAAAGCTCAGAAAAAATTAAATCATCAAATACACCTTGTAAGGATAAAGCTTGCGATAAATTGACTTATAAATCAGGGAAATACGAAGTCGTTTTTATTAATAATAAAGCTGACTGGATTACTATTTACAATGTTTCAGAATTTGATACAGACGTTAATACAATTGAATTGTTGGGATTAAAACATGCCGAGCCCGAATTTAACAGTCCTCTAAATGTAATTAGATGGAAAAACATTGAAAATATTAAAGAAATAAATTTCTTTGATAATGGATCGGGAAAATTGGATTATATCTATATTCATGGACAAACGGATTGATATTGCGGGATTTTTGTTTTAATTTTTTGTTGGATTGTAAGTATACATTTTGAAAATGAGATATTTTGCTTTGAAAAAATCTATCTTCGAAGATATTAAAAAGAAAAAAGATGATGCTAAAAAATGATATGAAGAAGATGAATTGAAAATAGTTGTGGATGATGTAGATAGTGAATTGGTGGAGAGGCTGAAGGAGATTAATTGAAAAAGTAAATAAACCAAAAACTTAATAATATGGGATTCTTAAATAATTTAGCTAAAGGATTTGTAAGATCAGCAGTAAACCAAGTTGGTAGAGACAGCGGAAAAGTTGTCAGTAATCAAATTTATGGGAATTCGGATTCTACACCATTAAGTGTTAATTCAAATCAGTCAACGATCGAAAAAGAAGGCTTAGTTGAAGAAAAGGAATATGTATGGGTTAAAATTATTTGGGCAATAGTTATATCGACTATCCTTCCAATTATAGGAGGTTTAATAATTATTTACAGAGGATATGTGAATTATAACAAGAAGTTCGTTAAAATGTTTAGAATTGAAAGTCAAGCTGTTTATGCACAAGATAGAAGATATAATACAGGGCAAAGGTATGAAGGGCATAAGCAGGTCAAAATTCCAGTACAGATTGAAGCAGATGAAATTCAGCTGAAAAGAGCGAAGATTAAAAGTTGTTGTTATTTTATTGTTGGAATAAGTTTTATAATATTATACAGTCTTTACTTAAAATAAATTATATGGAATTTGTGCGATGGTCAAGGTTATCTTTTGAATATTTCTATTGAAAATAAGTATAAAAGAATTTTTTTATATGGTAATGTAATTCCAAAAGAACTAAGCGTTTTGAAACGGATTTTCTGCTTCTTAAAATTTACAATAAGTAGATAACAGCATAATCGGCGTTCGTTTTTATTGTAAAATAATATTTAGCGTTCGTTTTTAATAAAGAGCGTTTGTTTTTTATAAAATTAAGATTATCTTTAATTTTTAATAAGCGTGTCTTTTTTATGAAATACAATGAATAGCATAACAATTTCTAGAACAGCGTCAGTTTTTGATGGTAAAAAACTACCGGAAGAAGCCAAATTGGTTGGTTATACAGCGATTATAGATAGCTTGGCTTTGTCTTTGCCAATGCCGGCAACTATTTCAATTATCAGCAAAAAAAATAAAAAATATTCAGTTGAAAATTTCGATGTCTATCCTCCAAGTTACCAACCTGAGGATACCTTATTTAAACATTTAGTATTTGCTCTTAAATATGAAGGAATAAATCTGTTGTTTTTCAAAAAGCTTTTCGAAAAAATTTCAAAAGATGAAATAGAAGCAATTATCAATAAAGAATTTACAGGGCTATATACTCGAAAAATATGGTTTTTGTATGAATGGCTTATGACTGAAAATCTTGATATCCCGGATGCAGATGTGAAAATTAAGTATTCGGATTTATTAGATGATAACAAGCAATTCTCTTTATCCAATGGTTTAAAATCTGCCCGCCACCGTATCATTAATAATTTACCCGGAACGGTTGATTTTTGTCCGTTAATTTTTAAAACGGGCAAACTTAAAAATTATATCGAAGAGAATCTTTCTCAAAAAAAGGATTCTTATTTAAATACGTTTCATAAAGATGTTTTGCAAAGAGCATCGGCTTTTTTATTACTGAAAGATTCAAAAGCATCATTTACAATAGAAGGTGAAAATCCTACAACAAATCGTGCCGTGCGTTGGGGAAAAGCGATTGGTCAGGCAGGTTTGAAAGTATTGGATAAAGAAGAATTGCTTCGATTACAGCAAATCGTAATTGAAAACAGTCGTTTTCTCGAAATGGGTTTTAGAAAAGAAGGCGGGTTTGTAGGAGAGCATGAAAGAATTACCGGTGAACCAATTCCCGAACATATTTCGGCAAAACATGAAGATATAGAAAAACTGATCGACGGCTTGATTGCGACTTACAAAAAACTGGAAGAAGATGGTTTTGATGCCGTTTTAGCAGCTGCAGGAATTGCATTCGGGTTTGTGTTTATTCATCCTTATGTAGACGGAAATGGTAGAATTCATCGCTATTTAATACATCATATTTTATCTAAAATGCAATTTGCACATCAGGGAATCATTTTTCCTGTTTCGGCTTCTATCTTAAATCATATTGATGATTATAGAAAAGTATTAGAATCTTATTCTCACCCTTTGCTGGATTTTATAGAGTGGGAAAAGACAAAATCAAACAATGTTAAAGTTTTAAATGAAACAATTGATTTTTACCGTTATTTTGACGCAACGAAACAAGCAGAGTTTTTGTACGATTGTGTAAACGATACGATTGAAAATGTTATTCCACAGGAAGTAACTTATCTTCAAAAATATGATGAAATGAAAAGTTACTTGGATGATGTTTTTCAAATGCCGGATAAAACGGTAGCATTATTAATTCGTTTTTTAGAACAGAATGATGGGAAACTTTCCAAAAGAGCTATCGAAAAAGAATTCTCAGCATTAACAGAAGAAGAGATAAAAGAGATTGAACGAAATTATGAATTACGAATGAAATAAGGTAGTTTGTGAATTCGAATCCCTTCCTCTCTGCAAGAATAAAAATCCCTGTAAATTTATTTACAGGGATTTTTTGTTTTTCTAATCCTGCAACGCTACTTTAACTGTAGGCAGCATTCTTTCAACGAATAATTTATAAGCAGATTCAGAAGGATGTAAGCCGTCTGAAGCGACTAAACCGGGATTATCAAGTCCCTGGCGGGTAATATCAGTAATTGTGATAAATGTTACGGATTTTGTTCTGCAATAATTTTCTGCAAACATATTATATTGGTCGATTTCTGCAGAAATTTTTGCTCTTCCGGTTTCTCCAAAACTTTTTCCAAAAGAGGTATAAGCATAATCCGGTATCGAAAGTACGATGACATTTTTGTAATCGCCTTTTGCAAGGGCAATGGCTTTGTTTAATAATTCAGGGAATTCTTTTTCGTATAATGAAAAATCCATATGCCGATACTCGTTGTTAACGCCAATTAAAAGCGTAACCAAATCGTAATTGGGCACTAAATTTTCATTTTCTATTGCAGCAATTAAACTCGAAGTTGTCCAGCCAGTTCTGGCGATTACTTTTAATGAAAAATCAGTTCCCGGAATAGCATTTTTTAAACTCGATTTGAGCTGTTCGGGATATCTGCAGGTTTCACAAACACTCTGACCGATTGTGTAACTGTCACCTAAAGCTAAATAATTTATTGAATTAGGTGTTGTCGGCGGGATTGTTGTTGGAAGAGGGATAACAGGCGGTGTTGGGGTGGGGATAACACTAACTTCGGAAGCTATTTCTTCAGAACTGCAGCTAAAAAGGAATATGGATAATAAAATCGTAACTATTTGTTTGGATTTTGGTTTCATAATTAAATAAAATTAAGTTCTTCATCTAAATAAATAGTTACGTTAAAAATGAGGTTTTGGTTTTAATCATTTCGTTTTTTCATAAGGCTTAATCTAACTGCATTCTGTCTTCTGGCTTTTATATGTTGATTTTCTGCAAGCTTGAATGTATTTTTCGAATTAATATTTTTTGGACTCTTTGTAAATGTTTCTATCCATTGTAATGTTTAATCTCGCAAGCATCTCAGCAATATTAAAACCTTCTTTTTTGTATTCGGCTTGCACGGTTTCTTTTGCTTTTTTCAGGGAAGTTTCGTTTTCCCAAATAGCAATTGTTATATAAATTAAATTCCCATCCTCATCAGTTCGTTCGTAGGCCTCGTCTTTTATAAATCCGTTTAAGTTTTTGATAAAATTTCTGTTGATACTTACTCTTTCTAAAAATTCTTGTTTTGATTTTTCAGGAACGATAAATTTATCGATAAAAATTTGTTTCATGGCCTCTGGTTTTTTGATTTCTATTTGTGAATTAATAGTTGCTGTCTGAGCATGTATTTTGTAAGTAAATAATGTCACACAGATGATTCCGATTAAAAGATTTGTTTTCATGATTCTTGATTTTTGTTGATGTAAAATTCAGAATTGTGGAAACTAAATCATTGTAAAAAATCATTGATTTACCAAAAGGAAGGAAAATTGAAAAATTCGGACGGAGTTTGCCCTGTAAATAACCTGAAGTCTTTATTAAAATGGGGTTGGTCAAAATATCCAGCATCAAAAGCCAGATCGATAAGGCTTTGATTGTGTTGCTTTTGGTCGATAATCGATTTTATTCGTACCACATAACAAAACTGTTTTGGCGATGATCCAATGATTTTTCTGAACCTTTTTTCAAAAGCATCCTGACTGATATAAAGTGTGTCGGCCAATTCTTTGATTTTAATAAGGCCTTTTTTAGATTGAATTATGGCAACGGCGGCTGATATTAATTTATCGGGTTTGTAATTATGTAATCTGGATAAAAGAAATTGTTCTATAATTGCAATTTTTTGATTGTTGGTTTTTGCTTCCGCTAAAAGTTCTTCGATGATTACAATTTGTTTTTGCGGAATAAAATTATCCAGTGAAACACTTTCTTCGAACAATTCATGAAGCGGTTCCTTAAAAAATGCTTTAGCTCCTGATTCTTTAAATTGAACAATGATAGTTACAGTATCTTTTGAGTAATTGATTAACCGCACAGATTTACGAATTCCTGAAATTGTAGAAACAGGTAATCTTTCGTAATAATTTTCTCTAACATAATTAACATCTCCTTTGCAACGAAAAGCTATAGCCAGAGAAGTGTTTGGCAAAACCCGATTTATTAATTCATCCTGACTTTCGATAATTTTGTAAATCTTTACGAAAGATTTTAATTGTTCTGTTGGGATAAAATCTACAATTTTCATTTTATATGTAGTTTAAAATCAAGCAGTATCAAAGATATGAAAAACAAATAAAAATGCCGAACAGCTTGTTTGATTTTTAAACCATTTCAGTTTTCATCGAAATTTCTTCTTCGATGGCATTCCAAAGACCAATACGTTTTTCTAATGCAAGAATCGAAATTTCTTCTACATCAGACCATTTTTGAGCATCATCTTCGCATAAATCGGTAATCATTTGCATCGCCATTGGTCCGTGTTCATCCGCATCAAGTTCAATATGTCTTTCAAAATAATAAAGCAATTTTCTTAAGTCAGTCTCAGGCAGGTTTTTTTGAAAGTTTTTCAGGATTTCGGTAAACATGCTTGGGATTAAATCTTCTCTTCCAAAGGTGAAAGCAGCAGCAATCTCATGTGGTTTTCCTTGTTCAATAACTCTAAAGGTGAAATCTAAAAATGATTTTATATCCGGGTGCAATGAACTTTGTTTTATGGCAACAAAAATATTATGCAGCGAATTTACTTCAGATAAAAATTTATTGATTCCTGTTGTATCGGCACCACAATCTTCCATAGCCTCAAGATACATTTCGTAATGGCTTTGTCTTCTTCCGTCAATTGCCAAATCAGTTTCTTCGGCAAGAACAATTTCATTGATTAAATATCTGGTTTCAGGATTTTTTGTAGCAAACCAAGGCGTAGTTGTGCAGGTAAGTTTTGCCTGTAATGCTTTTAGTAATGACATAAAATCCCAAACTGCAAAAACATGACATTCTAAAAAACTATGCAAGTCATCAATACTTTGGATTTTATTGTATAAAGAATGCTGTAAAAGCATGTCTTTTTGAGGTTGAATGCTATTGTTGATAGTTTCAATATTCATAATGTGGTATTTTTTGGTAAATATAAAAAAGCTTCTCGGTTAGAAGAAGCTTTTCGTATTGATTTTATATATATTTTAATTGTTGCCTGCTATTTAAATGCTGAAATCCCGGTAACATCCATTCCTGTTATTAATAAATGAATGTCATGTGTACCTTCATAAGTAATAACACTTTCGAGATTCATCATGTGTCGCATTATAGAATATTCGCCGGTAATTCCCATTCCGCCTAACATTTGTCTGGCTTCACGTGCAATATGAATTGCCATATCAACATTGTTTCTTTTAGCCATCGAAATTTGTGCAGTAGTTGCTTTTCCTTCGTTTCTTAAAACCCCTAAACGCCAGGTTAATAACTGTGCTTTTGTGATTTCGGTAATCATTTCTGCTAATTTTTTTTGCTGTAATTGTGTTCCTCCAATTGGTTTTCCAAACTGAATTCTTTCTTTTGCATAACGTAATGCGGTGTCATAACAATCCATCGCTGCGCCAATAGCTCCCCATGCAATTCCGTATCGTGCCGAATCTAAACAGCCTAGCGGTGCTCCCAATCCGGATTTATTGGGTAATAAATTCTCTTTAGGAACTTTTACATTATCAAAAATTAATTCACCTGTTGAAGATGCACGAAGCGACCATTTATTATGTGTTTCCGGAGTCGTAAAACCTTGCATGCCACGTTCTACTATTAATCCGTGAATTCTTCCGGTTTCATCTTTTGCCCAAACTACAGCAATATCTGCAAAAGGTGCGTTTGAAATCCACATTTTGGCACCATTTAAAAGATAATGATCACCCATATCCTTAAAATTGGTAATCATACTTCCCGGATCTGATCCGTGATCTGGTTCTGTTAAACCAAAGCAGCCCATGAATTCTCCTGTAGCCAGTTTTGGTAAATATTTCATTCGTTGTTCTTCGTTGCCATATTTCCAGATAGGATACATGACTAATGAAGATTGGACAGATGACGTTGATCGGACACCAGAATCACCACGCTCAATTTCCTGCATGATTAGTCCATAAGAAATTTGGTCTAATCCTGCACCACCATATTCTACCGGAATATAGGGGCCAAAACCGCCAATTTCTCCAAGTCCTTTTATAATTTGTTTTGGAAACTCTGCTTTTTGGGCAAATTCTTCAATAATAGGAGAAACTTCTCTTTTTACCCATGCACGTGCAGATTCGCGAACCAGTTTATGTTCGTCGGTCAATAAATCGTCTAGGTTGTAATAATCGGGTGCCTGAAATAAATCTGGTTTCATCTTTATGTAATTTTTCAAAAACAAATTTACGTAATAAAAATATAACAAAACAAAGTAATTTTGTTATAATAATATAAAAAAAAGGATTTAGAAAATAGAGATGATTAAAATTTCAAATAGAAATCCTTTGTGAGCTCAATATATTCAGGTGTATAAACGTGTCTGTCGGTTTCGATAATTAATTCATCAATTGCAATATTATGAATTTCATTTCGGCTAAAAGCCAATAAACTGCGTTTGATATCTGATGTCGGGGTTCCTTTTACGCGAGTAATTTTTACGGGATATAATTCTGCTTCTTTTGCTAAAGCTATGAAGTTTTTTTCTTCTTTGAATGGAATGATTATGGCAAATATTCCGTTTTCAGAAAGCATTAAATCAGCTGCTTCAATCAATTCTTCAAAAGGCATTGCATCCTGAAAACGTGCCAAGTCGCGTTGTTCATTTTCTGTTTTATAGTTTTCAGAATAAAAAGGGGGATTAGAAACTATCAAATCATATTCATCTTCAGGTTCTTCAATAAATTCATCTAAACCTGCATGAAAGCAAAATAACCGATCTCCCCAGGGTGAGTTTTCAAAATTTTCAACTGCTTGTTCGTAAGCTTCTTCGTCAATTTCTAAAGCATCAATTTGTTCAGCATGAGTTCGCTGAGCGAGCATTAAAGCAATAATTCCCGTTCCTGCGCCAATATCCAAAATACTAAATGGATTATGATTTATTGGAGTCCAGGCAGCTAATAAAACGCCATCGGTTCCTACTTTCATAGCGGTTTTGTCTTGTTGAACAGAGAATTGTTTGAAAGTGAATTTAGACATTGCTAAAAGATTTAAAAAAAGTGAGCAACTGAAAACGGTGACTGAAAGGCTGAATACTTTCTACAGATACATTTCAACCAAACCTTCAGGCAGATTCATGATAACTTTTTTATTGTCACGGTCAATTTTTACAAGAAAATGATCGATCATCGGAATTAGCATTTCGACTTCTCCGTTTAAAACTTCAAAAAGAGGTTGTGCAGTAGTATCGTTTACGGCTGCTATTTTCCCAAAAACACCTAAACGCTGGTCTTCGATTTCAAAGCCAATAACTTCGTGGAAATAAAATTTGTTGCCGGAAAGTTTTGGCAGCATATTTAAAGGAAGATAAATTGCATTCCCCATAATGGCATCAGCATCTTCTTCGGTATTCATGTCTTCAAAGCGAATTCTAAGAAAATCGTTTTTGTGCAATGAACTTTTTTCAATAAAAAAAGGAACCAAGTGTTTATTGCATTCAATAAACACTGATTCCAGATTTTCGTATAACTCAGGTTCGTCTGTGTCTAAATAAGCCAGGACTTCACCTTTGAAACTAAATTTTTTAGCGATTTTACCTAAATAAAAACATTCTTCTTTACGCATTATCGCTAACTAAAATTATGCCTCAGTTGTTTCGTTATTTTCTTCAGCAGCAGGAGCTTCTTCAGTAGCAGCTTCCGCTTCAACTTCCGCAACTTCTTCTTCAACTGCAGGAGTCGCAGCAGCGATAGCATCAGCTTCAGCCTGAGCTGCAGCAGCTAAACGTTTAGCATTAACTTCTTGCTCTGCTTTAAAAGCTTTAGCTTTAGCATCAGCTTGCGCTTTTGATAAACCGTCTTTTTTAGCATCAACTTTTCCAGATTTAGCTTCTAACCAGGCAGCTAATTTTGCGTCAGCTTGTTCTTGGGTTAAAGCTCCTTTACGAATACCTCCGTCAAGGTGGTGTTTCAATAAAGCACCTTTGTAAGAAAGGATAGCTCTGGCAGTATCAGTTGGTTGTGCACCATTGTGTAACCATTTTACAGCGCTATCAAGGTTTAAGTCGATAGTTGCAGGGTTAGTGTTTGGATTGTAAGTACCGATTTTCTCTAAGTATTTACCATCTCTTTTTGAGCGTGCATCTGCAGCTACAACCCAGTAAAAAGGTTTTCCTTTTTTACCGTGTCTTTGTAATCTAATTTTTACTGACATAATCGTATGATTAAATTTTGAGGTACTCGACCTCTGTTAATTAAGGGCGCAAAGATATAATTTTTTTCTGAATTGTGCGTTCAAAACGGTATTAAATATATTTAGGGTAATTTTTCTTGAATTTTTGTTGTTTTTTGAATTCAAATTTAATTTTCTACACATGAATAAGATATTTTTGCTTTAAATTGTTTTTGTATGAAAAGATATGTGTATTTTCTTTTTTGGATTCTTTTATTATCTTCTTGTACTGAAGATGTGAAATTTAATAATCCTGCTTTTCAAACTTTAAAAGATAATGTGTTTTGGAAGGCTCAAAGTTATAAAGCTTCTGTTGATGCAAACGAAAATTTGATTATCGAAGGGTTTTTGGGGTTTGAGAAAGTAACTCTGCAAACAGCATCTTTAACTGAAAAAACCTATATTCTTGGAGTAGATAATATTTCGAAAGCCACATATACTAATACTTTTACCGATCATATGACAGTATTTAGTACAGGTATGAATAGCGGTAATGGGCAGATTGTAGTTACCAATTATGATATCAAAACAAAAACGGTTTCCGGAACATTTAAATTTAATGCTGTAAATCTGGACGAAAATGATACTGAAAATCCAAATGTTAGTTTTACGGAAGGTGTTTTTTATAAAGTACCTGTTTCGGATGCTTCAGGTGGGCCTGAATTATAATTTTCCTTTTTGTAATGGATTGATTTTTGCGAATTCTGTGTTTTTAAATCAAAATAAAAACATAAATAAGCTAATATATAGTAGATTAGAGAAAAATAAGAGTACATTTGCTATATTATTATAAATAAGTACATATGAACATTTTTGTTGGAAGCCTTCCATTCAGTATTGAGGAAGCAGATTTAAGAGAGTCTTTCGAGGCTTACGGAGCAGTTGATTCAGTTAAGATCATTACTGATAAATTTACTGGAAGAAGTAAAGGATTTGGTTTTGTTGAAATGACAAACGATGATGAAGCTCAAAAAGCAATTGATGAATTGAACGGAGCTACTGTTCAAGGTCGTGCAATTGTGGTTAATAAATCTGAACCGAAACCAGAAGGCGAAAGAAGAAGCTTCAACAATAACAGTCGTGGTGGAGATTCACGCGGTGGTTATGGTGGAGGAAACAGCCGTGGTGGAAATGACCGTGGTGGTAACAGAGGAGGATATTAATATTTTTTTCTAAATATATAAAAGGGATCAATTTAAATTGATCCCTTTTTTTATGCATTTTTTTCTGTAGAGATGCACAGTAGCATCTAACACAAAGCAAAGACGCACTGCTGTGCGCCTCTACGGAATAAATTCAATTCAATTATAGATTCGCAACCAACCAATCTCCAACTTCACTGGTTTTGTATGCTTTTGTTCCTTTTGCAGCTAAATCTTCGGTAACAATTCCTTGTTCTAATGATTTATTTACAACTGCTCTAATTGCTTCTGCTTCATCTTTTAATCCAAAAGCATCTTCGAACATCATTGCTGCTGATAAAATAGTAGCTAACGGGTTAGCAATATTTAATCCTGTTGCTTGTGGGTAAGATCCGTGAATTGGCTCGTATAGTGAAGTGTGTTCTCCAACAGATGCAGAAGGCATTAATCCCATTGAGCCTGAAATTACTGAAGCTTCGTCAGTTAAGATATCTCCAAATAAATTCTCAGTAATCAATACATCATAAGAGTTTGGCCATTGAACCAAACGCATAGCAACAGCATCAACAAATTCATAAGAAACCGTTACTTCAGGATAATCTTTTTCCATTGCCTGAACTGTTTCTCTCCATAAACGAGAAGTTTCCAGAACGTTTGCTTTGTCAACACAACATAATTTTTTAGAACGTGTCATTGCTAATTCGAAACCTTTTTTAGCTAAACGCTGTACTTCGGCTCTTGTATAAACGCAATTGTCGAAAGCAGTATCTCCGTTGTCTTTTCTTCCTTTTTCTCCAAAATAAATTCCACCAGTTAATTCTCTTAAGAAAACTAAATCAGTTCCTTCAATTCTTTCTCTTTTTAAAGGTGAATTATCAATCAAAGAAGGAAAAGTAAAAGTTGGACGTACGTTAGCGAACAATCCTAATTTTTTACGCATCAATAATAATCCTTGTTCAGGACGAACCGGTGCGCTTGGATCATTATCGTATTTTGGGTGACCGATTGCTCCAAATAAAACGGCATCAGCTTTCATACAAACTTCATGAGTTTCATCAGGATAAGGAACTCCAACTGCATCTATCGCACAAGCACCTGTAAGTGCAGGTGTCCATGTTATCTCGTGATTGAATTTTTTTGCAATAGCATCTGATACTTTTACAGCTTCATTAATTACTTCTGGTCCGATACCGTCTCCGGCTAAAAGGGCTATGTTAAATTTCATTTGTTTAATATTATAGGTTTGTTTTCTATTTCTTTTTTTTAGGTTCAGAGCAGCAAAGGTCAAAGGTTTAAAACTCTGAATCTTTGCAGCTTTGAGCCTTTGTTCCTTTAATTAGCAATTACATTTAGCATTTTTTGAGTCGCTATAATGGCTGCAACTGTTTGATCTGAATCCAATCCGCGGGTTTTGAATTCTTTTCCGCTGTTTACCCAGGTGATTATGGTTTCGCATAACGCATCCGAGCTGCTTCCCGGGGGAATTCTTACGGCGTAATCAATTAATTTTGGAAGTGTTAATTTTTTACTTTTGTAAATTTTGGTTAATGCATTCATGAAAGCGTCAAATTGACCATCGCCCTGTGCATGCTCTTCTATAACTTCTCCGTCAATTTTTAGAAGTAAGGTTGTCGAAGGACGCATTCCTTTTGAATGTACCAATATATAGGATTCAATTGTAATTTTCTCTTCATAAGTATGACTATCCAAAACATCAGAAATGATGTATGGTAAATCTTCCTTGGTAACCGTTTCTTTTTTATCACCTAATTCGATGATTCTTTGGGTAACCAATTTTAAATCTTCCTGGTTTAATTTTAAACCTAATTCCTGAAGGTTTTTTTCAATATTAGCTTTTCCGGATGTTTTTCCGAGTGCATATTTTCGTTTTCTTCCAAATCGTTCCGGAAGAAGATCATTAAAATATAAATTGTTTTTATTGTCTCCATCAGCATGAATCCCTGCAGTTTGTGTAAAAACATTATCACCAACAATTGGTTTGTTGGCAGGAATTCTGTAACCGGTAAAAGTCTCAACCAGTTTACTTACAGAATACAAAGAGGTTTCTTTAATATTGATGGTAACGTCAGGTATAAAATCATTTATAACGGCAACAGTACTTTCAAGTGGTGCATTTCCGGCGCGTTCACCCATTCCGTTTACAGTAACGTGAAGCCCTTTTATTCCGGCTTTTATGGCTTCCATAACGTTTGCAACACTTAAGTCATAATCATTATGAGCATGGAAATCAAAATGAATTTGAGGGTATTTTGCTGTAATTTTTGAAATAAACTCAAAAGCCTGCGACGGAATTAATACGCCAAGTGTGTCCGGAAGTAAAATTCTTTTTATAGGCTGCTGCGTTAAAAAATCTAAATATTGAAATACATATTCAGGAGAATTACGCATTCCGTTGCTCCAGTCTTCAAGATAAACATTGGTTTCAATATTATTTTCTTTTGCTAATGCGATTGTTTGTGCGATTTCAGAAAAATGCTGTTCCGGAGTTTTTTTTAATTGATGCGTCAGGTGATTCAGGGAACCTTTAGTTAATAAATTCTGAACTTTGGCTCCGGATTTTTTCATCCATTCAATAGAAAGACCACCGTCAACAAAAGTCAAAACCTCAATTCGGTTGGTATATCCTTTTTCTTCAGCCCAGGACATAATTCCTTTTACACCTTGAAATTCACCTTCGCTTACACGTGCCGAAGCAATTTCGATTCTATCAATATTTAATTCTTCCAACAATAATTGTGCAATGGTAAGTTTTTCTGCAGCAGAAAATGATACTCCGGAGGTTTGTTCACCATCACGAAGCGTCGTATCCATTATTTCAATTTTTCTTTTTTTCATTTCAAATATGATATGATTTTAATTCGATTTGATTGTAATCTAATCGAACTAATTTTTTGTAAATTATAAAGCAGTTACTAAACCCAACCCTGAAGTTGAAGCTTGAGTAACTGCTTATGTAGGTTGTTTTTAGTAAGGAAGTTTGTCAGCAAAAGCTACAATGTCTTCTTTAATATTTTGTAAATAATCAATGTCATCAAAGCCATTAATCATGTTGTTCTTTTTGTATCCGTTAATAGCAAAAGATTCTGACTGACCAGTTGCCAATAAAGTAATCGTTTGGTTTGGTAAGTTAATTTCTAATTGCGTATTAGGATCAGCTTCGATTGCTTTAAAAATTGTATCAGCAAATTCGGGGCTAACCTGAACGGGTAAAACACCAATATTCAAACAGTTACCTTTAAAGATATCTGCGAAGAAACTTGAAACTACAGCTCTGAAACCGTAATCATAAACTGCCCATGCAGCGTGTTCTCTGGAAGATCCTGAACCAAAGTTTTTTCCTCCAACCAAGATTTTTCCAGAGTAAGTTGAATCGTTTAAAACGAAATCAGCTTTTGGAGTATCATCTCCGTTATATCTCCAGTCTCTAAAAAGATTGTCTCCAAAACCTTCACGTTTTGTAGCTTTCAGGAAACGGGCCGGAATAATTTGATCTGTATCAACGTTTTCTATTGGCAGCGGCACTGCACTGCTCGTAAGTATATTAAATTTATCGTATGCCATTGTTTTTTGCTTTAGGCTGTAGGCAATAAGCTTTAAGCTTTTTCTACAGCGTATTTATGTGTTATGTTTGTTGCTTAAAGCCTATAGCTTAAAGCGTAAAGCTTCTTAAAAAAGTTCTCTTGGATCTGTTAGTTTTCCGGTAACAGCAGCAGCAGCAGCCATAATTGGACTTGCTAAAAGCGTTCTTGAGCCTGGGCCCTGACGACCTTCAAAGTTTCTGTTTGAAGTACTCACTGCATATTTCCCGGCAGGAACTTTATCATCGTTCATAGCTAAACATGCTGAACATCCCGGCTGACGTAATACGAAACCAGCTTCGGTTAAAATATCCAAAATACCTTCTTCCTTAATTTGAGCTTCAACAACGTGTGAACCAGGAACTAACCAGGCAGTAACATTATCTGCTTTTTTTCTTCCTTTTACAATTTCAGCGAAAGCTCTAAAATCTTCAATTCTACCATTGGTACAACTTCCTAAGAAAACATAGTCAATTGGTTTTCCAATCATTACATCATCTTCGTGGAAGCCCATGTAGGCTAAAGATTTTTTATAAGTTTCCTCACCGCCTTCAACCTGGTTAGCGTTCGGAATATGTTTTGTGATACCAATTCCCATTCCAGGATTTGTACCATAAGTAATCATTGGTTCAATATCTGAAGCTTTGATGTTTAATTCAGCATCAAAAATAGCATCGGCATCGGTTTTTAAAGTTTTCCAATATTCAACTGCTTTAGTCCAGGCTTCACCTTTTGGAGCAAATAATCTTCCTTCAAGGAAATCAAAAGTTGTTTGGTCAGGAGCAATCATACCACCACGGGCACCCATTTCGATACTAAGGTTACAAACCGTCATACGTCCTTCCATAGTCATATTTTCGAAAACATCTCCGGCGTATTCAACAAAATATCCTGTTCCTCCGGAAGTAGTTAATTGAGCAATAATATAAAGTGCAACGTCTTTTGGACCAACACCTTTGCTTAATTCACCATTTACGTTGATACGCATTTTCTTTGGTTTTGGCTGCATGATACATTGAGTAGAAAGCACCATTTCAACCTCAGAAGTTCCGATACCAAAAGCAATCGCTCCAAAAGCACCGTGAGTAGAAGTATGTGAGTCACCACAAACAATAGTAGCACCCGGCAAAGTAATTCCGTTTTCAGGACCAACTACGTGTACAATTCCGTTTTTAATGTGACCCAATCCCCAGTGAGAAATTCCGTATTCGGCAGCATTATCTTCAAGAGCCTTAAGCTGATTTGCAGATAAAGCATCTTCAACTGGTAAATGTTGGTTTATGGTTGGTGTATTGTGATCTGCAGTTGCAAAAGTACGCTCCGGGTATAAAACCTTTACGCCTCGAGCTTTTAATCCTAAAAAAGCAACAGGGCTCGTAACTTCGTGAATGAAATGGCGGTCAATAAAAAACACATCTGGTCCATCTTCAATTTTACGCACTACATGTGAATCCCATACTTTGTCAAATAATGTCTTACTCATTTTTTATTTTTTTTAATTGTAATTCTATAACCACAGCAATTCCTGATAATTATAATAGGAAAACAAAATTAAAAAAAGATACAAAGTGGTCAATTTCAATATTTCATTATATACGATACCCAAACTAAAATACAAATTGCGATTGGCTTTTGCAGAATCAATTTTGGTCGAAACAAGAATATGAAATTGGTTTTGCTTTTCTTTTTCAGCTTAATTTTTATTTAATTGCTTTTAATTTTAATAGTTTGCAAATTTATCTCAAAAGCAGTATAAAATACAGGTTTTAATTCAAAAAAATGTAACAAAAGAGATAAAAATAGTAATAATTGTTAGTTTTAATTTCTTTTTCAGAGTTTTTAAATTTCTGATAATTGGTCTTTTTAAATGTAATAAATGGAGAATCTGATAAAACATTTCAGTTGATTTTTTAATTGAAATACTACGACATCCAAAAGAATGATTTTTATGAAATTTTATGATTTTTAAGATAAAAACTGATTTGTTGATAAGAATGATTTTTTACTCATTTAACCGTTTTCTTTCTCCAAAAAAAGGACTAAATTTGAAATTCAATTTTTGTGTTTTTATAAAATTGCAACCACCTCATTTATAGCTATGTACTTAATATTCGATACCGAAACAACCGGATTACCAAAACGCTGGGATGCGCCAATAACCGATTCTGATAACTGGCCCCGCTGTATTCAGATCGCATGGCAGCTGCATGACGAAATGGGGCAGCTTATCGAACATCAGGATTATTTGGTAAAACCTGACGGATTTAATATTCCGTATGATGCCGAGCGTATTCACGGAATTTCGACTGAATTAGCAGAAGCCGATGGAATTTCGCTGGCTGAAGTTTTAGAGAAATTCAATATCGCTTTAAGTAAGACCAAATTTATTGTTGGTCAGAATTTAGGTTTCGACGTAAATATTATGGGAGCTGAATTCTATAGAATGGGAGTCGATTCTCCGATGAGTACGATGCCGGTTTTAGATACTTGTACCGAAGTTACAGCTTCATTATTACAACTTCCGGGTGGCCGTGGAGGAAAATTCAAACTGCCAACATTAACCGAATTACATAGTTATCTTTTTAATAAGCCTTTCGCGGAAGCGCACAACGCAACTGCCGACGTTGAGGCAACCACGCGTTGTTTTTTAGAATTAATCAGAAGAGAGGTTTTTACAAAAGAAGAATTAGATGTTCCGAAGGATTATTTCAAGGAATTTCAAAATAGAAACCCGCAGGAATTTCCGTTAATCGGTTTAAAACATATCAATTTAAAAGCGGCTTCTGATAAAATCAGGGAACAGCTGAAAGCATTGCAGTCTGATGACAAACAAACTGTAGTTTCAGAATCTGATAAAGCAGATTTTAAAGCGGCAAAATATTCGCATTTACACAATCATACACAGTTTTCGGTTTTACAATCGACTATCGGAATTGGCAATATTGTTTCGGCTACAGCAAAAAATGGTATGCCGGCCGTTGCCATGACAGATACCGGAAACATGATGGGCGCTTTTCACTTTGTGAGTGCTGTTATGAATCATAATAAAGCAGCATCCGGTAAAAATAAAGCTTTAGTTGAAAGTGGTGAAGAACCAACAGAAACGGAGATAAAACCAATTGTGGGCTGCGAGTTTAATATCTGTGAAAACCATTTGGATAAAAGCAAAAAAGACAACGGAAATCAGGTTGTGTTATTAGCTAAAAATAAAAAAGGTTATCACAATTTGGCAAAAATGTCATCAATTGCTTTTACAGACGGATTTTACTATGTTCCGAGAATCGACCGAAAAGTTATCGAACAATACAAGGAAGATATTATGGTTTTGTCCGGGAATTTATACGGAGAGATTCCGAGTAAAATTCTGAACATCGGTGAAAACCAGGCCGAAGAAGCTTTGATTTGGTGGAAAGAACAATTTGGCGAAGATTTTTATCTTGAAGTCATGCGCCATAATCAGGAAGATGAAAACCGTGTAAACAAAACCCTGATTGAATTTGCCCAGAAACACAATGTCAAGTTAATTGCGACCAACAATACTTTTTATTTAAATAAAGAAGATGCCAATGCGCACGATATTTTGTTGTGTGTAAAAGATGGTGAAAAACAAGCTACACCAATTGGTCGTGGTCGCGGTTACCGCTACGGATTACCTAATCAGGAATACTATTATAAGTCGGAAGAAGAGATGAAAAAACTCTTTTCTGATTTGCCGGATGCGATTATCAACATTCAGGAAATTGTAGATAAGGTTGAGATTTACTCACTTTATCGTGATGTATTGCTTCCTAAATTTGATATTCCCGAAGAATTTATCGTTCCCGAAGATGAAGCTGATGGCGGAGTTCGAGGTGAAAATAAATATCTGCGACACCTGACAATGGTTGGGGCAAAAAAGAGATATGGTGAAATTACGGAAGCTATTCAGGAACGTTTAGACTTTGAGTTATTGACGATTTCGAATTCCGGATATCCGGGTTACTTCCTGATCGTACAGGATTTCATTGCCGAAGCCAGAAATATGGATGTTTCGGTAGGACCGGGACGTGGATCTGCAGCAGGTTCTGCGGTTGCTTATTGTTTAGGAATTACCAATATCGACCCAATTAAGTACGATTTGCTTTTTGAGCGTTTCCTAAATCCTGATCGTGTGTCGATGCC
Organism: Flavobacterium sp. CF136; assembly: GCF_000282055.1. GTDB lineage: Bacteria > Bacteroidota > Bacteroidia > Flavobacteriales > Flavobacteriaceae > Flavobacterium. The sequence continues at coordinate 21,896 of NZ_AKJZ01000052.1, forward strand.
CGATATTGATATCGATTTTGATGATGAAGGCCGTGGCCGTGTTATGGATTACGTAATTAATAAATACGGTAAAAATCAGGTAGCTCAAATTATTACATATGGTAAAATGGCAACCAAATCTGCAATTCGTGATACGGCGCGTGTATTGGATTTACCATTATTTGAAGCCGATAGAATTGCAAAACTGATTCCGGGAATGATGCCGTCAAAATGGAACTTGGCGCGTTTTATTTCTGAAAGTGAAGATGAGGTTAAAAAAGCGCTTCGTTCAGATGAATTTGATAATGTAAAAGAGTTAATCGCTATTGCGAATGAAGGCGATTTGGCCGGAGAGACAATTCAACAGGCAAAAATCCTTGAAGGATCGATGCGAAATACCGGTATTCATGCCTGTGGGGTAATTATTACGCCATCGGACATTACGAATTTCGTTCCGGTTACAACAGCAAAAGATTCTGATTTATATGTAACGCAGTTTGATAACTCGGTTGCAGAAAGCGCGGGATTACTTAAAATGGACTTCTTGGGTCTGAAGACCCTTACCTTAATAAAAGATACCGTTAAACTGGTAAAATACAGAACCGGAATTGAGCTTGATCCGGATACTTTTCCGATTGATGATCAGGAAACATACGCACTCTTCCAAAGAGGTGAAACTGTTGGAATCTTCCAATACGAGTCACCCGGAATGCAGAAATACATGAAAGATCTGAAACCAACGGTTTTTGGAGATTTAATTGCGATGAATGCCTTGTATCGCCCGGGACCTTTAGAATATATTCCGTCTTTCGTTCGAAGAAAAAATGGTGAAGAAGAAATTAAATACGATTTAGATGCCTGTGAGGAATATTTAGGAGAAACTTACGGAATTACAGTTTACCAGGAGCAGGTAATGCTTTTGTCGCAATCATTGGCAGACTTTACAAAAGGTGAGGCCGACGTTTTGCGTAAAGCGATGGGTAAGAAACAAAAGGACGTTCTGGATAAAATGAAGCCAAAGTTCGTTGAACAGGCGGCTGTAAAAGGTCACGATGCAAAGATATTAGAGAAAATCTGGAAAGACTGGGAAGCTTTTGCGAGTTACGCCTTCAACAAATCACACTCGACATGTTATGCCTGGATTGCCTACCAAACGGCCTATTTAAAAGCACATTATCCTGCAGAATATATGGCAGCGGTTCTTTCGAACAATATGAATGATATCAAACAAGTATCATTTTTTATGGAAGAATGTAAACGCATGGGACTACAGGTTTTAGGACCTTGTGTAAATGAATCGTATTATAAATTTACGGTAAATGATGATTACGCCGTTCGTTTTGGGATGGGTGCGATCAAAGGAGTAGGTTCGGGAGCTGTAGCCACTATTGTAGAGAGCAGAAAAGAGGCAAGATATAAATCGATTTTTGATTTAGCTAAGCGAATAGATTTGCGTGCGGCCAATAAAAAAGCAATTGAAAATCTGGCACTTGCAGGCGGTTTCGACTCATTTGAAGGAACTACAAGAGCGCAGTATTTTCACGATGATGGCGACGGAATTACGTTTTACGAAAAAGCGATTCGTTACGGATCTAAATTTCAGGAAAACGAAAATTCATCTCAGGTAAGTTTGTTTGGAGAAACGAGCGAAGTACAAATTGCAGAACCTGTCGTGCCTCCTTGTGAAGACTGGGGTACAATGGAAAAACTTTCGAGAGAAAAAGAAGTGGTTGGAATTTATATTTCGGGACACCCTTTGGATGATTTTAGATTTGAGATGAAATACTTCTGTAATGCGCGATTGGAAGCGTTAAAAAATATGGAGCAATATGTTGGAAAGAATCTTACTGTTGCAGGAATTACTAGCAATATTCAACATAGAGTAGCTAAAAACGGAAAAGGGTGGGCAATGTTTAACTTAGAAGGGTATGATGAGAGCTATGAGTTCAGGATGTTTGGCGAAGAATATTTAAAGTATCAGCATTTTTTAGTGCCCAATAAATTTTTGTATTTTAAAATCTTAATAAAAGACGGCTGGGTAAATCATGATACGGGCAAAAAATCAGAACCCAGAATGCAATTTGTTGAGGTAAAACAATTGCAGGATGTTTTGGAAACCTTTGCGAAGAAATTGGTTTTATTATTGAATATTAAGGATCTGCAAACCGAATTTATTCATAAACTGAGTCAATTATTTAATGAAAATAAAGGTGATAATTCGGTGACTTTTGAAATCATGGAATTAGAAAAAATAAAACGTCTTGTCGAGGTAGAAACGCCAACGGAATTTGAAGAAACCGAAGATGTGGTTTTTGAACATGAAACTGAAAATGAAGATGTAGAAACATCTCTGAATGAAACTAAAATTCAAGAAGTTACTGAGGTTGAAGAAATAAAGGTAGTAACCAAATTAACGATGCCAAGTCGTAGGTTAAAAGTCAAAATCTCAACTGAATTGTTACAGGAATTAGAAAAAATGCAGGTTAACTTCAAACTCAACTAAAATTTAACAGTTAAAAATTAGTAGATAATGTATTTATTCGGTTAAAAATATGCACGCATAGTAATTTATAATGTCATTGTTTTTCAAATTGATAATAATAACCCGCGGAGTGGGAATGTTGTAAAAAAATAAATTTTAATTATTATAAGTTTGCATTAAATTAACAAAGAAAAAATTATGAAAAAGCATTTATTTTTAATCGGATTATTGGTTTGCTCTATAGCCACAATGGCGCAAACGGAAACACCAGAAAAACAAGAAAGCTGGTATTTTAAATTAGGGGGTTCTTACTTTGTAAAAACAGTTGCCACTGATTTCCCAATTATTTCAGGAGCATTACCTAATAATGATGTATATGCTGCAGATGGTACTACTTTGATTTCGAGAGAAACTAATCATGGATCTTTTGGAGAAGGGTTTCGTTCTACTTTAACTGCTGGTTACAGATTTAATACACGTATAGGTGTTGAAATGGGTGTGAACTATTATGTTGGAAATAATGAAAAAATGGCTCAGACTACTAACAGATTAGTGGCTGCAGGACCAACTTTTGTTTCGGGAAAAGCAGAGGGCAGAATTAAGGCATTTGATTTATCTCCGGCTTTAGTGTTATTTTTAGGAGAACACAGAGGTTTTGAACCTTATACTAAGGTGGGTGTTATTGTTCCCATCCATGGAGATTTAACTATTGAAACAAACCGTACGTATACAAATCCTCAAGGAACGACTAATACATTTGCTAAAGATGTTGTGAAACCAAAGCCAACTGCAGGTTTTATGGCAGCTGTTGGGACTTCATATAAATTAGGAAAACATATTTCTGCATTTGCAGAGATCGAATACCGTAACTTTACTGTACATGGTGACACTAAAGAAACAAAAGAGTACACAGAAAATGGGGTTGATAAGTTGAATACTCCAACTAATTTTAGAGCAGATGCTTCTTATTCAGCAAGCCATGTTAAATATGTTGATGAATTGACCGCTACTTCAAATAGCAGAACTACTAATGCTGCTAATTATGATACTACTAAAGCTAATGAAGAAATTAGTTCTTATGTTGGAATTAGTGGTTTAGGTTTGACTTTAGGTCTTAAATACGCACTATAATTTTTAAAATTTTATAGTTTAAAAAAGAGGATATTCATAACGGATATCCTCTTTTTTGTTGTTATGAAAACTGAAGCAATAGCCCTGATGGAAGCGGCATCCTTTTTATCTGCTTTTTTTGCAGATGAAAAGATACAGCGGACAGCAGGAATAGCTCCTGAAAATTTTATTTGGAATTTCTAAACTCCTTTAAAACTTCATCAATAACCCATGTTGTTCTTGCCCCTGAAGTTCCTTTTGATGGAGAAATTCCTTCGTTGCCCAGCAGTTCTGAAATAACTGTTTCAATAAAAGGCTGCTGAATATGAAGCGGATTTTCGATACTGATACTTTCTTTTTCTCCGTTTGTATATTGAATATGAATTGGATCATTGCCAAAAGTCGAAAAAGATATTTTGCCTTTATCGCCTACAATTTCGGAATTGTCATAACGTTCGAAACTGGCGAAGTTCCATAAACCAGTTCCGTGAATTCCGTTTTCGAATAAAAATGACATAGAAACGGAGTCTTCGGCAGGATAAGCCTTAAGCTGAGAACTCGCATGCCCGCGAACGGATTTAATCGGCCCTAAAACAAAATCCAGAAAATCTAAAGTATGACAAGCCAGATCGACAAAAATTCCGCCACCGGAAATATGGGGTAAAACTGTCCAGGGAAGGTTGATTTCGTCATCATAACGCTCTTCAAACGGATGATATAAAACACAATTTACATGTCTGACTACTCCAATTTTACCCTGATCAATTAATTCTTTTATTTTTAGAAATCTTGGTAAACTTCTTCTGTAATAAGCAACAAATAACGGAACGTTATGTTCTTTGCAAACACTTATCATTTCGTTGCATTCTTCAAATGTCAGTGCCATAGGTTTTTCTACATAAACAGGTTTTCCTGCTTTGGCACATAAAATGGTATATTCTTTATGAGAAGACGGCGGTGTCGCAATATATACGGCGTCAACTTCAGGATCATTGATTAAATCGATCGCATTTGAATACCATTTCGGGACATTGTGACGTTTGGCATAATCTTCGGCAAGTGCAGCATCTCTGCGCATAACGGCAACTAAGGCTGAATTAGGCGCTTTTTGAAAAGCAGGTCCGCTTTTAACTTCAGTTACATTACCACAGCCAATGATTCCCCATTTGATAATTCTCATTTTATTGTTTTTTAGGTATTTCAAATTTAAGGGAAAATGGAGGGATTAAAAAAGGTTTGCTACGAATTCATGAATTATTTTTCACGCAGATTCTGCAGATTTAGTGGATTTTTTTTTAGTTTTCCAGATTTAGAATCTGCTAAATCTGCAGAATCTGCGTGAAACAAATATTAAAATAAACCTAAAAAACATAGCCACGAACTCACAACTAATTCGTGAAATCCGTGGCTAAAAATGTAAGTATTTAAAATTTTACTTTTTAGGCAAATCTTTAAATCCCATATTGTAAAGCGTGAATGCCTGAATGTCTACACTTTCCTGAATCGTAGCGGCAACAGATTTTCCTGCTCCGTGACCTGCTTTTACATCAATACGAATTAAAACAGGATTGTCTCCGGTTTGTTTTTCCTGTAATTCGGCAGCAAATTTAAAACTATGCGCAGGCACTACGCGATCATCGTGATCTCCGGTAGTTACCATAGTTGCCGGATAATGAACTCCTTTTTTAACGTTTTGTACCGGGGAATAACCTTTAAGATATTCGAACATTTCTTTGCTGTCCTGAGCTGTTCCGTAATCGTATGCCCAACCTGCTCCTGCTGTAAAAGTATGGTAACGCAGCATGTCCATTACACCAACAGCTGGCAAAGCTACTTTGAATAAATCAGGGCGTTGAGTCATAGCTGCCCCAACTAATAAACCTCCGTTTGAGCCTCCGCGAATTGCAAGGAAATCAGGCGAAGTATATTTTTGAGCGATTAAATATTCGGCAGCAGCAATAAAATCATCAAATACATTTTGCTTTTGCAATTTAGTTCCTGCATCATGCCATTTTTTACCATATTCGCCACCACCTCTTAAATTTGCGACTGCATAAACACCTCCATTTTCCATCCAGACTGCATTCGAAATACTGAAACTTGGTGTTAAGCTAATGTTGAATCCGCCATAACCATAAAGAATGGTCGGGTTCTTTCCGTTTAATTTAGTTCCTTTTTTATAAGTAATAATCATCGGAATTTTTGTTCCGTCTTTTGAAGTGTAGAAAACCTGTTTTGATTCGTAATCGTCACTTTTAAAATCTACTTTCGGTTTTTGGTATATCTCTGATTTACCTGATTTCGGTTCAAATGAAAAGATCGTTCCCGGAGTTGTATAATTTGTGAAAGTATAATACAGTATTTTTTCTTTCTTTTTTCCGCCAAAGCCACCTGCAGTTCCCACGGCAGGAAGTTTTATTTCACGAATTAATTTTCCGTTATAATCATATTGCTGTACGAATGAAACGGCATCTTTTGTGTAATTGGCGAAAAAGTATCTGCCACCAGTAGAAGGGGACAAAATGTTTTGTGTTTCCGGAATAAAATCCTTCCAGTTTTCAGGTTTTGGATTGCTTACGTCAACAGATACTACGCGTTTGTTTGGAGCATTTAAATCGGTATCGATAAATAATTTGCTTCCTTCGTTTTCAATGATATTATTGTCACTGTTAAAGTTGTCGACAATAGTAATGATTGGGCTGTTTGGGTTGGTTAAATCCTTAATATACAGTTCGTTTCCGTAAGTAGAATTGGCTGCTGTAATAACTAAATAATGATCATCTTCTGTAACATAACCTCCAACATACCTTCTTTTTTGATCTGCCCCAAAAATAACCTGATCTTCTTTTTGAGGAGTTCCCAATTTATGAAAATACAATTTATGCTGATCTGTTTTTGCAGATAATTCGCTTCCTTTTGGTTTATCATAACTGGAATAATAAAATCCTTCGTTTCCAAACCAGGAAACACCGCTGAATTTTACATCGACCAAGGTATCTTCTAAAACTTTTTTAGACAAAGCATCAATAATAATGACTTTTCTCCAGTCG
>NZ_AKJZ01000053.1 GCF_000282055.1 Flavobacterium sp. CF136
TTTAATGAAGAGGAAAAGAAAAAATGGGATACGGCTTTAAATTTAGATCAGGGAGGCCGGGACGAATTTAAAGGCCATAATATTCAATATTATTTAGATATTTATAATGAAGTAAGAGCAAAAACCATTTCAGAATTAAAGAAAAGAGATGATGCATGGTTTGCTGAAGTGCAAAAAAAATATGATATCAGTAATCAATATTGCTGGTTTCATGTTATGGAGCACCAGTCAAGTCATTTGGGCCAGATTTTATTTTTAAAGAAACGGATTCCGCCGGAAAAGAAAATAATTCTGGAACAGGAAATTAAAAACTAAATCAGGCTAAAAATTCTGTTTTCTATTAAAATATAAAAGCTGCATTCATCAATGCAGCTTTTTTGTTGTTGTATATTTTTGAAATCGTGTTTTCGATACTCATAGTGACTTACTTGTTTGAATTATATATAAAGTTCCCCGCGCATCGTAATAACAGATGAACCCCCAACCAAAATGTCATTTCCTCTATTCATTACTTCAATCAGTGATGGCTGGTTTAATTTGACACCTTGCAGAATTTTATATTCTTTGTTGAGTTCCGCATACTTGTTTTTTGTCAAAAAGCCAATTAAAGGTCCGGCGGCAGTCCCCGTAGCGGGATCTTCTTCTATTCCGATTATTGGATTAAAAAATCGCGCTTCAACAATATGACCCTGGCTTTGATCGGTAATAGCAAAACAATAAAATCCTTCAAATTGATATTCTTTTGAAATTTCTATTAAAAGTTTGCTGTCAGGAGTACAGCTGTTCAGTAACTGGCTGTTTCTGACCGGAACCATAGTGTGTGCGACTTCAGTCTGGACTACTGTTGGGACAAGTATATCTATTTCTAAATCCTCAATCTTAAAACCAAGTGCTATTGCTATTTTATAAGTAGGTATCTGATGTTTAATGACCGCCTGTTTTTGATGCATTTGCACAATAGGATACTGAGTAACAGGATCAAAACGCGCAGTTATGGGTATCGGGGAATTTTTCATGATTACAAAACGATTGTTTTCATCTTGTTCCTCAAATATGGGTAATTTTTTTAATAATGCGCCACAAACAGCCCCTAACAAATTATGTCCGGCGCCATCTATTTCAAAACCAATAGGCGTAAAGGAGCGGACGTTGAGTGCCTTTTGTGTGTGGGAATAATAAACAAAGGAAGTTTCTGAATAACCAAATTCCTTAGCAATATTTTGATAGACCTCTAATTCTAAATCGCCACTTGTAAAAACAACAGACAAAGGATTGCCTTTGTAACTTGTATTAGAGAATACATCTAAAACGTAATATTCTAATGTTCTTCTTTCTTCCATTTTTACTTTTTTTTGATTTAAATAAAGTTACTGTTTATGTGTTAATCAAAGTTAAAATTATTTGAATTTTTTATAACATCCGTTTTTGTTCCATACTTACATTGATCGCTTTTTCAAGTCTGGAAATTCTGGTTTTTTCCTGCTTTGCACTCATAATCCAATGAATCATTACTTTTTTGTATGATGGTGCCTGTTGATTAAAATAGTTCCAGGCGGGCTTATTGGCTTTAAATTGTTTCTCAAATTCCGGATCGAGAACGGCAGGCTCTTTTTCGTGTGAATAAATTCGGGAGCGTTCTTCTGATCTTAAATCAAATGCTTTTTGGCCTTCAGGCGTCATGAGTCCGGCTTTTGTAAGTGCTTCGACTTTTTTGATATTGATGGCACTCCAAATACTGGTTTTCTTCCGAGGAGTAAACCGAATCGAATAACTTTCTTCGTCAATTGATTTTCGAACACCGTCGATCCATCCAAAACAAAGTGCCTGATCTACAGATTCTGACCAGGACATAGATGGTTTTTTGCTATTCACTTTGTAGAAACCAACTAATAATTCGGTTTCTGTCTGGTGATGCTTTTCTAACCATTTTCTGAATTGAGTTTGGGTAGGGAAGAAGGCTGGGTTCATTGATTATTGAATTTTAAAAAATACTCTTAATTGATTAATAAATCAATGTTTCTAATAATGAGTGAGGCTATTCCGATTATTATTAAATACTTGCCCCATTTTTTTACATCTTGATAGTTTTTATTTTCGGTTGTTTTTATGAATAAACCTGCACCAATAACGATTAATGGTATGATAATATCTCGAAGTTTTTCAGAATCCATTCTTTGGTTTTTAGTTATAATGAAGATTGTTCGTACTATTGGTTCTTTATATTTGTAAACGTAATTAAAGAAAATTAAATTATGGCAAAAGGACCCGAAAAAAACACCAAAAACAAGGCTTTGCATACCAAATTGTTAAATCGGAAAAAGGCCAAAATTAGGGAAGAGAAAAAAGTACAGGCATTGCGTTTGAAAACTTTAGTTGCAAAAATGAATGAAAAAAAGAGTAGCGACGAATCTGATGCTGGTAAATGACATTGTATTTCGCTATTTATCAAGTTCTTATCAGTTTAGGAAGTTTATTTTCAATCCAAAACTGACTTTGCATAAAGTTTTTTAACGGTTTTTTCATTGCATTATTGAACACTCAAAGTACAAGAAGTTTTATTTCAATTTATCAGTGGCGGTTTCCTGGCTTTTATAGTTGTCAATAATATCTTGTATTACTTTGCTGGTCAACATAAAACCTGTTAATATTGGATAACCTTCCCAACGCACAATTCCATTGGGATCTATTAAAAGACAATGTGGAATTCCCTGTATTTCCAAAGCACCATACATTTTCCTTTGAGTATCGATTGCACTGTAATACTCTATTTTTGGATCAGTTAAAGCATTAACTACCTCTTTTGATTCGTCACTGATACCGATTACTATTAAATCATTTGCAAATTCCGATTTAAAACGGTTTAATTCAGGGATAGCTCTTTTGCAGGGACCACACCATGTTGCCCAAAAATCGATTAGTACAAATTTTCCTTTTGTCTCAGGCTTTTCCGATAGCCATTTTTCTACAAACAGTTTTGGTGCTTTCTGATTGATAATCGATTTTGCCCAGAGTCTTTTTTCTTGCGAAAAAGCATTCAAAACAAATAAACAGGTTAATAGTAATACTGTTTTTCTCATGTAGTGACTTATAGTTTCTATAGCTTATGTTTTATCCGTTACCAGAACGGATTTGCAAATCTACGCTTTCTGGTTTATTTGTTTAGAGCATATTATTTAAAAACTACTTTTTTTGTTGTCTTAGCTATTCTAACAATATGATAAGGTTGTTTTACTATACTACTGAAGTCAAGTTTCCTTTATGATTAAATAGCTGGTTGTAAGTCAGGATTGCGTTTTAAGTAGGGAGATACTCGAAATTTTTTTTATAACCCAGATCAATTACCTTTTTGTAGTAATTATCTATATATTTGTGAATACACAAATTAAAACCATTCAAATGAAAATTTTAAAGAAAGTTATGTTTTTAGCTGTTGCAGTTTTTGCTTTAGCCTTGTCGTCTTCATGTAGTAGTAATGATTCATCTGATGAAAGTCAAACGGAGACAGATTTTATTAAATTCAAATACAAAGGGACTTCTTATACTTTTGACTCCGGATATCAGACTTCAGAAACCTTGGATATATCAGGTTCTGAAGGGATAGATAATACATATAAAAAGATTTCTTTATGGATGCCTTTAGATGCTACAGTCGGAAGTCATCCGGTTGTTTATGATTTATCAAATCTTGAAACAACTTATCAGGCAAATTTTACTTTTATGCCTGGCATCAATAATTTTAATGCAATTGCAGGGACAATTAAAATAACTGTTAATGACAGTAAAAAAATTGAAGGAACATTTAATTTTTCCGGAACTAAGGATGAACAAACAATTGAGATTACCGAAGGAAGTTTTAGTATATCTAAAATTTAAAAATAAAAATTCCAATAAAAAAACAGTAGTAAGCGAAAGTTTACTACTGTTTTTTTATAAACTACTTTTCTTTAATAATTTAAGATTGAAATAAAAAATATTTCTTTTCTCCATGTATTTACCCGAAATTTGCAGCACACTCATTAAACAAAAACAAAATGGAATTCGGCAGAATCATTATTTCAGAAACCGCAGCAAACAGCGAAAACCCTCAGGACGTTATTAATTCTAATATTTCGGTAATCAACCTGATGCGTGAGGAAAAAATTGATGACGATTTGATTCATGAAGATGCTTTGATGAGTTACTATTTAGATTATTACACGTCTCAATATACTGAAGGTAATTTTGCACAATTTGTATATAATTCAGGTTGGAATAAAGAATTGAACGAATTGATTGAAGAAGGCCTGGCTTTAATTGGTGCCGAAAAACATTTGGAATTATTTCAGGCGCAAGCCAAAAAAGCCCGCTTGATGAGCAGTGTCAAACTAGGAAAATTCCTGAAAGGAAAACTTGAAGGCGTAAATCCAATCAGAGATTTACTGAATAACGATACTTTCTTTGAATTAGAAGAAAACCTGATTGTACTTAACGCCGGTTTTTTAAAATCCCATCCGGATACCGAAGTGCTTTCGGTTGATGAAATGTTTACAGTTTTGGAGGAATTCACAGGACACGAGATCAAAAGACAGTAGTTAAATATTTTCAAATTTTTGAAAAATTGATTCAGTGATTTTTAACTTTGTTAACTTCGCTTGTAGTGATTTAGCTTTTTAATTGAATCAAAATGAAATACAGATATTGTCAGGCATTCCTCATTCTACTTTTTCAAATAGGTTTTTCTCAAAATAAAATTTCGTTATTTTCTGAAATCAATTATAATTCCATTCCGTCTGTGTCATTGAGCGATTATAAATCAGTTCAGGAGCGGGATAAAAAGTTTCAAAATCCTAATATTGCTTTAGGAATTGGGATTTCAGGTGGAGGATCAAGAGCTCAGTTTTTTAGTATGGGCGTACTTTTGGGATTAGAAGAAATTCAGGAAAACAATTCAGAACATAATTTTTTAAACGAAATCGATTATTTTTCTACTGTTTCCGGAGGCTGTTATTCTGCGGGATATTATCTAACGATCCTGAAAAACAAACTGTATCATGATAACTGTACATTTAATGAGTTTTATTTTTCTAAAGCCGATGCTTATAAAGATTACGTAGATAAATCGGCCAATATTTTGTCTTTGCTAAACAACAGCAGAAATGAAAAAGGAGATAAAGTATCCATGGCGCAACGATTAGATGCTGAGATTTTACAGTATGACAGCAGTAATCCCGAAAATCCTGATAAATTTAAAACTCAAATGCTTTTGTCTGATTTTTTTGTTCCGAAAGAAAGTAAAAATGTTCCATTACTGCCGATGATGGTTGCCAATGGAACAGCTTACAATAACGGCGAACGAATTCCTTTTATGCCACATATTATCAGAGGCCTGAATTTAAATTCGTCTTTGGCGCCTAATAAAGCTTCTATTGCACTGAATGAAAATCAGATAAATGATGGGTACAATTTTCCGCTTACATATGCTATTACGGCAAGTTCAGCTTTTCCGGGAGTGCTTCCAAAAACAAAATTCGGAGTTAAGGACCAGAGTAAGATATTGTGTATTATTGATGGTGGTGCTTCGGATAATATGGGTTACAAAACTTTAATGGAGTTGCTTTATAATGATTCTAAAGTAGATAATAAGAATAAAAGAGCACTTTTTATTGATTGCATGGGACAAGGGAAAAAAGAACCCTACATAACTGATGGAAAAATCAGTCTTCTTGCATTGTTTGAAACGGCATCTTTATATACGGTTCAAACCCGATATATAACTTTTGAAAGAGATGTCGAAAATTTACTGGAACGATATAAAATCCCGACTTCTAATTATCAGGTAATTGGTTTTACGACTTTACGCGATCATTTATTGAAAATGAAAAAAGACGAACCGTATGAAAAACTAGTCACAGAGCTTAAAAATACAGATGACGATTATGATAATTGGTTACAGTTTTACAATAAATTCAAACTTGATTTAATAGATCAATTCGGTGAACTTAGTTTTAGAAAAGACAAAGATGGTGAAGTTATTTTGGCAACATTGACCAGAGATAAATTCAGTGAATTAACTGCCGGTCAGGTTTTAATTTTATATGAATTTGCTTCTCATGTCGAGACCAAACTCAGAATAACGCCCGAAGAAAGAGATATGTTACTGCTTTCTGGACGTTTGGCTGTGTTTCTAAAAACGAATGAGCTCAAGGAGTTATTGGTGGAGCATAAATAAAAGATGTACAAAGTTTGCGCAAAATTTCATGAGGAATTTTATTCTATATAATCACTGTTTTAAACATATTTTAATTCGTTCAAAGAGTTAAATCCTTTCTGTAAATCTCGAGTAACTTTGCGAAATAATTTATTTATCCGCCACCTGCTCAATCAATTCAAGCCTTTTCACAATAGTGTTTTTAATCAGGATTGTTCCAGGTGATAATACAGCGTTGGCTCCAATTCTGGAATTATCTCCAATCAATGAACCAAATTTATCAGAATTAGTTTCAATAATTTCTGAATTATAAAGCACGGATATTTTTTTTACTGCTCGTTCATTGTAATGATTTGCAGCGATTGAACCGGCTTCAAAATTGATATTTCTGCCGATAATACTGTTTCCGATATAGTTAAAATGGGCAACTGCCGTATTGGAGCAAATGATACTGCTCTTTATTTCACAGCCCGGACCAATCTTAACTGACTTATCTAAAATAACCCCTTCTCTAAAATATGTGTTTGCACCAATATAACAATCTTCACCAATGATGGCGGGCTTTTTTATCGTCACATTATTTTCGATTATTGCTGATTTATGAATGGCGATATTATCTTCAATTACATAATCGGAGCTTAGATTCAGAATCAATTTTTCGATTATTGTTTTAAGATCGCTTGTAATCTGCCAAGGCTCTGCTTGCGGAAGATCTTTAAAAGTTGTTGAGAAATCTTCTATAAAATGGTCGATAGGGATCATATTTCAATTTTAATTGCAATTTACTTATTTCTATAATTTTAATCGATGTCTTCAACGGATTAAAATCCGTTGCTACAAAATAACCCGTTCCTCCAGGGCTTTACAAAAAAACCTTCGATTTGAACTATATTGTAGGGATGGATTAAAACCCATCCACTTGTTCATTTCTTTGCGTATCTCTGTGCATCTTTTCGGAATAACCCTGAAATAACTTTTCCCCTAAAACTTTGTCGTATTCTTAGCAAACATTTCCTTAAATTTGCTTCCGTTATATAAAAATACAATAGTTATAAAAATCAAGCTATGTTACAAATCGCATTTATTAGAGAAAATCAGGAGAAAGTAATCAAGGCTTTGGCAAAACGAAATATCGATGCTAAAAGTGTTGTTGAAGAAGTGGTGCAATTAGATGAAAATCGTCGTGCAGCTCAGGCAGAGTTGGATAACATTTTATCTGAATCTAATAAATTGTCCAAAGATATAGGTGAATTAATGAAATCAGGCGAAAAATCCAAAGCCGCGATCTTAAAAGAAAAAACAGTTTCATTAAAAGAAAAAAGTAAAGAATTAGGAGAGAAAGCAGAAGCTTTAGCAACCGAATTAACCAATAAATTATATACTTTACCAAATCTTCCGGCAGATATTGTTCCTGAAGGAAAAACACCGGATGATAATTTGAATGTTTTTGAAGAAGGAGATATTCCTGTTTTACACGAAGGCGCACAGCCACACTGGGAACTGGTTAAAAAATACGATATCATCGATTTTGAATTGGGTGTAAAAATTACTGGTGCAGGTTTTCCGGTTTATAAAGGAAAAGGTGCCCGTTTGCAACGCGCATTAATCAATTATTTTTTAGATAAAAATACAGCTGCAGGATATAATGAAGTTCAGGTTCCGCATTTGGTAAACGAAGCTTCAGGTTATGGAACGGGACAATTGCCGGATAAAGAAGGACAAATGTATCATTCTACAATTGATGATTTATATTTGATTCCAACTGCTGAGGTTCCGGTTACGAATTTATTCCGTGATGTTATTTTAAACGAAAACGAATTACCGGTTTTGCATACCGCTTACACACCATGTTTCCGTCGTGAAGCAGGTTCTTACGGGGCGCATGTTCGCGGATTAAACCGTTTACATCAATTTGATAAAGTAGAAATCGTACGTATTGAACATCCGGACAATTCATATAAAGCACTTGATGGAATGGTTGAACATGTAAAAAACATTTTGCAGGAATTGAAATTGCCATATAGAATTTTACGTCTTTGTGGTGGTGATATGGGATTTACTTCAGCTTTGACGTATGATTTTGAAGTGTTTTCTACAGCACAGGATCGCTGGTTAGAAATCAGTTCAGTTTCTAACTTTGAAACTTTTCAGGCCAACCGCCTTAAATTACGTTTCAAAGACAAAGACGGAAAAAACCAATTGGCACATACACTTAACGGAAGTTCATTGGCCTTGCCAAGAGTTTTGGCCGGAATTTTAGAAAATTACCAAACGCCGGAAGGTATCGTAATCCCGGAAGTTTTACGTCCTTACTGCGGATTTGATATTATAAATTAAAAAAGTTACAGTCGCAGTATTCAGTCACAGTTGAAAAACTGAAAACTGTGACTGCGACTGAATACTATTCAAATGGACTGCGACTAAAAAACTGAAATATGAAAAACATCTTTATCTATATCGTTTTGTTGTGGTCGTCTTTTGCATTTTCTCAAAATGAGCAGCTTGCTCAATATTACTACGATAAAGGTGATTTTGAAAAAGCGAAAATCAGTTATGAGGAGCTTTTAAAAAGTGTACCATCCAATACACAATATTTTTTAAGAACTGTAGATTGTTACCAGCAATTGCAGCAATTTGCTCTTGCCGAAAAAGTTATTCAGGATCGTTATAACAAATACAGACAAGGTGTTTTTTTGGTTGAATTAGGGTATAACTTTCAATTGCAAAAAAATGAAGCCAAAGCCAAAACGTATTACGAACAGGCAATAGAAAAAATTAAAACCAGTCCAAATGATGTCTATGGAATCGGGAATTCTTTTGAGAAAAAAGTATTGTTGGAATATGCTTTAAAAGCCTATCAGGCTGCCATGCAGGTTCAGCCAAATTACAATTTTAATTTCCAGATCGGAATGTTATATGGTCAGTTAGGCAAGACAGATTTGATGATTGATCTTTTGCTGACAGAATCTTTTCAAAATCCGCAGAATGCAAATTTAATCCAGACACAATTATCCCGTTTCATGAATGGTGAAGCTGATAATACCGCTTTTAAAGATGCCATGAAAAAAGCGCTGATCCTGAAAACGCAAAAAGATCAGGATGTATTCTGGAATCACTATCTGAGTTGGTTTTATGTACAGCAAAAAGAGTTTGGTAAAGCTTTTATTCAGGAAAAAGCAATTTATAAACGTGAACCGGAATCTTTGATGAGTATTGTTAATCTGAGTCAATTTGCATTGAATGAAGATGACACTGAAACTGCTGCTGAAATTCTGAATTTTATTCTTCTAAATACCAAAGATTTAGACTTATTGATCCAGACCAATGCCAGTCTGATGGAAATCAAAATTGCTAAAGCACAGGAAAAAGAGTATCCGATTATCAATACTGAGTTACAACAATTGCTAACAACCTATGAAATAACTCCTTTTACCTTATCTTTGCAAATAATTCAGGCACATTTTGTGGCTTTTAATTTAAAAAATCCGGAAGAAGGAAAAGCAATTATAAAAAAAGCTTTAGAACTTAATCTGAATGAATATCAAAGAGCAGATGCCAAAATGGAGTTGGGTGATATTTTGCTTTTGGAAGAAAAATTCAATCAGGCGCTGATTTATTATTCGCAGATTCAATTGGATTTGAAGAATGACGTCATGTCTCATGAAGCGAGTTTGAAAGCCGCTAAAACAAGTTATTATAAAACTGATTTTGAATGGGCTTTAAAACAATTTAAAGAATTAAAATCGGCTAATACGCAGTTGATTGCCAATGACGCTCTGGAATATTTTTTATTGATCAATGATAATACCGTTGCCGATTCGACACAAACGGCATTGAAGCAATTTGCAAAAGGTGATTTTCTGATTTATCAAAATAAAAAACAAGATGCTATTGCTCAGTTTCAGAGTATTTTGAAGAATTTTAAAGGACAGGAAATTGAAGCTGTAACAATGTTGCGTTTAGGGAAAATCTATGAAAGTCTGGGGGATTACAATTCGGCTTTAAGTCAGTATCAGCAGATAATTGACCACCATAGCGACGGAATTTATGTAGATGAAGCATTGTTTTTTTTAGCAGAAATTTATAATGATGAGTTGAAAGATACAGAAAAGGCAAAACCTTTATATGAAAAGGTGATTTTTAACCATCAGGATAGTATTTACTTTGTTGATGCCAGAAAAAAATACCGACAATTGAGAGGAGATACAAATTTATAATGCAGATTTCCGGTTATTAGATTCTAGAGTTTAAGAAGAATCTAAAATGGGAAGGCTAAAATCTAAAAAAATGATTATTTACAACGTTACCACCAATATACACGAGAGCGTTCATGACCAATGGTTAAAATGGATGCAGGAAAAACATATTCCGGAAATTCTGGCTACAAACAAGTTTTCTTCGGCACGAATTGTAAAAGTTTTAATTGAAGAAGAAATGGGTGGAATTACCTATTCTGTTCAGTATTTTACGGATAGCAAAGCGACTTTAGAAAAATATTATCTGGAGGATGCACCAAAATTCCGTCAGGAAGCATTGGAATTGTTTGCTGATAAAATGCTTTCTTTCAGAACTGAATTAGAGGTTATTTCGGAACATTAAAATAGATTAATTCGATTTTTGGGTTATTCGATATTTCGAAAAATCTAATGATCCAACAATCTAAGAATCTAAAAATATAAAATGGAAAAAGTAAAAGCCAAAAAACATTTAGGACAGCACTTCCTGAAAGACGAAAGTATTGCAAAAGCTATTGCAGATACTTTGAGCTTAAAAGGATACGATGAGGTTTTAGAAATAGGACCAGGAATGGGTGTGTTGACTAAGTATTTGCTTGATAAACCAATTAATACACACGTGATTGAGATTGATACTGAATCTGTGGTGTATTTGGGTGAAAATTATCCAAAATTAAAAGACAAAATTATCTCTCAGGATTTCCTGAAATACAATATTAATGAGGTTTACGAAAACAAGCAGTTTGCTATTATCGGAAACTTCCCTTATAATATTTCAACACAGATCGTTTTTAGGACTTTAGAATTTAAGCATCAGATTCCGGAGTTTTCGGGGATGTTTCAAAAAGAAGTTGCAGAACGAATCTGCGAGAAAAAAGGCTCAAAAGCTTACGGAATCTTATCCGTTTTAGCTCAGGCTTTCTATGATACAGAGTACTTATTTACTGTTGACGAAAATGTTTTTATTCCTCCGCCCAAGGTCAAGTCGGGTGTGATGAAAATGACCCGAAAGGAAGATTATAGTCTTCCATGTGGTGAAAGGTTGTTCTTTACTGTAGTGAAAACTGCTTTTCAGCAAAGACGAAAAACATTACGTAACAGTTTGAAAACATTAAATTTATCGGATAATTTGCGAGAAGACACTATCTTTGATCTTCGCCCTGAGCAACTTAGCGTAGATGAGTTTATTGTTTTGACTCAAAAAATAGAAGCCGATGGAGTTCAAAGTTAGTAAAGAATTAATCCACCAATTAGAAGAGCATATTGTTAATAAAAACGACAAGGAACTTGAAGTTTTACTTAACGACCTGCATCACGCTGATATTGCCGAAATCCTTGATGAACTGGATTTTGACGAAGCAACTTATATTTTTAAGGTTTTAGATAGTGATAAAACAGCGGAAATCCTTCTTGAACTGGAAGATGATTTGCGTGAGAATATCTTAAGCCGACTTTCTCCTAAAGAAATTGCAGAAGAGCTTGATGAGCTTGAAACAAATGATGCGGCGGACATTATTGCTGAACTTTCGCAGGAAATTAAAGCCGAGGTAATCTCAGAATTAATTGACGTTGAACACGCAAAAGACATTGTAGATCTGTTGCGTTACGACGAAAATTCAGCCGGTGGTCTGATGGGGAAAGAGCTCGTAAAAGTCAACGAAAACTGGAATGTACTTACCTGCGTGAAAGAAATGCGTATTCAGGCCGAAAACGTATCCAGAGTACATTCTATTTATGTAGTTGATGATGAAAACCGTCTTAAAGGAAGATTGTCTTTAAAAGATTTATTGACAACTTCAACTAAAACCCAGATCAGCGATATTTATATTCGCAAGCTGAATTTTGTAAATGCAGATACCGAAGATGTTGAGGTGGCGCGTATCATGCAGAAATACGATTTAGAGGCAATTCCTGTTGTTGACGAACTTGGTCGTTTAGTTGGTAGAATTACTATTGATGATATCGTAGACGTAATCAAGGATGAAGCTGATAAAGATTACCAGTTAGCTGCCGGTATTACGCAGGATGTTGAATCAAATGACAGCGTTTTAGAGTTGACCAAAGCACGTTTGCCATGGCTTTTAATCGGTATGGTGATTGAAATTGTGGCTTCATTTGTTTTGAAAGGAAATGAAAGTACATTTCAAACCTATTCAACCTTGATTATATTTGTGCCTTTACTTTCGGCTACTGCCGGAAACATTGGTGTTCAGGCATCGGCGATTGTCGTTCAGGGTTTGGCAAACGGGACTTTAAAAGAATTCAGCAGAGGATATTTTACAAAAGAAATTACCGTTTCGATGATTTCAGGTAGTATTATTTCGTTGCTTTTACTCGGATATCACTCGATTATGTATCAACAATATCTAGTGGGAGTTGCGATTTCAATTTCGATGATTGTAGTGATTTTATTTGCTGCGACTTTAGGAACTTTAGTGCCGCTTTTTTTACATAAAAATAAAATAGATCCAGCAATAGCAACGGGTCCTTTTATCACAACAACCAATGATGTTTTTGGAATTATGCTCTATTTTGGAGTTGCCAAAATAATTCTGGGATTCTAAAAAGGTTTAACCGTTTAATCGATTAAACAAATAAACAGTTAAACGTTTAACAATAAAATGCTATTAACCAATCAAAATATAAAATAAAACAACCAGAATGAAAGTACATATCATAGGAGGAGGAAACCTTGGAGTTTCTATTGCCTTGGGGATTGCAAAATTCTCGCAAAACCATAAAGTAACAGTAACAAGAAGAAACACAGCCAGTATTCAATATTTAACAGAATTAGGAATTACTGTTTCATCAGATAACAAACATAACATTCAGGAGGCCGATGTTATCATTTTAACCATTAAACCATATCAGGTTGATACTGTTTTAGCTGAAATTTTGCCTGTAATTAAAGGAAAAACTATCGCTTCGGCAGTTAGCGGGTTGTCACTTGATACTCTTCAGTCAAAAACAAATAATGAATACCCGGTTATTCGAATTATGCCAAATATCGCAGCACAATTTGGTGAGTCTGCAACTTGCATTTCTTTTCCTGAAAAGGATAGGGAAAAGGCATTGCCAATTGTTGATTTATTTCAGGATTTGGGAACCGCTCCTGTTATTGATGAGAAATTAATGGATGCAGCGACTGTTTTAGGTGCTTGCGGAACTGCATATGCTTTAAGGTATATTCGTGCTTCCATGCAGGCCGGAATCGAAATTGGATTTGACTCTCAAACTGCTTTGGCAATTGCTGCACAAACTGTAAAAGGGGCCGCAAAAATGCTTTTGGAAGAAAAAGTACATCCGGAACAGTTAATCGACCGTGTAACAACGCCTCAGGGCTGTACAATTGTTGGTTTGAACGAAATGGAACACAATGGTTTCAGTTCATCTTTAATCAAAGGAATCAAGACATCCCTGAAACAAATTAAGGGATAAAATTTAGTAAATTCCAAAATATCAAAAATCCCAAATTCCAACGTAAATGAACTTGGAATTTGGGATTTTATTTTTTAATTAGTTGAATGTATTTCCTATCGCATTCTGAAATCTTGGTGTAGGAATTCATAGCATTGCCATAATTCTGAATTGTAAGTGTATCTTTTGCATAACTTGCGTCAATCCCAACAGGGATTTCCAATTCCTTAGGTTCAGCTCCTGAGTCGGAAATAGAATCGGTTTCATCTTCATGACTTATATCTCCTTCATATTCATCCCATTTAATACCTTTTAGTACTATATGTTTTTCTCCGGATTCATTAGTGGTAAAAATAGCTTTCCCTTTTAATTTTCGGGATTTTGTTTTGAAAGTATATAAATAGCCATCTTTCACTTTAATCAGTTCAACAGAAATTTTACATTCGTCCGTATTGTTTTGTTCATGTTGTGTTTCATAAATACCCGCTATAGATTCTTCATTTTTTGGTGTTTGAAGATTGATGACGGTTTTAGAAATGTTTTTCCCGACAACAGGTTCAGGTTTTTTATAGTTGCATGCTAAAATTAGTGAAGCTATGAAGGCGATATAGATAAGTTTTTTTGTTGGATTCATTTTGTTAAGTGGTTTTTCGTGTCAAAATATATTTCAAATAAACAAATCCGAAAATACCCGCAAGTACTGAAGCTATTAAAATGGCTATTTTAGAAAAAATAATGGTTTCGGGATCTTGAAAAGCTAAAATGGTTATAAAGATTGACATTGTAAAACCAATTCCGCCTAACATTCCGGCACCTAAAATATGTGACCATTTTAAACTTTTAGGTAAAGAACAAATACCCATAGTTACGCCAATAAAAGAAAAGAGTATAATGCCCAATGGTTTTCCAACAACTAAACCTAAAATAATCCCGAGAGTATTTGGATGATTTAAACCTTCGTGCCAGTCAGTTTGAATCGTAATACAGGTGTTGGCAATCGCAAACAGTGGTAAAATAATAAAGGCTACAGGCTTATGTAAAAAATGCTGAAGCTTGTATGAAGTTGATTTTTCTCTACCATCTCCAAACGGAATTACAAATGCTAATATTACTCCGGTAATGGTTGCATGAACCCCGGAATTGAGCATAAAATACCACATGGCAACTCCGCCAATTAAATATGGTATAAGATTGGTTATTTTCATTCGGTTCAAAACAAATAAAAATATCCAGATTCCTAAGGCTATAGCAAGATTTACAAATGCAATAGAAGTGGTATAAAAAACTGCAATGACGATTATAGCACCTAAATCATCGATTACGGCCAGCGCAGTTAAAAATATTTTAAGCGATGCAGGAACTTTATTCCCTAAAAGTGATAAGATTCCAATTGCAAAAGCAATATCTGTTGCCATTGGAATTCCGGCCCCGTTTTGAGTATCCGTTCCATAATTTAATGCCAGAAACATTGATGCAGGAACCAACATTCCACCAAATGCCGCCATTATCGGCAGTGAGGCATTTTTTATGCTTGATAATTCACCATGATAAATTTCGCGTTCCAGTTCCAGGCCAATTAATAAAAAGAAAATCGTCATCAAGCCATCATTAATCCAATGTGTGATTGAATGATGACCAATTTGAGTCTCCCAAAAAGAAATATATTCCGTTTGAAAAGAGGAATTGGCAAGAAAAAGAGAAACAAAAGTGACAAAAAGTAATAACAGGCCCCCTGATTTCTCGCTTTCAAAAAAAGCTTTAAAAGTTTTGGTTAATTTCATTTTTGAATTTTAATTTATTCTAGTGCAAATTCAACAGCTTTTTTTGCATGAATTTCGGCGGTCTTAAATAATTTTACATCAGTATATTCATTAGTAATTAATAATTCAATTTCTGTACAGCCCAAAATAATTCCTTCGGTACCTTTATCCATTAAATCTGATATTATTTCTAAAAAGACATTTCTTGAATCAGTATTTATAATTCCTTTTACTAATTCTTCATATATAATTCGGTGTATATCGGCTCTTTGTTTTTCATTCGGAATTATCGTTTCTATTTTGTGCTTATAAAGTAAACGATCTTTAAAAAAGGTCTGTTCCATTGTAAATGATGTGCCTAACAATCCTATTTTTTTGATATTGTCTTTTACAATTTCTTCAGCAGCTGCATCAACAATATGAAGCAATGGTATCGAAACATTTTTTTCTATTTCATCAGATAATTTATGCATCGTATTGGTACATAAAACAATAAAATCGGCACCGCCTTTTTCGAGTTTTTGTGCAGCCTCAATCATCAATTGTCCTAATTTCTCCCAATTTCCTTCTTTTTGCAAGATTGCAATTTCATTAAAATCCACAGAATATAATAAAGATTTACCTGAATGTACGCCTCCCAGTTTTTCCTGAATGCCTCTATTTATAATTTGATAATACAAAGCAGAACTTTCCCAGGACATTCCACCAATCAAGCCTATTGTTTTCATAATCCATTTTATGCGAATTTACGCATTTCTTGTCGAATTGATTTTGTTAAAATAATAAGCAGCAATTTTTTTTGTTACTTTGTTTTCCTAATTAAAATTTTAATTTATGAGCATAAAAATTCTACATATCGATAGTAATCATCCAATTCTTTGGCAACAATTAGAAGAAGCAGGGTTTGAAAACCATGCCGATTTTAAGTCATCTAAAGAAGAAATTGAAGCCAAAATTCAGGATTATAACGGAATCGTAATTCGGAGCCGATTCAAAATCGATAAACAATTTATAGATAAAGCGACCAAATTACAGTTTATTGCCAGAGTAGGAGCGGGACTGGAAAGTATTGATTGCGACTATGCCCTGTCAAAGGATATTCATTTGATTGCGGCACCCGAAGGTAATTGCAACGCTGTTGCAGAACACACATTAGGAATGATTTTATCGCTTTTTAATAAACTGAATCAGGCCGATGGTGAAATTCGTTTGGGAGAATGGAACAGGGAAAGTAACCGCGGTTATGAACTCGATGGAAAAACGGTCGGAATTATTGGATATGGCAATATGGGAAAAGCTTTTGCCAAAAAGCTGCGCGGTTTTGAAGTGGATGTTTTGTGTTACGATATTTTGGATAATATGGGTGATGAAAACGCAAAACAGGTTTCATTAGAGGAATTACAACAAAAAACAGATGTTTTAAGCTTGCATATTCCATGGACACCGGAAACAGACAAGATGGTAAATCAGGATTTTATTAATGCATTTGCAAAGCCTTTTTGGATTATAAATACTTCAAGAGGTAAAAATATCGATACGGCTGATTTAGTGGAAGCGATGAAATCTGGAAAAGTATTAGGGGCTGGTTTAGATGTTTTAGAGTATGAAAAACTATCTTTTGAAACCCTTTTTCAGGATAAAAATACCCCGGAAGCCTTCCAATATTTATTAGATGGCAAAAAAGTGATTCTTACGCCCCATATTGCAGGCTGGACATTCGAAAGTCATGAACGTTTGGCGCAGGTTATTGTAGATAAGATAAAAGCTCTTTATTTAAAATAATTGTTGATTTGAATTTATGATTTAATAACAGGTTTTTTCTGTAAAATAATGTTCCGGATTAGTTTTTAAAGTTATTTTTTTTTAATATTGTTTTGATTTTAACAAAATTTTACAAAAGGAGAACCCGAAAATCCTAAAAGAGTAGGGATTAACTAACTAAATTTTATTATTATGATTGAATGGTACAAAAAAGTGGTTTTTGAAAACTATGCAAATTTTAAAGGACGCGCCAGAAGAAGCGAATATTGGTATTTTGCACTTGCGAATGGATTAATTTCTATTTTATTAATAATTGTTGGAGCCATATTAGGAGGAATCTTCGGTGATGCAATTACAGGAGGAATCATTGGATATATTCTTTTTGCTCTTTATACTTTTGCAACTATTATACCTGGTTTAGGTGTAGTTGTTAGAAGATTGCATGATGTTAACAAAAGCGGATGGTTTTATTTTGTTGCTTTAATTCCTTTTGTTGGTGGTATTTGGTTACTTGTTTTGCTTTGTACTGAAGGTGATCAGGGGTCAAATCAATATGGTACTGACCCTAAAAACAATATTGAAGAAATTAATGAAATTGGAAAAGTTGAATTACAATAATTAATTATATACAATATGGAAACTACAAAACCAGAAGAGCATTGGAACAATCCTCCTGTCCGAAGAGAAGAAAACAAAAAAGTTGTTGCTGGAGTTTTAGGGATTTTAATTGGAGCTTTTGGAATTCATAAATTCTATATGGGATACACCAAAGAAGGAATAATTCAGATACTCCTTAATCTTTTGTGCGGACTAGGCGGTTTAATAGGGCTTATAGAAGGAATTATCTATCTTGTAAAAACAGATGAAGAGTTTTACCAAACGTATCAGGTTGGTAAAAAAGGCTGGTTTTAAAATATAAATAATATATTACAACAATTGTCTATATTTTGTAGAAGATAAAGGAGTAACCGAAAATCCAAAGAGTAGGAATTAACAAATAGAATTAAAAAAATGGAATTAGAGGAAACACCGAATAATTTTAATGAATCAATCCCGGTATTTAAAGTTGATCCGATTATGGTATTAGTTTTTGGATTTTTGACTTGCGGATTATATTTAATTTATTGGAATATTAAAGTTGCCGAAGTTTTTAATGCAGTGGCTAAAAGAGAAGTTATTTCTCAACCTATTGCAATTTTTGCGGGATGTTGCATGCCGGTAAATATTTATTTTTACTACTTAGCTGGAAAAGAAGCTTTGCCAAAAGTATATGAACAAACTGGTGAACTTCAAAAAGATCAGTCTACTTTATTAATCGTTTTAGGTTTCTTTTTTCCTATAGCGGCAGCAATGATCGTACAAGGTGATATCAACAGATTATACAAATAATACAAGAACAAAACGTAAAATTTACGGAATTATCGGTGCTTTAATTACACTGATAGTTCCGTTTTTTTTAATGCTTGACAATCATAATGACCATTTAGAGTCAGATCAATCATTTTGTCCTTTTAAAATGGTCACCGGTTTTCCTTGTCCAGGATGCGGAATTACTAAATCATTGGTGTATTTCTATCAAGGCGATCTGTATAAATCAATTTCATATCACATTTTAGGCCCTTTTGTTATTGCATTCTGCTGGGTAACAATTATAGTATTGATAACCGAACTCATTACCAAAAAAGAATACTTTACAAGACTTTTATATAATAAAAAACTAGCCTATAATTTGGCTTATTTCTTAGCTATTTATCATTTTATCCGATTAATAATTTTTATCAGAAACAATTCTTTTGATGATATTTTGCATCAATCTATTTGGTTCTAAAACATAAAAAAAACCATTCATTATGAATGGTTTTTCTTTTTCGATATCTTTCGGAGTTTAATTAATATCTTCTTTCTCAGATAATTTACGCTCCAGTTCTATCTGAAATTCTTCTATAACTGGTTTCATGGTGCTTTCAGGAATATCTGCAATTCTAATGTACATTAAGCCATCAATAGCATTATTAAACAAAGGATCAACGTTAAAAGCAACTACACGGGCATTTTGCTTGATGTACTTTTTAATCAGAACTGGTAAACGTAAATTTCCAGGCTCTAATTCGTCAATAATTTTATCAAATTTATTCAAATCTGATTCGGCCTCGTCAAAAATAAAATCTTTATCGGCATCTTTCAGCTTTACTTTGTACGCTTTCTTCGGGTGAATGTATTGTGCAATATAAGGATCGTAATAATTTGATTTCATGAATTCAATCATTAACGATTTAGAGAAATCAGAAAATTGATTACTAATACTCACACCGCCCAATAAATATTTATGTTCAGGATAACGCAGAGTAGTATGAATAATTCCTTTCCATAACAAGAATAAAGGCATCGGCTTTTGCTGATAATCTTTGATGATAAAGGCACGTCCCATTTCGATAGATTTGTGCATCATATCATGTAATTCAGGTTCAAACCTAAAAAGATCATTCAGATAAAAACCTTCAATACCGTATTTTGGATAAATTTCGGAACCTAGTCCCATACGGTAAGCGCCGGCAATTTTTTTAGTATCCTCATCCCATAAAAACATGTGATGGTAATATTGGTCAAATTGGTCTAAATCTATAGATTCATTAGTTCCTTCTCCTACTTCACGGAATGTGATTTCGCGTAAACGTCCAATTTCATGTAGAATATTCGGAATTGTTTTAGCCCTTGCAAAAAACACCTCATAATTTTTGCTTTGCAATAAGCGACAGTCGCTGTTTCTTAAAGCATCAACCTCAGCGTTCATTTTTGATTCATTCGCCGGAGTTACAATTTTTTTAGGCGCTTTTGGAATCTTCAAATTCGATGTATCCAGCAGTTTATGATCCTTTTCGAAAGGATTTGCCAGCATATATGTTTTCTTTCTTAAAAATTCTGAGTATTCTTCAAACGATTCAATTTCGTTTTGTTCATTTACAGAAATTGGTTTTCCAATACGTACTTTGATTACACGATCTTTTTGAGTAAGCAATTCAGATGGTAATTTTGCTGTACGCAAAGTGTCATCAATTTTAGAAAGCCAATAGAATAATTTGCTGTTTTTAGCATGAAAATAAATCGGTACTACCGGAACTTTTGCTTTTCTTATCAATTTCAAAGCTCCTTCTTCCCAAGGTTTATCGACAACTAATTTTCCATCTCTGTAAGTAGAAACTTCACCGGCAGGGAAAATCCCCAAAGGTTTTCCATCACTTAAATGACGTAATGTTTCTTTAATTCCAACCACACTTGACTGCGCATCCCTATGATTTTCAAAAGGATTTACAGGCATAATGTATTTTTTAAGCGGAACTATTCGGTGTAGTAAAAAATTGGCAATAATCTTGAAATTTGGCTCTCTTT
The DNA here is from genome assembly GCF_000282055.1 of Flavobacterium sp. CF136. Lineage (GTDB taxonomy): Bacteria > Bacteroidota > Bacteroidia > Flavobacteriales > Flavobacteriaceae > Flavobacterium. The sequence goes on from NZ_AKJZ01000053.1 coordinate 20,748, forward strand.
CAAGCATTAATTTCAATAATAAAATACCATCAATCCCACCAAGCGGATGATTTGAAATGGTAATATAAGCCCCATCTTTAGGCAGACGTTTTAAATCTTCTTCAGGGATTTCGAACTTAATCTGCAACTCGTCTAATACTCCGTTTAAAAACGCAACGTCTTCTAAATGTTTATTATGGTCATATATTTTATTAAGAGTAGATATCTTAAGGACCTTCATAAGGACCCAGCCAGAAAAAGTACCAAAAACTCCGTACTTGTCAACATTTATTGCCTTTGCAACTTCTTTCGCGGTAACTAAACCCATGTACTATTTTTAATTTATTAGAGCAGCGAACAAAGATAACAAAAAACTCTACTTTTCGTTGTTTCAAACACAAACTTTCCACTTTTTTATTACATTTGGATTCCTAAAAAAAACTGTAATGAAAATTATTTCTTATAATGTAAACGGTATACGTGCTGCAATTTCAAAAGGATTTATCGAATGGTTACAACAGGCCAATCCTGATGTTATTTGTTTGCAGGAAATTAAAGCAACCCAAGAACAAATCCCTGTAGAGGACATAACTAATGCAGGTTATCCATATCAATATTATTATCCGGCTACTAAAAAAGGGTACAGTGGTGTGGCAATTTTGTCTAAGATAAAACCCAATAATGTAGTTTTTGGAACAGGAATTCATCACATGGATTTTGAAGGCCGAAATCTTCGTGCTGATTTTGATGACTGCTCAGTAATGAGTTTGTACCTGCCTTCAGGAACAAATATTGAACGTTTGGACCATAAATTTATGTTTATGGATGATTTTCAAAACTACATCAACGAACTGAAAATTACGATTCCAAACCTGATTATTTGTGGCGACTATAACATTTGCCATGAAGCTATTGATATTCATGACCCAGTTCGCAACAAAACTGTTTCAGGATTTTTACCGGAAGAGCGTGCCTGGTTGGACGGTTTTATGAAAACAGGTTTTATTGATAGTTTCCGACATTTTAATAAAGATCCGCATCATTATTCATGGTGGAGTTACCGTGCCGGAGCCAGAGGAAACAACAAAGGCTGGCGTATCGATTATAATCTGGTAAGCGATACTTTGCAGCACAGGCTTAAACGTGCCGTTATCTTACCGGATGCAGTACATTCAGACCATTGCCCGGTTTTAGTCGAAATAGAGTAATTTTGGTATTGTTATTGTAAAAGAAATAACGATTTAAGTTTATGCTTGTTGTCCTGAGCGCAGTCGAATATGGAGCTGTTTCCTGCTTCTCTGCAATCTTTTTATTTTTAAAGAAAAAACAAAAAGGATTTCCGTTTCAATCAGGGCTAGGAAATCACTTGAAAAAGAAATTTAGAATAATTAATTAAACCTAATATTAAAAGACCCATAACAAAAATGATTAAAAGACTCTCCATCGGATTACTGGTTTTAGCACTTTCTACTTCATGTGTATCTAAAAAAATATATAACGATCTCGAAACTAAGTTTGCGGATCTTAAAAAGGAAAATCGCGCGATTGCTGATCAAAACACTGAATTGCAAAATGCAAAAAATCAGTTAGAATTAGATCGTGATAATTTAACCAAAGATTTAAATAGTGCAAAAGCTGATCTTGCCAAACAAAAAGCTGATTTGGCTGCCGAGCAAAAAAAGTATAAAGTTCTGCAGGATTCGTACAATGCACTTGAAAAAAACAGTAATGATGCATTAGAAAGTAATATGGCTAAAAACCGTGAATTACTTGCACAATTAGAAGCAAAATCAAAAAAATTAGCTGAAGAGCAAGCACGTTTGGATAAAACAGCAAGTCGTTTAAATGAACTTGAAGCAATGATTGCTGCTAAAGAAGCTGCAATGAAAAAACTAAAAGAAACATTGTCTAAAGCCCTAAACGGTTTTGAAGGTAAAGGTTTAACAGTGGAACAAAAGAACGGAAAAGTGTATGTTTCTATGGAAAACAAATTGCTTTTTAATTCAGGAAGCTGGGCTGTAGGTACCGAAGGTAAAAAGGCAGTTGAAGAATTAGGAAAAGTTTTAGGCGACAATCCGGATCTTTCAGTTTTAATTGAAGGCCATACAGATGATGATCCTTATGCCGGATCAGGAGCAATTACAAACAATTGGGATTTATCTACTAAAAGAGCTACTGCAATTGTTGCTATTTTAAGTGAAAATGCCAAAATAAATAAGCAAAAACTAACAGCAGCAGGTCGTGGTGAATTTTCTCCTTTGGCAAGTAACGCAACTCCGGAAGGAAAAGCTAAAAACCGCAGAATCGAAATTATCCTGACACCAAGATTAGACGAAATAGCTGAAATGCTGAACAGTATCAACTAGGAAGTGTAATATTTTATAAAATTTGAAAAGGCTCAGAGTTTTATACTTTGAGCCTTTTTTATTGATAACTCGGAGATCAATTATAAAATGTAATGTTCTTCAATCAATTTTACATGAATCGTTCCTACGGAACTCCTTATAAATTTATCGCCGCATATTTTCAACGGATTGAAATCCGTTGCTACAAAA
>NZ_AKJZ01000054.1 GCF_000282055.1 Flavobacterium sp. CF136
AAGATTTTTTTAAATTATCTTTTTATAAACATTTTAAAATCTATGCTTCTATGTGTTAAATTAACTTTTTTGCTAATTACACCCAACGGGTTAACTTATTCTAAATAAATTCTGAGATACAAAGAACAGAAAATTATTATAATTTTTTTTATCAGGAAGCGTATAATCTTAAAAAAAAATAAAATCCGTATAAACAGCAAACGAAGTATACATTTCATTTTACTGTTTATACGGATTCGGCAGAATTAAGTTTTTTTTTAATAAATACTTGTAGCTGCTTCTTTACCCTTTTCCTTTTGATCAGCCAGAATTGATTTCAAAGTATCAGGATTCTTTATGACTTCTGGATTGAAAGAGGTACTATTCATATAATTAAGGATCGAGATTAACATTTGTTTTGCAACCGGACGTTTTTCCAGATCCTTTGATAAATCAAAAGAAGCTATTACAAGTTTCCCTGAACCTATGCTTCCTTCAAAAAGTGGTGCCAGTTTACGATTATTGGCAAAATTATCTACCATTTCTACTAAAGGACTGCCACCAATAATGCTGTCAACAATTAGGGTTGTAGAATTAACATTTAAGTCCCACCATTGCCAATCGGTATGCATATCCGTAGGGAAATCGGTAAAAACTTTGTGCGAAGGATTACAAAGTACTCCCATGGTTCCTGCTTGTTTTGGAAAATGGACAGGGCTCCAAAATACAGGAACAAACTTCCCTTCTATCCCTTTTATTTTCTTCCAGTCAGGATTTAATAATACTTTACGGCCTGCCTTCAATGATTTATAAGCTTCTTCAAGACTTCTTGTATAAACTACATCGCCATAATTTATATTTTGCTGCTCAGGATAAACCCAAATATTCCATTGGTTTTTATAATCAGTATCTTTTATATTTACTTTAAAAGTTAGTTTAATCGCCTTTTTAATTTTTTGAAGGCTTTCACTAATTGTAAATAACTCGTGATTATAACCAGAATTAATAGTTTTGGTTACAGTTCCGGATGCAATTACAGTAGTATCATTTAGTATACTCCATTCAATCACTTTATCATTTAAGGCATCACCCGAAAAATTGCTTACATCCAGACTGGCTGTAAAAGATTCATTGTTAGTATAGGTTGCTTTGGAGAAACGCAGCAAAGGAACAACCGGAGAAGAAAACTGCCTGAATTCTTCTGCCGAAATTAAATTTTTACTATCCCAAAAAGCATCTAACAATCCTACCAATGCTGTTCCCTGACCCGGAAAATCATGTAAGTCCAACAACTGAAATCCACTGATTCCGGCTGTTTTCAATGCTCTTTCTATTTCTTCTTTATAAAGTATCGCAGCCAGCTTTCCGGAAGCTTTGGTATAATCAGCAGCTTTATTGATTAATCCTTTACGTTCCAGATCTTCTTTTACAGCCATGAAATTTAATGGTTCTAAAACTCCTGTATATTTCGGAATCTCATCTATTTTTGGATAAACCGCATACTGGCCTATTTCATGTGTAATTAAAGGCACCGTAACATCTTGCAAAGCAATCTTGTAATCTTTATTGAACGCTGGAGATTCACTGTTAAAAACCCCTTGCCCACGCACCCAGCCTTTGTTTGTCCATTGTGTAATAAAAAAATCATCCTGCGGTTCAGGTAAAGTACCGTGTCCTTTTTCAAAAGTAAAAGAAGTACCGGTGTACAAATGTCTTAGATCCTGAGTTCTAATATTTTTAACCATTTCAGTTAAAAGTGCCATGTCTCCCTGTAATTCATTGCCCATGGACCACAGACAAAAAGAAGGATGATTGCCATATTCCTCAATCATATGTTGCGCTTCCGAATATAAAAAGTCAGTCACTTTTTTATCTTTTCCAATATTTAAAACCCAAACCGGAAGTTCTACCTGCAGGTAAAAACCCATTTCGTCTGCCACTTCAAAAGCAGCTTCCGGAGGACACCAGGAATGAAAACGAAGGTGGTTCAAACCCCATTCCTTAGCTGTTTTAAACACTTTTTGCCAGCCTTGTTTGTCCATTGGAGGATGTCCGGTAAGTGGAAAAATATTGCATTCTAAGGTTCCTCTTAAAAAAACAGCTTTATTGTTTATCGTTAAAACAGTTCCGTTTTTTGAAAACTTTCGCATTCCAAAATCGACTGCTTTTTCCGATTTGGACTTTACTGCTTTCAATTGGACTTTTAATTCATACAGCTCCGGAGAAAATTCACTCCAAAGCTTTATGTCCTTACCCATATTATAATCAAGATTTACAACGGATTGTCCGCTTGTTATTTGAACCGTTTGTTCAAGGGCAACGACCGATTCTTTGCTTTTTTTATTTACAGCAACAATATTCAACACTCCTTTTTGAGTATTTTTCGAGCTATTATTTAAAGTAACAGCTACTTTAATTTTATTTAAATCAATATCCGGATTTACCTGTACATTAGAAATATGAATTGGATCTAAAGCTTCAATATTCATTTTGCCAATAATCCCATTCCAAATAATCTGAGTCTCATTCGTATAAGCATGCGCCATATTGTCCAGGCTGATATCAAACTGCTTTCTGTTGTCAACACGCACAGTTATTCTTTGCTTTTTACCCGGAATTAAATAACCGGACAAGTCAAAATAATGAGGAGAAACCAAACTATTTTGTTCCGATTTGACCTCTTTGCCATCTATCCAGACATTCGTTTTCCAAATCACACGTTCCAATTTCAATATCAATTCCTTTCCTTTCCAATCGCTGGGGATTTCTATTTCGCGGGTGTACCAGGCTGCTCCTGTATAACTATTTTTTCTGGTTAAATGACTTAACTGAGGTTTTGAAAGACCTGGTTTTAGTTTGTTAGGAATTCCAATCCCAAAATCATCTGTTGTTCCCGGTAGGTTTACTATTTGTTTAAAAGTCGTATTTTGCCACCCGTTTTGCAATCCAATATCGGTACTGTCTAATTGTACTGTCCATTGACCGGAAATGTCAATTATTTTTTTATCCATGGAACTCCATGAACACAGTAAAAATGACGTAAGGACTAACAATAAAATATTTTTCATTTTGAATGTTTTGATAATTAAAATTTAAATTGCCGACAGAATAATTATTTTCTAAACGTGTATTTGTTTATGTCTAATTGCTTCACTTTTTGATAGAAACTTTCTGAAAGTTCGTCATTTCCTAAACCACTATGCCCTAAAGCCATAACATAATTGCAATGTACCTGGTTACGAATGTTTAAATCATCTTCCCAAATAGCAAGGTCCGGAAGCGATACGGCAAAATAATCGATACGGCATTTTTCAAATAAATACTTTTCGCCATGAGCCACTAATTTATTAAAACGACTGCGGGCTTTGTCTTCATCTCCTAATTCACGCCAGGCCAGTCCCTGATAAAATATCTTATCCGGCTGTTGATCGTTATAGAAAAACGCCTGAACAGGTTCCGGTGATCCAAGTGTCGCCTGCATAAAATTTGCTTGAGCATTTTTCTCATCGCCTAATCCTTTATAAGCTAATCCTTTGTAATAATGGACTTCGTTTTCTTCAGCATTTTTTAATTTTCCTTCACCTAAATTATGAGGATATATTTCTGTTTCCTTAAGCAGCTGAATTGCCTCTGAAAAACGTTTTTCGACTATTGCAATTTTGGCTAATTCTACCCTGCACAAAGTATATAAGCCTGTTACTTTACCTTCGCCGCCTTCCCAGGGATGAAATTTTCTGACAGCAATATGATTTTTTGCCTCTTCATATTTACCAATCTGACAATATAAACCGATACGTTCAATACATAAATCATCTCTTTCTTCTGTTAAATTACTATATTTCTCAAAAAGTGCCAGTCGTTCAATAGGCGATTTTGCTGTTTTTTTATACAGCTGATCTAATTCCATAAATATTCTGGAATCTGTTGTATCGATTTTAAATGCTTTTTCTAATACTTCCTGAGCACGAATTTTATTTCCTTGTTTATTAAAATAGGCAAGAGCAAGATTCCTTAAAACTGTTGGGAATTGATCATCAATTTTTACTGAGCTTTCCCAACATTGTATCGCATTATCATATTGACGAAATGCATACCAAAAATTTCCTAAATAAAAAGATGCTTTTGCATCATCAGGATTCAATAAAATGGCATCCTGCAGAATATTAACTTCTTCAATTCGATTAGGAAAACATTTTTCCGGAGACAATATTGAGGCTTTTTTGTACCATTTAACAGCCTCGTTTTTATTTCCTTTCATAGATTCAAAATAACCTATCGTATAGAAAACCATTGGATAAACCGTATCAACTTCCTGAGTACATTCCTGTAAAAACTGAATAGCTTCATTATATAATCCTGCTCCCGCGAAATCAAGCGCATATTCGATATAGCCATGCGGCCATTTGCGCATGATCGTGTTCATTTCATTAAGTTCCGTTTCGTTGTTAGTCAGCAGGTACTTCTCAAATCGGCATCCCATATTAAAACGATCAATTGTAATTGATTCTTCAGCTAAAACAAGGGCTTCTTCTGTTTTTCCTAATTTTCTTAATATGGAAGTTTTTAATTGACGTGCTTTATGATTGTGCCAATTGCGTATCAAACATGAATCAATACGCTCTAAGGCTTCTTTCCATTCTCCTCTGATACACTCTATTTGTGCCAAAGCAAAAAATGCAGCATCCTGCCAGGCAGCATTCCAGGTAGATTTAAAAAGAGCGGTATAAGCCTCATCCAATTTTCCCTGAATTTTTAAACAGAACCCTAAATTATAATGTGGTTCACCATCATAAGGATTTGGACTGCGTTCTGTCAATACTTCAACAGCAGTTCTAAAATAGCCCTCTGCCCTTTTAAATTGTCCGCGTCTTAGCATTAATAAACCAACAGCATTATTACAACGTACATCCTTAGGATCTCTGCTTAATGCTTCTTCGTAATAATCTAACGGATTATAAGTAGCATGACGGTATTGTTCAAGATGCAAACCTGTTAGAAATAATTGCTCAATCGATGCTATTTCTTTAGGATCAAGAGCCGCTTTTGCCGGATCCGGTGCAGGTTTAATTTCCGGCTTTTCTTCTTGATATTCAACAAGAATTTTGCCTTCTTCGGTATGGATGCTGAAAATTAAATTTTCTGATAAATTATCACCAATTGATACCCTCTTTTTATATGGATTATATGGCGAAATAGTAATTACTTCCTGATGTAATACATTTCCCTGAACATCTTTTAATTCTAATTTTAAATTGGTAAAAAGACTGGTTGTGAACAAAATTAAATCTGCTTTATTTCCATCCACTTCAATATTGATTATGGCATCTTTAGTAGCATTTTTTACATAACCAACTTCGGCATAAGGCATAAAATACTGAATCCACGATTTTTCTTCATAAGCCTGCAGCCAGGAAAAATCAGGTTGATTATCTGTAAAAACACCTGTCATTAATTCAATGTAAGGTCCGTCTTTATCAGTCAGATTTCTGTCCCAGGCAAGACCAAAATCTCCATTACCCCATGTCCATTGTTTTTTACCCGGAGATACATGATGATTGGCAACGTGCAGCAAACCTGCCTGTACACCATCTTCATAACCTCCAACAAAATTATATTTAGAATGAACAGCCATATACGATGTTGGCACAGGAATATTTTTATACTTCGAAATATCCACGCCTGCCGAGTAATCCTGTTTGTAATATTCTCCGGTTGCTATGGGGAAATTTGAGACGTCACGTTTTCCGTGGTCAAATACAAAATTTACATCCGGCGGAAAAACAGACTTATATTCATCATTAACAACAACGGCAGGATTTGCCCACCAAAGAAAAGTTTGAGGAAAAGCAGTCCTGTTATAAATTTTGACTTTTATTTCGATATAAGCCTTATCAGGATGCAAGGTGAATCCCTGCATTCCTTTGGTCCTAAACATTCTTTCCACTTCATTACACCAAACGGTTTTACTCCCGTCAGCATTCTCTTCAATACTATAATCCGTAGGCAAAAAAGTACTTGGACGGTGATGCTGCGGCCAGTTGAACTCAATTCCTCCTGAAATCCAGGGTCCGGTAAGTCCTACCAGTGCAGGCTTAATTACCTGATTGTAATATACAAAATGACGTTGCTTTACCTTATCATAAGCCATATGAATACGGCCTCCGAGCTCAGGTAAAATCATTATTTTAATGTATTTATTTTCTACAAACAAGGCATGATATAATTTATCCTTCTTTACATCCGATATTTTTTCAACTACCGGATAAGGATAAACGGCACCTGAGCTTCCCTGATAAACCCTCTTTTCAAGAAAAATAGGATTTTTTTCTTCTTCGCCAATTTCATAAGTCGGCAGCATAATATCCTCTTCCCATGCGCGAACTACACCATCCTCATGAACAGTAGACTGGATTAAGTAAGAAGTGATTTCTTCATCTTTTATTTCTGAAGTAATAAACGATGAATTTGAAAGCGATTGATTTTCTTCAATTATATTTGGTTGGACCGGAGTTAATTTTTCCATCTTAATTTATTATCCGTTGTTATTTTGTTAATTCTGCTTCTATTTGCTCTAATGATTTTCCTTTTGTTTCTGCTAAATAAATTCGCAAAAAGAGATACCCCAGAAAACAAATTATTCCGTAAAGCCAAAATGTTCCGTAAGACCCTAAACTATTATTTAATAACGGGAATGTATAGGTAAGCACGAAACAGGCAGTCCATAATGAAAAGGTGCTCACAGCCATTGCCATTGCCCGAATTTTTACGGGAAATATCTCAGATAAAACTACCCAGGTTACCGGTGCAAGCGTCATGGCATAACAAGCGATAGCAAGAATTACAAGTATTAAAACGGCAGCGCCTGTCACAGCAAAATAATAACATATACCTAAGAGTGCATAAATACATGCCAATCCTATGGATCCAAAAAGCATTAGAGGCCTTCTTCCAAGTTTATCAACCAGCAACATTCCGACATAGGTAAATATAAGGTTTGTCAAACCTGTAATAACGATGTTGAAGAGAATATCTGAGACACCATAACCTGCAGCAGAAAATATTTCCTGAGCATAATTAAAAACAACATTAATTCCACACCATTGCTGAAAAGCAGCGATAACAATACCCAATAAAAGAATTTTAGGCATTTTACCTTCAAACAACATTTTATAACTAACTGCTTCTTTTGTAGCGCTAACTGCAGATTTCAATTCTTCGATTTGCTCAATTGCAAATTTAACTCCTCCAATTTTTGTAAAAATAGATTCCGCCTTATCGTATTTATATTTACTGGCCAGCCATCTTGGACTTTCCGGGATAATTAATATTAAGGCAAAGAAAGCTACGGAAGGTATCGCCCCTGCCCAAAACATATATCTCCAGCCCCATTGTACATTCCATGAATCTAACAAAATACTGCCATCAACAATAGGTTTTGCTATCAGCATGTTTACGATTTGGGCAGCCAAAATACCAAAAACAATAGTCAATTGATTAATGGATACAAATTTCCCTCTTGATTCACTAGGCGCAATTTCTGCTATATACATTGGAGAAAGGTTAGACGCAATTCCGATACCAATCCCTCCTATTATTCTCCAAAAAATAAACATATCTATTTCATTCGCACATCCAGTCCCAACTGCTGCTAATGTGAATAAAATTGAAGCGACAATCATCAATGGTTTTCTCCCGTATTTATCAGACATACTTCCTGAAATCATCACTCCCAATAAACAACCTAAAATAGCACTTCCCATTACCCAGCCCTGCATTGAAGGAACGTCGGTTATATTGAAAAAAACTTCATAAAACGGCTTAGCACCTCCAATAACCACCCAGTCATACCCAAATAACAATCCACCCAAAGCAGAAACTAAAGCGATGAAAAGCAAATAAGAAGAATTATTTTTACCCATGATCTAAAATTTTATAGTATTGAAAGACAAATTTAGAAGTATAACAGCAGTCAAAAAATGCAAAAAACAAATAAAAAGATGTATAAAACAACTAATTTAGCCAAATATAGATCATTGCCAGAATTTAGGGGATATTATTGTATCTAGAAATAAATCCATTGGGTGTAGTTCAAAATAGATGTCATCCTGAGCGGAGTCGAAGGCTTTCTCCATGGAAAGGGCTTCGACTCCGCTCAGCCTGACAATGATTTATATAAATATATTTTTAACTTATTTTTTATATGAAATAAGAGTTGTAATCAATTGCACCCAAAACGGCTTAAATAACTAGTTTTGAACAATAATATTTTATAAAACCTGTATTATTCACCTTATTTAATACAACTATAACTTTTTGACAAATGGAACATATAGCGGATGGTTTTAAAGGAGAAAGAGCAATTGTATTACCATACAGCATTCGGAATTTTCAAACCAATAATGAATTAACCAAATCGCTTTATATTACCCACATTGGTTATTATCCAAATGCAAAAAATCATTTTCGCAAACGTTCAAAAGGTGCGCTTGAAGATATTTTAATTTATTGTGAAAAAGGGAAAGGAACTATAACAATAGGAAACGAACAATTTAAACTTACAGAAAATCAAATTCTAATCATTCCGGCAAACAAACCTCATTCGTATGAGTCTGAAGCTTCAAACCCCTGGAGCATCTATTGGATTCATTTTAGGGGCACAAAATCTTCCTTATACGCTCCTGCTGCTGAAAAAATTATAACTTTAAATGATGTCAGAATATCAAATCGTCTCGATCTTTTTGAGGAAATGTATCAAAATTTAGAGATGGGATTCTATGCTGATAACTTAGAATATTCAAGTATTTGCCTAAAACATTTTTTATCCAGTATAAAATATATTGATCAATTTATAAGAATAAAATCAATTAATACATCAGATCTGGATACCATTCCTATGAGTATTATTTTCATGAGAGATAATCTGACCAACAAATTAACCCTTAGTCAAATTGCAAAACATGTAGGGTATTCAGACTCTTATTTTCGCAATTTATTTTTAGAAAAAACATCGTTTACCCCTATTGAATATTTAAATAAATTGAAAATCCAAAAATCCTGTTCATTATTGCAATTCAGTAATATGAAAATAAATGAAATTGCCTATTATCTTGGTTACTATGACCCTTATCATTTTTCAAAATCATTCAGTAAGGAAATGGAAATTTCTCCTCGTGAATATCGAAAAAAATATAAAAACTAGGGTTAAAATCAAAGTTATTTTTACCGCTGGTATGGAAAAAAGTCAGTAACATTTATTATAGCGAACTGCTTTAGAAATTTTGATTAACCGGAATATAAATCTCAAATGTAGCTCCTGTCCCAACTTCTCCTTTTGCAATGATAATCCCGTTGTGGTTCTCGACAATTTTCTTCACGATAGTAAGTCCAATACCGGTTCCTTCGTAACTTTTGGCATCATTAAGCCGCTGAAAAATTTCGAAAATCCGATCTTTATATTGAGAATCAAAGCCAATACCCTTATCGCTGAAGTTAATACAATAATATTCCGTTTCTAAAGGCATTTCTTTTTGCGAGGCTTCATTTTTATCAATATAACGGCATGTAATACTTATATGCGGCTTTTGTTCAGGCATGCAAAATTTTAGTGAATTGGTAATAAGATTCTGTAAAAGTTGACGAAACTGAAAAGGGATAATTGTAACTTCACAAAGATCAGTGATTTCAATTATTGCTTCTTTTTCTTGTAACTCTTCCTCCATTGAATCCATTACCTCAGCAACTATTTCATTGAGGAGAATTTTTTCAAATTTTCTTTTGGTCTCTGTGGTACGCGAATACGCAAGCAAATCATTTATTAATGTCTGCATATGTAAAGCCGAATGCTCTATACGCTCAAAGTAGTGCACACCTTTTTGAGATAATTTTTTTGATTCTTCCAGAAGGACGCGATTAGAAAACATCTGAATTTTTCTCAAAGGCTCCTGTAAATCATGACTTGATATGTAAGTAAAAGATTCAAGTTCTTTGTTAGCAAGAATTAATTCTGCGGCACGCTTTTCTTTTTCCTGATTCTGAAAAACAAGTTCCTTATTGGCTATGACCAATTCTGCAGCGCGTTTTTCTTTTTCCTGGTTTTGAAAAGCAAGTTCTTTATTGGCTACAGCCAATTCTGCAGCACGTTTTTCTTTTTCCTGATTTTGAAAAGCGAGTTCTTTATTAGCAATGACCAATTCCGCAGCACGCTTTTCTTTTTCCTGATTCTGAAAAATAAGCTCCTTATTAGCTATCACCAATTCTGTAGCACGTTTTTCTTTTTCCTGATTCTGAAAAATAAGTTCCTTATTGGCTATCACCAATTCTGCAGCACGTTTTTCTTTTTCCTGATTCTGAAAAATAAGTTCCTTATTGGCTATCACCAATTCTGCAGCACGGTTTTCTTTTTCGTGGTTTTGAAAAGCAAGTTCTTTATTGGCTATGACCAATTCCGCAGCACGTTCTTTTTCCTGATTCTGAAAAGCCAATTCTACATTAGCAGTAAATAATTCGGCAGTATGTTTTTCTCCCTCCTCAATTTGCAAGGCAAGCTTTTTATAAACAAGGATTAATTCGTTATTATAATTGCTCCCTCCCTGATTCATTAATTGAATAATACTATCCGGGATTAAATTTTCGTTTTTCATTTACTGTAGTTGTTTTCAAAGATACCATAAGTCTCTGAATTTAATTGAAAACAGTAAACTATTTTATATTCCTAAATTTAATAGTAACAAAAAGGGTTAACTGATAAAAGAACAACGAACAAATAATTAAAACATTCACAAACAACACTTTAATTCATTCGCATTTATTGTTTAATTTGGATATTATGTGACATTTTGTTTAAATTTGCAACCTTAAAAAATGCGAATTATAAAATTATTATTTTTTGCCAAATTATCTGACATGTAAACTACAGGGTTTACTTTAAAGATAATGTATTTTAATTCCGAATCTGAAATACTCCAATAAAAAAGGCAGACAACACAAAGTACAATAGCAGACAATAAAGGATTTCATAATATTGATAATCCAAAACCTGCCCTATCCTCAGGAGCATCAGATTAACATATCCATAAAATGAAATAATTTAAAAAATAAAATATTTCATACTTTGTAAACTATTAAGATTAAGAATAGGTTTTACGTTATATTTTTTTAGATGAAAAAACAGGAATATGCCATAGTAGATATTGAGACCACAGGCGGTAATGCCAGTGGCAGCCGTATTACTGAAATCGCTATTATCATTCATAACGGAACAAGTGTAATTGATCGCTGGGAAACCCTCGTGAACCCGGAAAAGGAAATACCGCTTCCCATTTTTGCCTTAACCGGTATTAACAATGAAATGGTAAAAAGTGCCCCTGTCTTTGATGACATATCTGAAAAAGTACTACAAATGCTTACAGGGCGTATCTTCGTTGCTCATAATGTCAACTTCGACTATTCATTCGTCAGACATCAACTTGAAGAAGCAGGATTTAAGTGGACAGCGAGAAAATTGTGCACCGTTCGTGCAGCAAGAAAAATCAGGGCGGGACTTGGATCCTACAGTCTGGGAAACCTTTGCACTTCACTGAATATACCAGTCAAGGATCGACATCGTGCAGGTGGTGATGCTGATGCTACCGCCATATTATTTTCTAAATTACTGGAATGGGACAGCGAAGGAGAGATCACAAAAATGATTAAGAATACCTCACAAGACCAGCGCTTACCTCCTAACCTGCCACCAGAAGACTTTGAACAGTTACCGGAAAAACCGGGTGTATATTATTTTTATAATGAAGTAAAAAAGGTGATTTATGTAGGTAAAGCAATCAACTTAAAAAAGCGTGTGGCTTCTCATTTCAGCGGTCATAATGTCAAACCACAAAGGCAAAATTTCTTAAGGGATATATACGGAATTTCGTTTGAAGTCTGTGCAACTGAATTAATGGCACTTTTACTGGAATATACTGAAATTAAGAAACTTTGGCCAACATATAACAGGGCATTAAAACGATTTGAACCAAAATATGGACTCTATTATTATGAAGCCCGTAGTGGATACAAATACCTGGTTGTTGGGAAACTGAACAAATTTCAGCCTTGTATCGAAGCTTTTAATAATGAATATGATGCCATAAATTTACTACGCAGCCTTGCCCAACAGTTTGAAATTGATTATAGATTCTGCAAATACTCCAGACCCGCAGAAGGGGAATTCATCAAAAAGAATGATGTCGAAAATTTACCCGACGTTATATCTCACAACAGTCAGATCGAAGATGCTCTTGATTTTTTAATAAGTAACAGATCAAGTTTCGCCATTATAGATAAAGGCAGGTCAACAGATGAGCATAGTTGTATTTGGATCGAAAATGGTCACTTTTATGGCATGGGTTACATCACATCGGATATTGGATTTACCGAGCCTTCAGAAATAAGAGATTTTGTAACGCCTTACAAGAGCAGCCAATACATCATGAATTTGATAGCTACCTATGCAAAGAAATATCCGGGTAAAATTTTTTTCAATAATCATTTCCTAAAAGAAAAGGAATAAATAAATCAATTATCGAATACATTATTAAAATAACCTTACTATTATCGTATCTGATACCAGTTAGTACCATCACTCTGTACTTCAACACAGCTTGAGGCATTGATTGTACTTACTGAACTTCCGGCTAAATTAATATAACTGCCTATGGTTTTTGCACCAGCTGCATTATTGACAATACTATAAATTCGACTCGGTACTGCCGCCGCTGTGGGCAGCGTAATAGTAAATGCAGACGCAAGCGGAATGATTGCTGTTTTATGGGTGTCATTTAATGTCAGGTCTGCGGAAATCACTATAATACTATTGGCAATACTGCCATTGACCTGCAAAGTAGAAGTTGGTGTAGTAGTAGCAATTCCAAAATTCCCCGGATTAGTAAACCTTCCATATTCAGTAAAAGCGGTTGCATTAGTATATCTGCCAAAAGCGAGATATGCTGATCCGACATTTGATGTAAACACACGCAGCGCATCTGTCGTACCAGTCTGGGCAGCTGAAACTTTCTCCATACCATAAGCGTCACCCGTGGACGCATCATACACTGCTGCAATTCCCCTGTGCGTGTCTTTAGCAAATCCTAACCCAACCGGAGCCTGAAATTCAGGTCTTCCCGAACCCGAAAAAGTAAGATTATTAGATCCCATCGTTACCGTGCGATTGCCCGTCAGAGTCCCATTACTGTTATAAATCTCGGTTGCTGTTGCTGATGATCCTAATGTAGTCTTCCATGCTCCGTTGGTATAGATAAAAAGTACGGCCTGTCCATTGAGAATAGTAGTACCTGAGAACGTTGCACTAAAACCACCTGTGGTATTATTGGAAATGGTTAATATATGACCATTAATAGTCGGGGTAAATGCCGTTACTGCAACAGTACCGGTAGCGGTACCTGTAATACTGGCCAGTGAAGTTTGTGTATTAATATTAGCCGCATTAGAAGCCACAGTAAAACTTACCTCCCTGCGGGTAACCGCTCCGTTGACATCCAGCATCGTTCTGGGATCAGTGGTGTTCATCCCTATCTGGGCAAAGGATAAATAAGGAATAAAAAACAGCAGTAGAATTTTACTTTTCATTTTAATTGTCCTTTAAGATTATGTAATACTTTAAAGCATTTTTTTTTTATTGTATCTGACGCCAGCTGGTACCATCACTCTGTACTTCTACACTGCTTGCTGCGCCTATAGTGGTTACAGTAGCCCCGGCTAAATCAATATAACTACCTATGGTTTTTGCACCAACTGTATTATTAACAATGGTATAAACTCTCCCGCTTCCTGTGCTGGCAGCTGGCAACGTAACGTTAAATGCAGACCCTAGCGGAATGATTACTGTTTTATTACTCACACCTAATGTTACATTTCCCGAAATAACCGTGATACTAGTGGCAATACTGCCGTTTACATGTAAGGTAGAACTTGCTCCGTTACCAGTCCAGATACCAAAAAAACCGGTAGCTGTTTGAAACCTGGCATATTCAGTAAAAGCAGTTGCAGTGGTATATTTACCAAAAGCGAGATATGCTCCCGTAAAATTTGATGTAAATAAACGGAAAGCTGGAGCTGATGACCCTGACTGGCTGGTTGAAACCTGCTCCATACCATATACGTCACCGTTTGTAGCATTATATATTGTTGCTACCCCCCTGAATGTATCTTTGGCGTATCCGAACGCATTTGCGAATTCAACTCTTCCTGTACCTGAAAAAGTAAGAGTATTAGATCCCAGTGCAACAGTACGATTACTTGTCAGCGTACCATCACTGTTGTACAAATTAGTTGTTGATATTGTTGATGATCCCATTGTAGTTTTCCATGCACCATTGGTATATACAAAACCTATGGCCTGGGCATTAGGAATTGTCGTTCCTGAAAACGTTGCACCAAAACCTCCTGTAGTATTATTGGAAATCGTTAATATATGTCCATTGATAGTCGGGGTAAATGCCGTTACAGTTACAGTACCCGTAGCAGTACCTGTAATATTGGCCAGCGAAGTATCTGTATTAATGTTCACTGCATTAGAAGCCACGGTAAAGCTCACCTCCCTGTGCGTAACCCCTCCATTAACATCTAATGTTGTTCTGGGATCGGTAGTGTTTATCCCTATCTGGGCAAAGGATAAATAAGGAATAAAAAACAGAAGTAGAATTTTACTTTTCATAGTCATCTTTTGATTAAATATTTTTTAGATACATTTTTAAATAGCAATAATTTCAAAAACCGTAGTCATAATGTGTCCTATAAGTTTTTTTCTATAAGCTGAACATTTTTTTGACATTAATCCATTGATAATAATAAAATTAATTAGCAGTTTATCAATTCAAATTAAAAACAATAACAATAATCAATACTATTCAATTGCCTCTTTATTCTTTCAAATTTAAGCAAAAAAATGTTCGTATCCTTTTTTTGTTTTTTTAGTTTAAATAATTACTTAATTAGCTCGGAGAAGCGACTCCTGAAAACCATATAACTAAATCAAAAAAACCTGCAGCATAAACATGTACACCGCAGGCTTTCTAACAAAACTCAGTCTTAACTTCTAAGCTTCATTACTATCTTTTGTCAGCTGCATCAAAATTAACAGTGTTATAAGCCGCTTCTGTAAGCAGAATGTCTGCCTCTTTTCTTCTGCCAGAACTCCTCCGTAATTTCAAATTTATATAACAAATCATATACAATTTTTACAGAATTAATCATCAGACTTATAAGATTTACATCTGAAATTAGATACCGATTTAAAATTTAAAGCTGCTATTTCAATTATATAAAAAGACCGGAATAATTTTTTTCTTATTCTTCCATACAAATCATATTCCGTAAAGAAAGTTTATCATCAAACCTGACATTCAATAATCCGTAAGGCAAATTAAATATAAAGGCTGGCATAATTTAGTATGATTGTTTATATTTGTTTTTTCTCAAATTAATACTACTGCATTAACCGATTATGAAGTGTTTTTTAATTGACGACGACGAAGATGACAGAGAAATTTTTTCGTTAGCCCTTAGCGCAGCCAATTCATCTTCTACATATGTTACAGCTACAAATGGCGAAGATGCATTACGTATTTTAGAAGACCAGCCTGACTATATTCCGGATTTTATTTTTTTAGATCTCAATATGCCCTTTATGGACGGACGATCTTGTCTGAAAGAATTAAGAAAAATATCGAAATTACGTGATGTTCCTGTAATAATGTTTACTACATCTTCCTATTCAAAAGATATCGAAGATACTTTAAAACTTGGTGCCTCACATTACCTTATAAAACCCTCCAGTCTTAATGGTCTGGTAGAAATACTTATCTCTTTTTTTGAAGGTAATGCTACCACCTATCAATTAAATCCTTAGTTAAATTTGTTTATTTTTTTAATTGGCTTATCTTTATCTATATGGCAATTATGGACACAACAAATACAGTAGATTATAATTCACTTCAACTGCTGGAAGCCCTTCCAGCTGCGGTTTACACCTGTGATTTACAAGGAAAAATTACGTTTTTTAATCAGGCAGCTGCAGATTTATGGGGGCGCCGCCCAGAAATAGGTAAAGACATGTGGTGCGGTTCCTGGAAAATCTATAATCCTGACGGAACAACTTTAGATCTTGACAAATGCCCAATGGCAGTTACTTTGAAGGAAGGCAGGATTGTTAAAAGTGCCGAAATTATTATTGAAAAACCCGATGGTATTCGTGTACACGTTCTGCCATATCCCAGACCCATTTTGGATACTGAAGGAAAAATGATAGGTGCCTTGAATATGCTTGTTGATTTATCCGAAAAATACCAACACGATCAACATCTTATACATAGTCAAAACAGTTATAAAAATTTATCAGAACAATTAGAAGAAAAAGTTACTGAAAGGACTTTAAACCTCCAAAAAAGTGAAGATCGCTATCATAAGATGGTGGAAGAGGTAGAAGACTATGCCATCTTGCTGCTTGACCCTGACGGGAATGTACAAAATTGGAATTTAGGGGCACAAAAAATAAAGGGATATACTGAAAAAGAGATTATTGGCAAAAATTTCAGCTTGTTTTATCTTATTGAAGACAGAGAAAAAAAGCTGCCGCAAACCCTTATAAATCGGGCTGCACGCGAAGGAAAGGCAATGCACGAAGGTTGGAGACTCAAGAAAAACGGAGAAAAATTCTGGGGCTTTGTGGTTCTCACAGCGCTGCATGACGATGATGGTACTATTATTGGATTCTCTAAGGTAACAAGAGATCTGACTGAAAGAAAATTATTTGAAGATCAATTAAAGGAAAATGCCCTAAATATAGAATTTCGAAATAAACAGCTTGAAGAGTATGCCCATATTGCCTCACATGATCTTCAGGAGCCTTTACGTAAGATACGAATTTTTGCAGAAATGCTTTCACACAAAATTAAGGATGAAGATGCTTTACGTGATATACGAAAGATTGAATCATCAGCTTCTCGAATGACTATGCTCATTAAGGATGTTCTCGCCTATTCCGAAATTGCACAAGGTGAGCAAATGTTTGCACCAACTGACCTGAATGAAGTATTGAGCAATGTTATAGAAGATTGCGAACTTTGGATTCTGGAAAAGAATATTACCATCGAGCAGACATCATTACCGGTTATTAATGCTATTCCGATTCAAATGCATCAGCTTTTTTCCAATCTTATTACTAATGCATTAAAATATTCTAACTCCGGAGGTACCATTTCTATACTGGGTGATATCATATACGCTGTTGATGCAAGTGAACTTAAACTGAAGGAGAATACAAATTACCTGCAACTAATTTTCCGTGATAATGGTGTTGGTTTTGATGCAAAATATAGTGATCAGGTTTTTAAATTATTCCAAAGATTAAACACCTCTCAGCACGGAACCGGGATAGGTCTGGCGTTATGCAAAAAAATTATTGAAAATCATAGTGGCACTATTACAGTAAAAAGTGAAGTTGGAATTGGTACAGAATTCCTTATTTGTCTTCCTTTAGACCATGAAGGTCAATAACCTTTGAATTATTAATCAGTTATACTTTATGCGCATAATAACTGAAAATCCTATGAAATTCTAAATTCCCTCACAGAACCATGAAGGTACAACCTCATTTGTAAATTATACAAACAAAATTTTATACAAAATTTAAAAGCGTGCTGCTTACAGTTAAACAGCACGCTTTTATCTTTAGATTTTATAATTTAAAACTAAAAAATTAGTGACTTCCTCTTTCTTTTGTTCCTGTAGATTTATTGTCACTTTTTCCTCTTGAACCAGAATTTGATTTTTGAGTTTTACTACTTTTCATTCCTGATTTTGAATCTTTTTTTGAAGTTTCCATAATATTGTTATTTTAAAATTAATAATGCAATTTCATGAAAATTGAGCTCTTTTTTGTTACAATATTTTTACTATTTATTACAATATTTTCAAGTGCAGCAAATTATAATAATATAAAAATGAGTGATTTTGTAAGCACAAATCAGAATATATAATTTAAACAACAGTTGAAAATCTTGTAAAATTTTAAAAAAAAATTGTAACATTTTTAAAGCTTTTTTTTTCAAATTTGAAAATATTAAATGCTTTTTTTTTAAACACAATTAACTTAAAGTCAGTTAGCTATGAACAATTTAAAAAATCAGGAAGAAAATGATTTTGGTATAAATAAAAACCAAAAGTCATATGAATGCAGCAGGCCACACAATGATAATACTGCTAACGATAATGAAGCCCTTGATGACCAATTTACAGGTGGTGAAGATCCGGATACTAACTTGCGTTATCAGCAAAATGCAATGAAAAATGAAACTTCTGAGTTAATAGAAAGCGGACTCAATCTGGCGGAAAATAATACTCCTTATCCTGAACGCGATAGTACAAATCCTTATGACAGCTACAATCTGGACCATGAAGATGAAGCATATCACAATAATAATGAAGAAAACTATTCGGATGATCGATTTAAGAATAATCAGAATAGTTCAGACTCAGAATATGCAACAGATTAAGCCTAAATACCAGCAAAGTCAAAAAGAGATCTTGCAGGAAAATTAATTATTCACATAAATTTAAAAACATGAAAAATACAAAAGCAATATACGCTTTCTTCGCCGGAGCAGCGATAGGAGCAGCATTGGCGATACTATACGCTCCTGAAAAAGGCGAAGATTTAAGAAGCAAAATAGCTGATTTGAAATCAGATTATTTAGGCAGCTTAAAAGATAAAGTAAATCAATTTATCGGAAAAACCTCAGACAGTACAAATTCTGATACCGATAACGCAAACCAGCCTGTTTAAAATTAGCCCATCATTTATACCCATTGATTAAATCCATTGTAAAATTGAACTACAATTTGCAATGGATTTTTTATGTGTAAATTAAAAACTACGAGGTCAATAACAAGTAAGTAAAAAACATGTTGACAAGTTTATTCACTCTTAAAATTGTGTAACATTCGATAATAATACTGTAAGAAAAAATTGCCGTTAATATTTAATTTTCTAATTTTAAATAACAAAAAAACTTTACGGATAACTTAGCTTTTAAAATTCATTTTTATGATTGATACTTTAAAAACCAAACAGAAAAATGTTGATTTAGTAGTCCGTTTGAATCTCTTAAAAAAATATAAAAAATGATACATCCAGACACGAAAATCAGTTATATAAGTCCTGAAAAAGGCTATGGTGTTGTGGCTACAAAATTAATCCCCAAAGGTACTATTACCTGGGCCCAGGATGACCTTGACAGAATATTTAAGCCTGCAGATTTAAGTAAATTGAATCCTTTTATAAAAAACTATCTCGACAAATATTGCTTTATAAACAAATTTGGAGAATTAGTCTTGTGCTGGGACAATGGAAAATATGTCAATCATAGTTTTAAACCAAATTGTTTCAGTACTGCATATGATTTTGAAATTGCTATTAAAGATATTCTGCCCGGAGAGGAGCTAACAGACGATTATGGTTATTTAAATGTAGATAAACCTTTTGAAGTCCTGGATGAAGGAACTGATCGCAAAATTGTTTTTCCCGATGATCTTTTGCATTTTCATGCTGAATGGGATTTACTTATTAAAAATAATGCGCCATATGTTTTACAGGTTAGTCAGCCACTTTTGCCATTAATTCATCATCAGGTGTGGGAGGAATTTATTACTGCGGTAGAAAATCCGGATCAGATGCGTTCCTTATTAGAATGCTATTACAAAAGAGAAAAAATTCAGGATAATATATCATCTTCAGATGATTTAAACTTAAATAATTTAAGCTTTTAATTACAGAAAATAAAAAATACAGCATGGGAATTATATAACAAAAAAGTAAAGTTATATAAAATCAAGTTTTATTATCCCGTCATTTTTATCTGTAAATAACTGAAAATGTAGTCTCAAATGTGAAAATATTTTTCTCATCAATGTATTTTTTTATATTTTTTTTGTAAATTAGTAAAATTGCCAAAGAACAATTTTAAGTGTATAAGCCAAATAGCTATTTTTTAATAAATAATATTGAAGTTCTTATACTTAAACATGAAAAGAAAAACATTAAAACTTGTTTAAAAACAAGTTTTTTTTATCAAAACCATTTTAAAATAATAGCTATAAACTTACAAATAATTCAAATTTGAATATAATTTTACCGAAAAGAAAAATAAAACGAATGATCCATAAATCATAAAAACATCTGCTATGAAATATAAAAATATTTTGCAAATTGATGACGATTTTGATGATTGTGAATTTTTTCAACAGGCTCTTGAAGCAGTTTCCAATGCAGTCTATATGGCGATGCATAATCCTGTTGAAGCTTTAGAAAAATTAACAAGCAAAGAAATAGAACCGGATCTTATTTTTCTGGATATAAATATGCCAATGATGACCGGTTTGGAGGTATTAGCTGAAATTAAAAAAACTGATATTATCAAAAATATCCCTGTCATTTTATTTTCTACAGCACTTGTAACACCAAAATTAGCAAAAACCCTTGGTGCAAAGGACTATCTGTCTAAACCCAATAATTTTAATGAATTAAAAGATGCGTTAAGAGAAATAATCTAAATCATTCTTATAAATAACAAAATAATATTCTGCAAAAATGAACCGAAAGGAATTCATTTTTGCAGAATAAAAATATCAGCAACAGCAAATAGACTATTTCAATTCTTCTGCTCAAAACTAAATCAGGAAAATAATTACTGCCATACAAAATTGCATGTAATCAGTATTTGATATGCACCTTTAAAATATCAATTATGGATTTTTACACATTTTTTCAAATAATAATAGTATCTCTTCTGGCAACTTCAGCCATGACATTATTCAGCTACACAATGTCTGCTAGCTTTCGTGAATTGTTTAAAGAACCTGTATTATTAAGTTTTATACTTATAAAAACAAATCTTGAACTATCGGTACATACAAAAAAATATTTAGCCTGGTTACTGCATTACCTTATTGGTTTTATTTTCGTCCTGGCATATCATATAATCTGGCTTTACAATATTCTTTACATCTCAATTATAAGTGCTTTATTACTAGGGGTTCTAAGCGGTATAATTGGCATCATTGGATGGGTTCTTATATTCAAAATTGCTGATTACCAGCCTAAAATCGATTTCAAAGGATATTATATTCAGTTATTCTTTGCACACATTATTTTTGCAATTGTTGCAACCACAGCATATTATCTTTTATCGACTATTTCTTTATTAGCAAATGCTTTAGCATATTAAGCAACATAAGGTCCGTTCGTCTTCGCTCAGGATAAACTTATTTTTTTGCAATTACATCTTTTGATTTTGCTAATTGATTTACTCTCCACATTAACAGTGCAGTACAAAATGTAGTCACTGCAATTACATACCCTAAAATATCATAGTTTTCCAAAGGAGAAATCTTTGTTTTTTGATGTACAATAAAACCTGCACAAACGGCTGCAATTCCACCGGCAATTTGCTGTAATGATGACGTTATGGACATATAAGCTCCACGGTCTTTCATTTCGGGAATTGCCGTATTGAGTGTCGTAGCAGGAATCATACGGCTCATAATACCCATGAACAAAATCATATTGATTACCACTACTTCCCATAATGGTATTGGACTAAGGTTGGTATAAATTAAAACCATAATGATTGAAATTAATGACCCCGCACAAAATAATTTAAACTTGCTTATTTTATCGCTTAACCTTCCAATTATGGGCATTATAAAAAGTACAGAAAGGCCTGTAAAGAAAAATACCATTGGTAATTGTAGCTGGCTTATATGAATATTATTTACCAGAAAAGCAGTTCCAAATGGCTGTAACATAAACCCTCCAACAGATAAAAATGCAATGGCCGCAAAACCAACCTGATAGTTTTTATTACTAAGTGTATGTAAAAGATGAAGAAAAGGGTTTTTATCAGATTGCAGTTCTAAATGCTTCGTTACAGGTTCCATTTTAGTGACAATAGCAATCAGGATCAATACTCCTAAAGCTGCAATCATAATAAAAGCGGAATGCCATCCCCAATTATTGGCAAAATATAATCCAAGCGGTATTCCTAAAATCTGGCTCGTTGCAAATGCCATTTGTATAAACCCCATAACCCGCCCTCTTTGATGAATTACAAATAAATCTGTTACAATCGCCAGGGAAACTGAACCAATAACACCACCGAAAAGGCCTGTAAAAATCCTTGCAAAAAGCAGCATCCAGTAACTGGAAGCAAAAGCACAGAAAACAGTACCAATAATGAATCCTGCATAAAAGAAAATCAAGAGTTTTTTTCTGTCAAATCTGTCCGCAAAACCTGCCGCAAGTAATCCTGAAATTCCTGCGCTGAAAGCATATCCGGAAACTGCAAAACCAAAGTTTGATGTAGTCATATCAAGCTTTTTCATTAATATATCTCCCAAAGGGGAAATAATCATAAAATCAAGTATAACTGTAAATTGTAAAAGCGCCAGTATGGCAATAATAATTTTTTGATTTGAGGTAAAAGGCGGGATCTCTATTGTACTTTTTTCCATTTTTGACTGATTGAATTTTGACTGATTAATTTTGGTTAGGGCAATTCCTGGCATTGATAGCCAAATTCATTAACTATACCGATGATTTCATTAGGTTTAAGTACCTCTGAAACAACACGCAGTACGCAATCAACATCTTCATAATCAATAC
This sequence comes from Flavobacterium sp. CF136, assembly GCF_000282055.1. Classification (GTDB taxonomy): domain Bacteria; phylum Bacteroidota; class Bacteroidia; order Flavobacteriales; family Flavobacteriaceae; genus Flavobacterium. The sequence goes on from NZ_AKJZ01000054.1 coordinate 22,694, forward strand.
TCCATTGTTGTATGTCTGAATGATTATCCAGTGTGATGTGCATAGGACAGTCCGGATTTTTTTCTCCAATGTCTGTTTTAAAAATATGTATTGTGTTTAAATTTGTTTCCATAATTTTTCATGGTTTTAAAGCTTTAATGGCAGCCTGAAAAGCTTCCCTTATCATTTTATTGGTCAGTATAAATGGTTTTCCTCCCATACTTTTACCTTCTTTATGAAAGTTTAATAAAGTATACAACGGTCCATATGCAATAGCCCAAAAAACTTCGAATGTCATTGGAACCAGTTCATTATTACGTAGCGCGTTTTCAATAAACTGGTGCATGCTCGTTCTGAAATCTGAAAATTTTGTTGAAGAATTTAATATGGCTTCCCCGTATGGCGAGTGTTTTATAATTTCAAAAAAGGCAACTTCTTTTGGGTTTTTCAGGGCAAATAGAGACCGGTTTTCCCACTGTTTCCATAATCCTTCTTCAAATGACATCTCAGGTGAAAAGTCTTTTACTGTACTTGTAAAAAAATCAAGAGCAATGGTTCCTCCTATCTTTAGTATTAAATCATCTTTGTCTTTGTAATAAATATATAAGGTAGCTACAGAAATATTACAGGCTTTTGCCAGCTTATTCATGCTGAAACCTTGAAAGCCATCTTGCACAATCTGATCTATCGCATTTTCAATGACCAGTTTTTCCTTATCAATATCCCTTATTCTCATTCTGTTTTTTTTACAAAGATAAAATAATAAATGAATGAACGTTCTTTTATTTATTGTTTTTTTATTTAAAATTATAATTTCATCATTGGCAATAGCATACATTTATACTGTTTCACTTTCATAATTTCTTTCCCTATAAATTCACCAAAAACAGATAATATCAATACTCTTTTTTATTAAAAAAATATTGAAATATTGAAACATTTAATTAGCATTTAAAAAATTGTAAATAAAAAAACAAATATCTTTACACCCGGCAGGCTATTTATATCTCAATTAATTATTCAATGTCTTCAAAATATTTTATTTTTTTAATTTTAGTACCATTATTTTTTTCTTGTGATAATAATGATGATACTCCTGTTGTTGATACAAATGTTACCGATCCTGTTTTGATTGAAATCAATAAACTCAGGGTAACAGGATGTAAGTGTGGCGATGAAGATATGCCACCGGTTCCTGAATTGGTAAGTAACTCAATATTAGCCCGGACAGCGATCAATTATGCTCATGATATGAATGTCCGCAATTATTTTTCTCACATATCCCCGGAAGGGACAAGTCCTATACAAAGAGCCAGTACATCAGGCTATACGGGGAACTACGTAGGAGAAGTCATTGCCCGTAATTATGCTAATCCTGTTGATGTTGTAATTGGCTGGAAGAACAGTACAGATCATTGCAAAGCTATGATGAGCAGTGATTATATCGAAATGGGTGCAGGAAAATCCGATAATGTATGGGTTGCCAATTTAGGAAAATAACTCTATTCTGATGTTCACTTTTATTCTCGTTTATTTAAACAAAAAAATCTTCACTTCCTCTTATTCATCAGATAATCATAGTACTATAAAATTATGCTTTTATAGGATTAATCAGTAGTTTAATTTATGTTTCTTATAAATTACGAAATTCTCATTTTTTTTATTTTAATTATGGTCATTTTAACCATAACTAAATGAAAATATTGCTTTTTAAATAGAATTTGTCATTTTTTTATGATTATAATTTAAAAATTACAATTTATTTAAGAACTATTTAGTTAAATAGATAATTATAAGTATCTTAGTCATAACTTATTTATTAACTATAAACCACTTATTTTATGAAAAAAACAATTTTATTTGCTGCATTATGCGCTATGTTTATCAGTTGTGAAGCAACCGATAGTAACACTGAATCCGAAGTTAAGGCAAACTGGTCATCATCTGCACAATATGCAAGCTGGTCAAATGGAGGTTATACTGTCTACAACAATATCTGGGGGAGCGGTGCAGGCAGCCAGTCTATCTGGGCAAACAGTTACAGTCAATGGGGAGTTTGGGCAAATCATCCTAATACTGATGGTATTAAATCATATCCAAATTCTACCAAGTATATTGGTAAAGTCCTTAGTGCAGTAAATACGCTCAGTACTAGTTTTAACGCCACTACACCTGCCGGTGGTGCATGGGAATCATGTTATGATATCTGGGACAGTGCCAAAGCACATGAAATAATGCTATGGATGAATTATACCGGAAATGCAAATGGTTCGGGGAATGTAAAACCAATTTCATATAATTATTCAGCCACCGGAGCAGCAATTGCAGTTTATACCAATCAAAGTATTGGTGGTCATACCTGGAATGTGTACAGAGGTAATAATGGTTCGAATAATGTATATTCATTTTTACGCACATCAAAAACAAATAGTGGTACTATTGATGCCAAAGCCATTTTAAATTGGATAAAAAACAAAGGATGGATTGGTAATATTACAGTTGGTGATGTACAATTTGGATTTGAAATCACATCCTCTTATGGTACAAACGGAGGCGGGTTAAATTATACCTGCAACAGTTATTCTGTTACCAGCAACTAATTTTTATCTAAAATTAAATACAAAACAGACTCATTATTGGGTCTGTTTTTATTTTTTAGACATTCATTAATGATTTCCCTACTGATTAATAAGGAATATAAATATTAAAAGTAGCTCCTTTCATAGGTTCACCAACGGCATCTACATAACCATGGTGGTTTTCAACTATTTTCTTGACAATGGCTAGTCCAATCCCGGTTCCTTCATAAAGATCCCTGCCATGCAACTTCTGGAAAACTCCAAATATTTTTTCATTGTGTTGTGGTTCAAACCCGATTCCGTTATCTCCAAAACTAATATGGCAATAATTAACTTCCCTTGATAATTTTCCGATGTGTAAATCCAGGCCACTAACTAAACGGCTTTTTACAGTAATCTCTAATGGCACTTCCGGTTGGGCAAATTTTATGGCATTATGAATTAAGTTTTCCATCAACTGAACAAATTGAAAAGGGATAATCTTTGCGTTATCATGAAAATCAGTTATAATGACCGCATTTTTTTCCAGTAAATTTTCATGTAATGCTTCTTTCACATCATTGATAATAGTGTTAAGATCTATTGTTTCAAACCTTCTGTCGACAAGAGTAGCTCTTGAAAAAGTAAGCAGGCTGTTAATGAGTTCCCGCATTCTATTGGTGGCATACAGGATTCTGTTAAATTTAAGTTTTCCATCCTCAGATAAATTTGAATATTCATTAGAAAGTATCAGATTGGCAAAGGTTTGAATTTTTCTCAATGGCTCCTGAAGATCATGGCTTGATATATAAGTAAAAGCATCCAGTTCCATGTTTTTCTTTCTAAGTTCTTCAGCGTGTTTTTCGATAGCAGAATTTTGAAGGGCAAGTTCTTTATTTGATTTTAAAATTATCTCATTAAGTGCAGTCGTCTCCTCTTCTTTTTTTCTCAATTCCTGATTTTTTCGGAATAGTTCCGTAAAAATCATGACTTTGGCCTGTAATATTTCCGGAGATAAAGGTTTAATCATATAATCAACAGCACCTGACTGATATCCTTTGAATATGTATTCAGTCGTATCCATATTGGCTGTCAAAAAAATAATAGGAACATGTTTGAGTTTTTCGCTTTGACGGATTAATTCAGCCGTTTCAAATCCGTCCATCAACGGCATTTGAACGTCCATGAGAATAATAGCAAAATTCTGATCTTTTAAAAGAATCCGCAGAGCATCTTTTCCTGATGTTGCTTCGACAAACTGATAGCCACGATTAGCCAGGATGACTTGCAAAGAAAGCAGATTTTCTTTTTTGTCATCCACGATTAAGATTTTAACTGCGTTGTCTCCCATTATTTTGAGTTGAATATAAAATTATTTTATTTAAGCCACACACGCATGAGTGAAGACAGTTGTTCTACATTTACCGGTTTTGTTATATAATCTGAGGCTCCTGATTCTATACAACGCTGCCTGTCTCCTTTCATCGCTTTTGCTGTTACCGCAATAATAGTCAGATCCTTATGTCTTGCATCTTTTCGAATACGTTTCATAGTTTCATATCCATCCATTTCGGGCATCATAATATCCATCAGAACAATATCTATAGTCTTATCTTCATTCAGGATATCAATGGCTTCCTGACCACTTTCCGCACTGATAACATTTAATCCATATCTTTCTAAGGCTGTTGTCAGGGCAAAAAGATTACGTACATCATCATCTACCAATAGTACTTTTTTGCCTGGCAGCACATCTTCTTTCAGATAAAAAGATTCAATAGTTTCCCTCATTGCGTCTGGTAATTCTTTATGGACACGATGCATAAACAAGGCTGTCTGATCGATCAGCTTATCCATAGAACCTGCACTCTTTGTAATAATACTATGGGCAAACCTGTTTAGTTTTACTTTTTGTTTCTTAGTTACATCACCCGCCGAATGTATGATTATAGCCGTTTCCTGCCCGGCAATATTATTCTCCAGATCTGTCATTATATCAAGCCCGTCCGCATCTGGCAGTACTAAATCTAAAATGATGCAATCAAATGAGTTTTCTCTGATAAGCGCTACCGCTTCATTAGCTGTTTTAGCACTAAAAATCGTAATATCATCTCCATCAACAGCTTTTAATATCCTGTTAAGTTCTGTTTGGTTATCATCTACTACTAAAAGATTTTTTACCTTTTTATTCTTAAAATCATGAATATCATTAAAGAGATAAGCCAGCGAATCATTTTTTACCGGTTTAAGGAAAAAGTTTCTCGCACCGCGCTTAAGGCCTTTATTTCTTTCATCTTCACCGGATATAATATAAACCGGAATATGACGCAGGTTAAAATCGGTTTTTAATCTGTCAAGGATTTTCCATCCACTCGTATCAGGCATATTCAGATCCATCGTTATGGCATGTGGACGAAACTGATTGATAAAATCAATTACATCATTGCCCTTTGTAGTAACAATAGCTTTGATTCCGTTAATATGAGCCTGTTCCAGCATAATTTTTGCGAATATTAGATTATCTTCCGCAATCAAAAGCACTTTATCGTCAGGTTTAATATCGGTCCTGTCGTCTCCTACTTCATCAACAAAGAACAAATCAATATCTGATCGGTTAAACTTTTCGGAAGGCAGCGATTTTATACGGCCCTTAATATCTGTTTCTTCATTTACATCGATATTTTCTATTTCAGAAATGTGAACATATTTTAAAGGAAGGAACAACGTAAATTTACTTCCTACATTAGTTTCACTTTCAAGCTCAATACTTCCTCCTAATAAATCTGAAAGTCCACGGCTGATAGATAATCCTAACCCTGTACCTCCGTATTTACGGCTGGTAGAACCTTCGGCCTGCTGGAAAGCTTCAAATATGATATTTTGTTTTTCCTTAGAAATACCAATTCCGGTATCTGAAATTTCAAATGCTACTACAGCCTCAGCATTATCAAGGCTTGCATTTGTAGTTTTCCAATTATTATTTGCTTTGTATATATTAAGCTGTACTTCTCCTTTTTCAGTAAACTTGAAAGAATTTGACAAAAGATTTTTTAAAATCTGATTCAATCGTTGCGAATCAGTTTCTATTAATTCCGGAAGTGCATCATCCATACTAATTTTAAAACGCAGATGTTTCGCTTCAGATATTGGATTAAAAGTTGACTCAACAAATCTGCTGATGTCTTCAAAACTAATCGGATTATAATCAACAGAAATATAACCTGATTCAATTTTAGATAAATCCAGAATATCATTAATCAGCTGAATAAGGTCATCTCCACAAGAATTTATGGTCTTGGCAAACTGTATTTGTTTTTCGGATAAATTACCGTCGCGGTTGGCAATTAATTCATTAGCCAAAATCTGCAAACTGTTCAGTGGTGTTCTCAACTCATGCGACATATTTGCCAAAAACTCTGATTTATATTTGGATGTTAAAGTTAACTGATCGGCTTTTTCTTCCAATGCTTTTCTTGCCACCTCAACTTCCTGGTTTTTAAGCTCTACTTCTTCTTTTTGATTTGCTAATAAGAATGCTTTTTCTTCCAGCTCTTCGTTGGTATTTTTTAATACTTCCTGCTGGCTTTTTAACTCTCCTGCTAAAGATTGGGATTGTACCAATAATTCTTCTGTTCTTGAATTTGATTCAATCGTATTCAATACGATACCAATACTTTCTGTTAATCCTTCAAGGAAATCTAAATGGGTCTGACTAAAAGTATCCAAAGAAGCCAATTCGATAACAGCTTTCAACTGACCTTCAAAAAGTACCGGAAGAATGATAACATCCTGTGGTTTTGCATCACCAAGGCCGGAATTGATTTTGATATAATCTTTAGGAACATTGCTCAGAATAATTCTTTCTTTTTCTATCGCAACCTGTCCGATTAGCCCTTCTCCCATCGCATATTGGGTTGGCGAATTTTTTCTTTTAATATAAGCGTAAGAAGCAATCAGATTCAATTTAGAATCCATGAATTCCTCATCTTCCTGCAGAATATAAAAGAGTCCGTGTTGTGCTGTTACAACGGTTGCAAGTTCCGAAAGGATTTTTTTGGTAACGGAATTCAGTTCTTTTTGTCCCTGAAGCATTTGTGTAAACTTCGCCAAATTCGATTTCAGCCAGTCTTGCTCCTGATTTCGTAATGTAGTTGCTTTCAGGTTTGAAATCATTTGGTTGATTGTATCTTTTAGAGCTTCAACTTCCCCTTTTGCTTCAACACCAATAGTTCGGGTTAAATCTCCTTGCGTTACCGCCGATGCTACCTCAGAAATCGCACGTACCTGCGTTGTCAGATTCGCTGCAAGCTGATTCACATTTTCAGTCAGGTTTTTCCAGGTTCCGGAAGCTCCCGGTACATTCGCCTGACCTCCCAGTTTTCCTTCTGCTCCTACCTCACGCGCCACAGTGGTTACCTGATCGGAGAATGTAGCCAGCGTGTCAATCATTTCGTTGATTGTATCTGTTAATTGTGCCACCTCGCCTTTGGCATCAATCGATAATTTTTGTTTTAGATTTCCTTTGGCTACTGAGGTTACAACTTTTGCGATTCCACGTACCTGAGACGTTAAGTTCGAAGCCATCAGGTTAACAGAATCCGTTAAATCTTTCCAGGTTCCGGCAACACCTTTTACCTCAGACTGACCTCCCAGTTTTCCTTCTGTACCTACCTCACGCGCCACACGGGTTACCTCTGAAGCGAATGAGTTAAGCTGTTCCACCATCGTATTGAAAGTATTTTTCAAATCCAAAATCTCTCCTTTTACGTCAACGGTAATAGGTTTCGAAAGGTCACCATTTGCTACGGCTTTTGTTACCTCAGCAATATTACGCACCTGATCCGTTAAGTTTGATGCCATCTGATTCACCGAATCCGTTAAATCTTTCCACGTTCCGGCAACTCCGGGTACGAACGCTTGCCCTCCCAGTTTTCCTTCTGTTCCTACCTCTCTCGATACCCTGGTTACTTCTGAAGCAAAACTTCTAAGCTGATCCACCATCGTGTTTACGGTTTCTTTCAATTGAAGGATTTCTCCACGAACGTCTGCAGTAATTTTTTTCGACATATCTCCGTTAGCTACTGCAATAGTTACCTCGGCAATGTTACGTACCTGAGTGGTTAAATTCCCCGCCATTTGGTTCACGGAATCTGTTAAATCTTTCCACGTTCCCGC
>NZ_AKJZ01000055.1 GCF_000282055.1 Flavobacterium sp. CF136
AATAATTTTGCTTCTTCCGGAGTATAATAATCTACAATAGAGTAGGAGTTTATTCCTGTAATTTTCATCTCATCAAGAATATTAACTAAGTTTCCGTAATTTGATTTTTTACTTGGTTTGATAATAACTGTAACTCCAATTTCAGGTCTTCCCATGCTGGCTGAATATTCATGAACTTTTTTATTGATATATAATAGTTCTTTACGTATTCCGTCTTTGCCATATTGTACTTGCTTTGGATTTTGGATGGGAGAGTACAATAAACCCATATAAGTTACCATTTTATCTTTGTCATCAAGTAATACGGTTAAAATACGATTTTCATCCGGGTTATTGCATCCGGGTTCAGGACCGCATCCACCTTCATGCCCAAAGTCCATTATTTTTGGTTTTGATAATTCACCAACGACCATAAAAAAGATAATTAACAAAAAAGAAACGCTGACCATTGCAGTTAAATCAACTCTTGTATTTAACTTTTTACTTCTTACTTTTTTAGGTAGATTTTCCATGGTTTATATGTTTTTATTTAAAAGCCAATAATTTTGATTCTTCCGGTGTAAACTCGGGAACAATTGCATAAGAAGTAATTCCTACTATTTTCATTTCATCCAAAATATCTACCAAATTGCCATAATTGGACTTTTTAGTTGGTTTAATAATAACTGTCATACCTTGTGTTGGTTTACCTAATTTAGCAGAATATTCTAAGATCGATTTATTTCGAGCTAGTAATTCCTTACGGATTCCTTCTTTGCCATAGGCAACTATCTTTGGTTCTTTTATTGGGCTTGCCAAAAGACCTACGAAGTATATTAACTTATTATTCTCACCTAATAAAACTGTAAGGGATCGGTTTTCGCCTTCATGATGATAACTAGGACAATCGCAACAGCCAAGGTCACTTCCTATACTTAAATCTAAAATTTTGGGTTTCCTCAATTCAGCTGCAACCATAAAAAATATAATCAGCAAAAAAGAAACGCTAACCATCGCAGTTAAATCAACTCTTGTACTTAACTTTTTACTTCTTACTTTTTTAGGCAGATTTTCCATATACAATAATTTTTTAAGAAAGTTAACTATAAAAAGTAGACAAAAACGTTAAGATTTGAAATTTTTAAAAATAAATTATCACAGAAAAAGGTCCTGTATATTTGTACAGTACTTTTTACTTATAAAATTAGGAATGATTATCGTTTCGCTGTTAAAGTCGATCCTGCCGAAGCAATAACAACACAAACAACAGCTAATATCTCATAAAAGCTTAGATTTTCGTGCAAGAATATAAAAGCGCAAATTGCCGCTGCCGCAGGTTCCAAACTCATTAATATACTAAAAGTACGCGGAGGAAGCTGACCTAAAGCTTTCATTTCGAGAGTAAACGGAATAGCACTTGATAAGAGTGCCAACGCGATGTCCATACCAAAAAGTTTTGGAGTAAGGTTTACAAGTCCGTTTTCGTAAAAACCAAACGGAAGGATTAAGATGGCTGCGAAAAGCATTCCGGTAGAAACTGCCTGACCGCCATTCATGATTTTTGAGATTTTTCCACCTAAAACAATATAGGCAGCCCAAAGTGCTCCGGCTAAAAGTGCAAATAAAACTCCTAAAGCATCAATTCTGTTATTGCTCCACGGGGCAATTAGAATAATTCCGGTTGCTGCCAGTAAGACCCAGCAATAATCAATCAAACGTCTGGATCCTATTATAGCAACCAATAATGGTCCGATGAATTCTAAAGTAACGGCCAACGCAATTGGAATTCTTTGAATGGCCAGATAAAAAATTAAATTCATCGCTCCCAAACACAAACCATACGGAACTACAAGTTTCCATTGTTTTGGTGTAATATGAAATAAATTAGGCCTATACGCTAAAAGTAATAGTATGGCTGAAATACCTATTCGGATAGAAGTTGTTCCTATCGCACCAATAACAGGAAAAAGACTTTTAGCAATTGCCGCACCACATTGCACACTAATAATAGCTAAAAGTACTGCAGGAACAGGAGGGAGGTTTAATTTTTTATTTTTCATGTAATTTCAAACTTTCTATTCTTGCCAATTGAGTTGTAGCGCAAAACACGTTTTGTCTTCTTTGGTAATACTGAAAGTAGTATTGGTTTCTGTTTCACTTTCATGAATAACTACATTGTCATTTAAGGACAATTCTTTCATGAAATTCATTTCAAAGCTTGCAATTTTCTGGTTTAAAATCATGGTTGGAGCTACATGATCTAAACACCATTCCAGATATTTTACATTATTGGCATGATTTACAATATCCAAATCCGATAAATAAACTGTTTTCTCAAAAATTGATTCCTTTTCAGGATTTACATTTATTTTTGAGAAACCTTCAATTGTGGCTTTGTTCTCAGGGAATAATTCAAAATGGCTGTATGGTAAAGCCAAAGCTTCCGGACGGCGGGCTTTGGTATTAAAAACAGCCCAAAATGTCTCGCTTCCAACTATTTTTTTACCGTTTACATACATTTCCAACGCGCGGACTGATCGGGAATTTTCGAGGCTGTTAATCCATGTTTTTACAGTTATTACATCCTGCCATTTTGGTAAAGCCGTTACTTCTACCCGCATTCGGCTTAAAACCCAGGCCTGGTCAAATTCCTGCATATCGGTAAAACTGATGCCTCCAACTTCAGAATGTGCTGCAGCCGTTAGTTGCAAAAGATTACACAAATCGGTATATTTTAAATAGCCGGTTGGTGTACATTGTGTGAAATTGATTTCCCAGTCTTTGCTTAAAACTGAAGTAAAATTTGGCGATATAGGCATTTTTATATTGTAGATTTTAATTTTAGAATATAGAATAAAGAGTAAAGAAAATAGATTTAAATGAATTTTTACTTTAGATAAGTCTCAATATAATCTATAATTTCTTTTCGATTTTTTGCATAATCGAACCATTTCGTATTTTCATTTCGTTTGAACCAAGTCAATTGTCGCTTAGAAAAACGTCGTGTATTCTTTTTAATTTCTTCGATGGCAAAAGGCAATGAAAATTCTCCGTCAAAATAACTGAATAATTCTCTGTAACCGACTGTTTGTAATGCATTTAATGTTTTATTAGGATGCAATTTTTTTGCTTCTTCAAGCAAACCCTGTTGCATCATAATATCAACACGCTGGTTGATTCGATCGTAAATAACTTGCCTGTCAGCTTCTAAACCAATCAGGATAGGGGTGAAGTTTCTATTATTTTTCTTCTGATTTAAAAAAGATGAATAGGGTTTTCCGGTTCCGATACAAACTTCTGTAAAACGCATCATTCGTTGTGGGTTTTGTAAAGTCTGCGGATTCTCTATTGTTATCTTTTGATAATAATCAGGATCTAAGTTTTTTAATTGCTCCTGTAAATAGTTAATCCCGAGCTTTTCATAATTTAAGTTTACTTTAGAACGTATTGAAGGGTCAATTTCAGGAAATTCGTCGAAACCTTTTAAAACAGCATCAACATACAATCCGGAACCACCAATTAAAATGGCAAAATCATTATTTTGGAATAATCCTTCTATTTTATGGAGTGCCTCTTTTTCATAATCCCCAACAGTATAATTTTCAAAAATAGATTTGTTTTGAATAAAATGATGTGTTGCCGATTGTAATTCTTCTTTGGTTGGGACTGCTGTACCAATGGTCATTTCTTTGAAGAACTGACGACTGTCACAAGATATTATTTCACATTTGAAATGTTGTGCCAAAGAAATACTCAAGGCTGTTTTGCCTATGGCTGTTGGTCCGACAATGGTAATTAAGTATTTCATATTTTTTAGCCCGGATGGAAATGGAAACCCCGGACTTATATTTGTTAGTTTTTGGGAACAAAAGAGGAACTTTAGAAGCTCATTTTATGACTTAAAAAAACAACAAAGATAATTCCGACGAAGATACGTAAAGTTTGTAAGTATTAAAAATGAAGAATTTTTAATGATTTGCTTTTGCGAATGTAATTTTGAATGATGTTTTTTACATCGCGATTGTTTTGCATCGGAATCAGGATATTTTTCAGAATATCAATATTCATGATTTGATAATTCAGATCATAATAAGCATATCCCTTATAAACTCCGTTTTCGATTAAGACAGCACTTCTTTCGTTTACGTTTCTCCCTCTGTCAATTAGAATCATGCTTTTGTTTTCGAAACTATTTTCGGATATAAATTGCTGTACGCGTGTGTTATATACTTCCGGAGTAATTTCGCCTATACAAGCGCCATCGCATTCTTTTATTTTATATTGAAAGCATTCTTTTTTGGTCGAATAAAGTCCTGTTAATTTTTGGCACAAATGATATTTTGTTGTGAACTTGAAAAGTGCATTTTTACCTTCCTGTAATGATGCAAAAGAAGTAATTTCTTTTTTGCGTCCATCTGCTTTTTCAAGCTTTAGATTGATATAACCATTTGTATCTTTTTCAGCATATAAAGCATATTGAAAAATCGTTTTTCGCTGTGAGCGATTATATCTTGGGCGGTTTATTTTAATTTCTTCACTTTCTTTTAAAAGCGCAATTAATTCACTCCCGGTTTCATCATAGGTAATCGTAAAAACTTCGGCCTGGATTTTTTTACTTTTTGTAGTAATCCCTGTAAAATGCTGATTGACCCTTTTTCGAATATTCTGGCTTTTACCGATGTAAATCAGGGTCCCGATTTCGTTATGAATATAATATGTACCGGTTTTTGCAGGCATTTGACCTAAAAGATCCAGTAATTTTGGAGCAATTCCTTTTTCGATTTCGAATTTTATAAAATCTTTTACGATTGTTTTCTCTAAATCTTTTTCCAAAAGCATTTTAAAAAGTTTCGTCGTTGCTATTGCGTCTCCGCTGGCGCGATGTCTGTCTGCCATTGGGATTCCCAGTGCACGGACTAATTTTCCTAAACTATAAGATTGCTGTTCCGGAATAAGTTTTTTGGCAAGCTCAACCGTACAAAGGGTTTTGGCTTCAAAATTATAGCCCAAGCGTCTAAATTCGGTACGGAGAATTCTATAGTCGAATGAAGCGTTGTGTGCTACAATAATACAATCAGAGGTGATTTCTATGATTCGTTTGGCGACTTCAAAAAATTTTGGTGCAGAACGCAGCATAGCATTATTGATTCCGGTTAATTTAACCACAAAGGGCTGAATCGGAATTTCAGGATTGACAAGACTGATGAATTGGTCAATTACTTCATGACCATCAAATTTATAAATGGCAATTTCAGTAATTCCTTCTTCATTAAACTGGCCTCCAGTAGTTTCTATGTCTAGTATTGCGTACATTTTCAATGTCAATATCAATAACAAAAATCAATTGCAATGTCAAAAGTCAATATTTTAAAATTGAATTTTGTTATTGATATTGTAATTGTCATTGAAAATTATTTTTTATTTATTATCATTTTTGATGAAATGGCAACTAGTTGCTCAACTTCAATCAGAAGTAAATTTCTTTTCCCGCTATCACCTTCTTTTATGTAATCTAAAATTTTTAAAGAGTTTCTTGATTCTTTTAACTCTTTCACAACTAATGAAACTTTAAAAATAAAATCTTTATCAGTTATGGTACCTTGTGCTTCTCCAAAATTTAGAGAAGCACTTCCAGAGGATCTAATTAATTGATTTTTATAATATTCATTTTCAAATAATCTGTCTAATTGTCTTGTAAAGAAAATACATTCTCCTGCAAAGCGAACTAATCTATCTTCAAAATTGAATATTTTTTCCATCAATTAATTTCTGTTTTTTTTAAATTGTTTTTTGCAATTGAATTCTATCTTCCTCCAAAAATACTGCTTCCAATTCTAACCATCGTGCTTCCACATTCAATAGCAAGTTGATAATCACCGGACATTCCCATTGAGATTATTGAAAAATTATCTATTGCTGCGTACAGTTGTGTGTCTTTGTTTTGTTGTATTGAATCAAAAATAGACTTTAAATGCTTAAATTCCTTTTTAATTTGATTTTGATTTTCTGTAAAAGTCGCCATTCCCATTAACCCTAAAATACGAATATTTTTCATCTCTTTAAATTCGGTTGAAGATAAAAGTGAATTCAATTCGTTTTCGTCAAGACCAAATTTAGTTTCTTCTTCGGCAATATGTATTTGAAGCAGGCAATCTATAATTCGGTTATTTTTTAATGCCTGTTTATTAATTTCCTGTAATAATTTTAAGCTGTCAACACCATGAATCAAACTTACAAACGGAGCCATATATTTGACTTTATTCGTTTGTACATGACCTATCATATGCCATTGAATGTCTTTTGGCATTTCTTCCCATTTATCAGCCATTTCCTGGATTTTGTTTTCTCCAAAAATACGCTGTCCAGCTTCGTAGGCTTGCATTAAATCTAAAACAGGTTTGGTTTTAGAAACGGCAACTAAGGTTACGTTTGCTGGCAATGAAGCTTTTATGGAATTTAAATTTGATGTAATTGACATGTTTTTTCTTTTTATGAAAGAATAAATTGTTTAGAAATTTTCTCCGCCTTTTTACTTTCACTGTAATCATAAAAACCTTCCCCGGATTTCACGCCTAATTTTCCTGCTCTTACCATATTTACCAATAGTGGGCAAGGTGCATATTTTGGGTTTTTGAACCCTTCGTACATGACATTCAAAATAGCCAAACAAACATCAAGACCAATAAAATCAGCTAATTGAAGCGGCCCCATCGGATGTCCCATTCCTAGTTTCATTACGGTGTCAATTTCATAAACTCCGGCAACTTTGTTATATAACGTTTCAATTGCCTCATTTAGCATAGGCATCAAAATTCTATTTGCCACAAAACCCGGATAATCATTAACTTCAACAGGAGTTTTACCTAATTTTTCAGATAAATCCATGATGATTTTAGTCACTTCATCGCTGGTATTATATCCGCGGATGATTTCAACCAGTTTCATAATTGGAACCGGATTCATAAAATGCATTCCGATAACTCGTTCAGGATGAGCAACAACAGCTCCGATTTGTGTGATTGAAATGGATGAAGTATTTGTTGCTAAGATTGTATTGTGTGAACAGGCCTCATTTAATTGTTTGAATATATTCAATTTCAATTCAACATTTTCAGTCGCAGCTTCCACTACTAAATCAACTCCGACAACACCATCTTTTATATCCGTATACGTAATAATATTGGTGATGGTTTTAGCTACATCTTCCTGAGTAATAGTTCCTTTTGCAAGCATTCTGTCAAGATTGGCAGCAATAGTTGCCATTCCTTTGTCTAATGATTTTTCAGAAACATCAATCAGTTTTACAACAAAACCACTTTGTGCAAAAGTATGTGCAATTCCGTTGCCCATTGTTCCTGCACCAATTACAGCTATAGTTTTCATTTAATTTTGTATTTGAATTTTAAAATTTAAGGTTTAAAGTTACTTTTCAGCAAGCTTTAAACCTTAAAGATAATAAGTTTGTATTTTAATTATTTATCAAAACAACCTATAATTTGGTATGCTACGCGTAAAGCGTCGGTTGCCTGTTCAAGAGTTACAACTGGTGTAGTATCGGTAATAATTGCATTTGCAAATGAGTCTAGTTCATCTAAAATTGCATTATTTTGTTCTACGTCAGGATTTGTAAAATAGATTTGTTTTTTTACACCCTCCGCATTTTGCAGAATCATATCAAAATCACCGGGTACTTCCGGGGCATCTTTCATGCGGACTACTTCACATTTTTTCTCTAAAAAATCAACAGAAATATAAGCGTCTTTTTGAAAAAAACGTGTCTTACGCATGTTTTTCATCGAAATCCTGCTAGCTGTTAAATTAGCAACACAACCATTTTCGAATTCAATTCGTGCATTGGCAATATCCGGAGTGTCACTAATAACTGAAACACCACTGGCATTGATATTTTTTACTTTTGATTTTACAACACTTAAAATTGCATCAATATCGTGAATCATCAAATCTAAAACCACAGGAACATCTGTACCGCGAGGGTTAAACTCGGCTAAACGATGTGTTTCTATAAACATTGGGTTTTCGATCATGTTTTTCGTAGCGATAAATGCCGGATTAAATCGCTCCACATGGCCTACCTGACCTTTTACATTATATTCTTTTGCCAAAGCGATAATTTCTTCAGCTTCTTCAACGGTATTGGCAATGGGTTTTTCTATAAAGATATGTTTGCCGGATTTGATAGCTACTTTAGCACATTTGTAGTGCGAAAGTGTTGGAGTCACAATATCGATTACATCAACGGCATGGATTAATTTAGCAATAGTACTGAAGTTTGTATAGCCAAATTCTTTTGAAATTCTTTCGGCATTTTCCTGATTTTCGTCATAAAATCCAACTAATTCATATTTGTCAGATTGTTGCAATAAACGTAAATGTATTTTACCAAGATGACCAGCACCTAAAACTCCTACTTTTAACATGAGAATGTATTTTGAACAAAAATATAATTTATTTGTTGAAAGTAAAAGTGAATGCATTAAAGATTTAGCGATTTAATAATTAAAAATCAATATTTGATTTACTATTTAGTTTATTAATTTTACCAAAATAAAATAAATCAATTTTGAAAGATACTGCCAAACATCAAGGACTTCGTAATCAATTAGTAAACACTTTGGAGCAAAAAGGAATTACTGATAAAGCTGTTCTGGATGCGATAAAAAAAATCCCAAGACACCTTTTTTTAAATTCAAGTTTTGAAGATTATGCTTATCAGGACAAGGCATTTCCGATTGGGGCAGGACAAACTATTTCGCAGCCTTATACCGTAGCTTTTCAATCGCAGTTATTAGAAGTAAAAAAGGAACATAAAATTCTGGAAATTGGTACAGGTTCCGGATATCAAACGGCAGTTTTGTGCATGCTGGGGGCTAAAGTTTACAGTGTTGAAAGACAAAAAGAGCTATTTAAGCAAACTTCGAATTTGTTTCCTAAACTAAATATTCGCCCTAAGCATTTATCTTTTGGAGATGGTTATAAAGGTTTATCAAGTTATGCCCCGTTTGACAGTATTATTGTGACTGCAGGAGCTCCTTTTATTCCTCAACCCTTGATGTCACAGCTAAAAATTGGAGGCAGGCTTGTTATTCCGTTAGGCGAAGATGTTCAGATTATGACTTTATTAATCCGAAAAAACGAAACTCAATTTGAGAAACATGAGTTTGGGGAATTTCGATTCGTTCCTTTGTTAGAAGATAAAAATTAGAAAAAAGCCCAAAATAATTGAATATTTATGGGCTTTTTTAGGTGTTTTATTCTTGTGAATAGTTTTCAACACATAGATTCATAGTTTAAAATTTCAAAAAAAGGTTTAAGAAAAAACTAGTTTTTGCACATAGCTATGTGTATTTGAACAAGTGAAACGCCTATGAACACAAAGTTAGGCTATGTATCTATGTGTTAAAAAGTTATTTGATTTTCCCGACTGATCCCGTAGCTGAAGGAATGAGTTCAAAAACTGAAGTAGGAGCAAGACCTGCTTCGATTCTGTGAGAAACATATAAAATTGTCACATTCGTTTCCTGTTTGATTGTATTGATAAGCTGAATAACCAAATTAACATTTTCATCATCCAGACCTTCAACTGGTTCATCCAGAATTAGTAATGGCGGGTGTTTTAAAACTGCACGGACAATTAAAGCTACTCTTTGCTGTCCAATTGAAAGATCAATAAAACGTTTGTTTTTTAAAGTACTCATTTCAATTACTTCAAGCCATTGCACAACAATTTGTTTTTGTAAAGTAGTCGGCTCCGTATATAATCCAATGGAATCGAAGAAGCCCGAAAGAATCATTTGTTCTAAGGTGTGGCTTTTCTGAAACAGATCGGTCATAGAAGTGGCAAAAATTCCGATTTGTTTTTTGATATCCCAGACACTTTCTCCGCTGCCTTTTTTTCTTCCAAACAAAAATAAATCCTGCCCGAATCCTTTTGGATTATCTCCTGTAATCAAAGATAAAATGGTGCTTTTTCCGGAACCGTTCGGACCTGTTAATTGCCAGAATTCACCTTGTTTTATTGTCCATGAGATATTGTCTAAAATCTTTCTATCCTCATAACTTACCGAAACCTTATCCATTTTTATCAATACATTTTCATGGAAAGTATGATTTTCCAATGCTTTTGGAATTGATGAAGTTTCTAGGGTTTTAAAATGATTTTCGTTTTTTGAAATCGGATGCAGTTGAAACGAATTGTCCTGAATCTGGGCTTTATTTGGAACAAAATCAAGTACATCAGTAACACGGTTTACTAACTGGATAATGGCAACATTCTCTGTTAATTTTTCTAGCGAATGAGCCAGATTTATACGTGAAGCCTGGTCCAGATGATCGAAAGGATTATCAAATATGATGAAATCAGGGTTTTGGCTGATGCAGTATTTTAAAAATTCCTTTTTGCGTTCGCCTGATGAAAAGGTTCTTAATTGTCTGTGGGAGTCAGGAGAGGCTTCAACAATATCATATTGGTATTCTTTTTCGATGAATTTTTCGATTGTAATATCTGAAAACAGGATTCCTTTCTGATGATTTAAAAAAGATAATTCTTCTTTGGCTTCTCCCGAAAGTAAGGAATCGATATATTTTTTTTTATTTACCTGATTGGATAAAAGAATGTCCCAATGTTGCATTTTGTATTTCTATTTTTAAAATTTCTAATTTGTTTCTTTAACAGCCATTGGCAGATCATTGCGTGACCATTCGCTCCATGATCCTACATACAGTTTTGGAATCGGAATTCCGGCATAATCCATTGCTAATAAAGTATGACAGGCTGTAACGCCGGACCCGCAATGAACAATAATGTTTTCATGGTTTTTATCTCCAATTATTCCGGAATATTTTGCAGATAATTCTTCTTGG
The DNA here is from genome assembly GCF_000282055.1 of Flavobacterium sp. CF136. GTDB lineage: Bacteria > Bacteroidota > Bacteroidia > Flavobacteriales > Flavobacteriaceae > Flavobacterium. The sequence continues at coordinate 10,861 of NZ_AKJZ01000055.1, forward strand.
GAATGGTAAAATCCGTCTTCGTTTAAATTTTCGCTAAAGGGTACGTTAATGGCACCCGGGATATGACCTGCAATTAGATCAAGAGGTTCCGTGAGGCCGTCAAAACGATTTTTATCCCTTACGTCAATTACTATATTTTCGTTATTATTTCTGGCTTTTTCGACTTCTTTGATATCGGCTAAGCCTAATTTCCATTCTAATATTGGGTATTTTTCAGTTGTGTCAAAATTTTCAGTTTCTGAACTTATCAGAAAGCCTGTTTTTATTGCGGCTTGCAAACCTCCATTTAAAACCTGTACTTTTTCATGTCCAATGGCGCGAAGCATCCACCAGAAACGTGCTGCAGCATTCGCCCCGTTTTTATCATCATAAATAATAATATGGCTTGAAGGCTCAATTCCAATTTTTGAAAGCACTTCAGAAAACTTTGTAAAAGAGGGCAAAGGATGTCTTCCGCCGTTTGCCGGATTTTCTACTGTTGCCAAATCTCTGTTTAAATCGACATATCGTGCACCTTTTAAATGCTCTTTTTGATAATTTTCTTCGGAATTAATTCCGGCTCTGGCATCAATTAAAATAATTTCAGCTGAATTCTTCAGGTTTAATAATTCTTCGGGGTTTATAATTGGAGAAAGTGTATTTGACATACTTTTATAAATTTACTTTTTGGAATTTCCTAAGGAAAGAAATCCATTCAAAATTAAACAGATTATTTATTTTTTATTAACCCGGAATCTTTTCTATCAAAATTTCATTTCCTGCCAGATCAAAATAAGTACATGTCATTTCGATAATATCAACTCTCCATTTTGCTATACCACATTGTGCGGAATGATTACAAAAAGTTAAATAATCAGTCTGGCCATCCTGATGCATTACTAAAAATTCGATAAATCGTTCTTTATTGGCTGATTTGGCAATTTCAATTAAATTATATTTTTCATCAGAAATAACAGTATAATTGTTTACGCCATAATATTCAACATGACCGTCATGAACAAAAGTATCATAACCTTTTACACCTAAAATGATTAAGTCTTGTATATAGTTGGGGAAATCGGCACCACTTTTTACTTTGGCATGTGCTTCTTTTATTTGCTCTATTGTAAACATATGATTGGTTTTAGGGTTAAAGTTTTTATTGTTTCAAAAATACGATTAATGGTTTTATAAATTGATCAAAAGATTCAATATGTGGTAAATGTCCGGTATTGGCAACCTCGACTAATTTTGAATTCGGAATTGCTTTTTGTGTTTTCTTTCCCAGTTCAGCCCATTTTTGAAAATCAGCATTCCATTTTTCTCCATAATAATTGTTTTCGAACATCTTAAAATTAAAGCTTACCATTTTAAAACCAAAAATTAAAGTCTTAAAATTATCAGAAAAATATTTTATAAGTAATAACTCTTTGTGGATAAGAGATATTGATTATTGTATTGATAGCTAATAAGATAAAACAGGATAGGACAGGACGGTCTCTTTTCAGCTTATAGGTAAATTCGGTAATAACTAACTTATAACCAAATTTATATGAAAAGAAAGACTCTAACATTTAAGCATGCGCTTAAATTTTTTATGATTTGCGGGCTGCTTACCTGCTTTGGTGAATTGAATGCCCAGACACTTGCATTTCCGGAAGCTACCGGTTTTGGAAGGTATACAACAGGAGCAAGAGGTGCTGCAAACCCTCAAATTTATTTAGTAACCAATTTAAATGACAGCGGACCGGGTTCATTTCGCGATGCGGTTAGTCAGGAAGGCAGATTTGTAATATTCAGGGTAGGAGGAATTGTTAATTTGCAGACTCAAATTGTAGTGGCAGCAAACACAACTATTGCAGGACAAACGGCTACAGGAGAAGGTATTGTGTTTTTAGGACCAAGAGTAACATTTTCCGGAGCAAGTAATACCATTGCAAGATATCTTCGTATTCGTTATGGAGGAACTGCTCAAAATCAGGACGCATCAGGTTTGTCAAATGGTGCAAACATGATTTTTGACCATATAACTTTTACCTGGGGTACGGATGAAGTTTTTTCGATTAACTGGGACAGTAAAGGTTTGAGTCCTGACAATATCACAATTCAGAATTGTATTATTGGTCAGGGATTACATCGTCATAATCACTCAGCCGGAGGGTTAATGCAGCCTTCAGGAGGTAAGATAAGCTTAATTGGGAATTTATATATCTGTAATAAAACACGTAACAACAAAATAAAAGGTATAAATGAGTTTGTAAACAATGTTGTTTATAATTGGGGAAATTACGGAAATACGTATGGACATACTGAATCCGGTGATGCCTATATTATGGGTGGGGATTCTGCAGGGAGCTCAGACGTAAATATTATCAATAATTATTTTATTGGCGGTCCTAATACCAGCAATACAGTTTCTACACCTTTTAACAGAGGAAATGCTAATTTCTTTTTATACGGTTCGGGCAACTATTTTGATAATAATAAGGATGGTATATTAAATGGTACTCTGGTGCCTGCTGATTTAACAGGATATCCAACTGAAGATGCTGCATCAATTCTGTCAACACCATATGATTATCCAATGAAAAATACAACGCTGACAGCTCAGGATGCGTATGATAAAATCGTATCGGGTGTTGGAGCTTCTTATCCAAGACGCGATCAGGTAGATAATTTAATGATTTCTGACCTCTCATCTAAAGGAACAACTGCTACGTATGTTTATGTTCAAACTGATTTAACCAGCAAGTTTGGCTTCATCAACGGTGGTGCGGGACATGTTTATGGTGCTCCGGCCCCTTTGGATACTGATAATGATGGTATGCCGGATACATGGGAAGATGCCAATGGTCTGAATAAAAATGTTGCTGATGCTTTAGCCGTAAGTACATCACATGCGCCTTATTTGAATATTGAAGTATATATTAACGGTTTGACAAATGAAACTCCTCCGGATTTTGTTATTCCGCCATCTAATGTGAATTTTACTAATGTGGTCTCAACCGAAGTTCCGCCATCGGGTTCTTTAACTGTGAACTGGATTGATAGTGCTTCTAATGAAAATAATTATGTGGTAGAGCGTTCTGTTAATGGTACTGATTTTACAGTAATAAGTACACTTGGTGCAAATAACACAAGTTATAATGACAGTGGCTTACTTCCGAATACTAAATATTATTATAGAGTTAAAGCAACCAACAGCACAGCATCATCAGTATATGAAACAGCAAGTTTAACTACACCGCCAATTCCATCAGCACCAACTAAAGCAGCTACTCCAACTCCTGCTACAGGATTTAATAATGCAGAGCTGACAAATGGTAATTTAACCTTGAAATGGAGCGGCAGTTCTAATACTGTAACGTATTCGGTTTATTTTGGTACAGATTCTTCAAATCTAACGAAGTTGAATGATCTAGCTTATTCAGCGAGTCCATCTTATCAGGTTACAGGTTTAAGTATAGCAACAAATTACTACTGGAGAATTGATGCCGTCAATGCGAAAGGAACTGCCACAGGAGATGTGTGGAGTTTCCATACTCTTCTGCCAAGTCTTGTAGGCCATTGGCCATTTAAGGAAGCAGCATTAGAAGGAGAACAAATTACCGATCTCACCAATTATGCCAATCATGGTGTGCTGGATGTAGCTTATGACAATTCTAACGTCAGAGTTCCGGGAAAACAGAACAATGCTTTAGACTTAACAACATCGTCGAGCAGTATGTATATGGCGAGTATTCCAAATCAGGACCATATATTATTTGATAAAAATTCCTTTACGGTTTCATTTTGGATGAAAGCAGCACCAACTTTATTGCCAGGCTCGTCATCAACCAGTATTTATGTATTGTGTAAAGGGTCAATTACTAAAAATGCCACAACAGGAGCGACAGGTAAGCGTTTTGATGTAGAAGTTAAAGGAGGTCTTTTGCGTTTTGCCATAGATGATGATGTTACAAAAAAAGAAGTTACAACAAGTGCCGCTAAGTTTTTTACAGGAAACTGGGTGAATGTAGTTATAATGAGAGATGTTATTGCTCATAAAATAAGAATATATACCGATGGCGCTTTTTCAGCTGAGCTTGATGAAACTGCAGTTACCGGTATTTCTGAAGCTAGTGATTTTGTAATTGGAAATATTGGCGAACTTGAGTTTAAGGCTGCCACTAATGCGCCTGCACCTTATAAAGGGGCATTTGACGAGCTTAAAATGTTTAATTATGCATTAAATGCAACACAGGTAGCCGAGTTGTATGGCGGGGCATTATTGAGCAATGAAAAATTTATTCAGAACAAAAACAACATTATTGTATATCCTAATCCTGTAAAAGAGCAAATTTTCATAAACATTCCTAACAAGAATTTATCTTATGTAACAGCTGCATTAAGCGATATAACAGGAAAAATTATTTTTAAAGAAAAAATTACATCTGACGGAAATGGAGTTTTTATTTTAAATATTGCTAATAAAAAAATATCGGGACTTTATATATTAAACGTTTCCGGAGAAAATTTAAACAGTAATTTTAAAATTGTGGCAGAATAAAACCAGACATTTTACAATTTTAAAAAAAAACCGTTGCAAATTAATGTAACGGTTTTTATAATTTATAGTAAATCAGATTTTAATTTTAAAGCCCGACAAAATCATCACTTTTTGGGAAAATGCTCAAAGCTTCAATCGCAATTTCCGGAGTTGGCGAAGCTAATTTTCTAAGTTTTGTATCCATCCAGGCCCCATCAACAGTTATAACAGCACAAAGGGTATCATCTTCTTTTCTGAATTCGTGAATGATTGACCAGCGAGAAGCATCGGCTTTCATTTTTGAAGTTTTAGTGTGGATGAATATTTTATCAGAAAGCTTTAGTTCTTTTCTAAAAACACATTCTTCTCTAAATAAAACGGGTCCAAAACTTTGAGTCTGCATTACTTTTAATGTTAAACCTAACTGTTCCAGGATCTCGATACGATGCTGTGCGCCAAAATCATAATAGGCACTATGTCTAACGTGAAAATTTGGATCAAGATCTGACCATCGAAAAGATATTTCTTTAATAAATGAAACCATTTTTTGTTTGTATTTTAAATAATTTAAGAAATCGAAATTACAAATAAAAAGGCAAAAGTAATTTTTAGAAAAGTTAAAGTATTTTTAGAATTAACCCTCTTTCGGGATAATTTTGAAATAGAATTTCTTTAAATCCCGAATTAGATTATTTGCGCAATAACCAGAATCATAATAATAATTTGTACTCCTATAATAATCCAAAAGAAATTTCTGTTTGGTTTCGAAATGTTTTTTAGGCCTGTTATAATTTTGTTTTTAATAATATCTGGAATGCTTATATTTTCATCTTTAAAATCGACATCATCAAGGTTTACTTTTTTAAAACCGTAGATGATTATTCTTTTCAGCCATTTGTTATCGTTAGAATCCCTAATTTCCTGAATTAGTTTTAGTTTTAATATAGCGGTATCTGTTCCTTTTTTTAATATGTCGGGCTGATTCGATTTGATTTTCGTAAGGATTTTGTCAATAATGGGGAAAAGTAAAATTTCTCCTTTGTCTGATAATAACTTATTGATTGTTTTTGAAATTACATATTTATTTCCAAGAGAAAATAATAAAAATGGACCGACAAATATGCAGAGTAAAGTTAAACTATAACCAATTGGTCTCAGGGCAAATAATAAAAGCACAATGGCTGAACCTGTTGTATGCCCCATTCCTGTTCCTGATTGGTAAACAATAACAAAAAGGTTTATTACTCCTATAATGATAATTAAAAGCTGTCCGGGAATATTTATTTTTAAAAAACTAAATGAAGCGGTACCGAATAACTTTGTTGCGTATTTTAAGTTGTCAATCATTAAGGTGGGTTTTAGATGATATTGGTTTTGGTTGTTTTTAATATTTCAGCTTGGAAATTTGGAAATATTACTGTGTAAAAATATAGAAAAAATAGTACTAAAAGGCATGTTGCAAAAAAATAGTCTATAATAAATAAAACTGTTTTTTTTAGATGTAGTACCAATAAATTTAATCTGGTTCAGATTCTTGCACAGTTGAGATTATAATATCATCGTCATTTAAGGATTGTAAAAAATCAACTGCATCAAATACCTCACCCATTGTAGTTACGCCGGTTTTCTTTACTTTTTCCGAGACTATTCTATTTACGGCTTCTACAACCAGAGGAGCAGTAACAGCATATATATCCTGACCCTGAGCTGTAATTGTTCTTTTTGTATTGTCTTTTGTTGCTATGACTTCTACACAAAATTGTTGAGAAGATCTGTTTTTCTCGTCAATAGGTTTTGGCTCTGGAGTATCATTATTTCTAAGATCGGTTAGAGAGTTTTGACTAAGATAGGTATTAACAGTATTTACATTTAAATGACGGGAAATCGTAATGATTTCCGAAAGAGGTAAAGCTACAATTTCTTTAATTCCGATCGGATTTTTGAAATCCCATTCTTTAGAAGGACTTGATTCAAGTTCTTGCAAACGATGGTCCTTGAAAGTTAATCTTTTATAATGATTTCGATCTCCGGTTAATCTTGTGCCTTTTGTGGGATGCCAGGAATCCAGTCCAATATAAACGTTTATTTCGTCAATCTGATTCCAGTCAGATGTTAATGATGTGCTTAATAAATCGGCTAATCCTCCGTAGAATGCAGCAGCTGGAATTACCAGGATTTTATCACGCTCTGCCTGTTCAGAAAACTGTTCGAACACATCTAATACTGCTTTTTGTTCGGCACTCAGATCAATATAATGACTGCCTAATCGCAAGGCAGATTTAATTACAGGTTCTGCGGTATCTAAATAAGGTCCGGCACAGTTTATAATAATTTTTGAATCGAAAAAGGCATCATCTAATGCCTTGGAATCATTAATGTCTGCTGTTTTTATTTTTAAATCAGGATATTCTTCGTTTAAAGCCATTAATTTTTCCTGATCTCTTCCGGAAAGAATCAGATTTTTATATCCTTGTCTGTAAAGTTCAGATATAATAAATTTTCCGGTGTGTCCATAGGCGCCATAAATTGCAATGCTGTTTTTCATATTATAATATAAATTTATTATTGTTTAAAAAGGCATATTTTTTAAAATTTCTATTCGGGGTTAGTTTTCAGTAAGTTGTTTTTCTAAATTTTCAATTTCAGAAGGACCGCTCAGATTTTTTTTAGTAATATTTCCATCTCCGTCCGTTAAAAAATGCCAGGGAATTCCCATAGTTTGATTGCCATATAAAATTCGTAAATCAGCATCAAGTTTATCATTAGCTCTTATATGATATCCTTCTAAGTTGTAAAACTGAATCATATCCCGCCATTGATTCTCACGATTTTCCTTGTCTATGGAGATATAGATTATTGGAATTTTTTTGGACTTTAACACTTCATATAATTTGGAATTGTATTTAAATTCAGATTTGCAGGGACCACACCAGGTTGCCCAGATATCAATATAAAATTGTTTTCCATTTAATCCTTTTACAGCATCTTTTACCGAATTGGCTGCTGCAGAATTGTCTATAAATTTAATTTTTTCGTTAAGTGGCTCTTCTTTCTTTTTATGAAAGGAAATAATTGGTATGACAACAGGTTCCAGAAAATGAGTGTAACTACTAGAAGGATATTCTTTTTTAAATTGTTCGAAAAGTGTAATCAATTCCTTTTCATAATTTTTATTGATGGCCTCACAATAAATATAAGCTGCAAAGTAGTATTCTAACTGAGGTTCAGGCAAATATTTTTTTGCAATATTAATTTTGTGAGTATGAATCAGTCCCTGTTTATGAAACTCTGTGAGTGTTGCGATATCTATTGCTTCAACAATTAATTCTTTATAGCGTAAATAATTTTCGACATAATAATAAAACCATGGAGAACTTAATAGTTCCCGATTGGTTACAGGATTTGATAGGAATATTGCTGCCCAGAGTTCTGTATATTGCTCTTTTGTTAATGTGTTTTTATTTTGTGCCACATTTAAATAATTCATAAAAGCAATGCTTCCTTGCGTGCCTTTATAAAAATAATCCCTATCTGCCTGAACGAGATTATAAAAGTTTTTAGAAATGGTTTTGTCATTTAATAATTTTTTGAATCCTGATATTTCGATTTGGCTGTCTTGTTCTATTTTTTGCTTTATATCAGATATAACACTGTCCTTACTGTATTTTCTTGATTCGAGTTCAAAATGACCTCCAACAATCATACTTCTGTTTGGAATTTGATTATATAATTCCTGACCTTTTTCGTTTTTAGACACAACTTTAAATTTATTATCCGGAGTTTCAGGATTAATGTAAATGTTATAATTCATTCCAGGTTCTGCAACTATGGTTCCGTAAGATCTATAATTGGTTGAGAGTTCAATAAAGCAGGTTTTGTCAATATGAAGTTTTATTTGAAAATTACCTAATGAGTCTGGTTGAACCGAATTTGTAAATCCGAAATAATCAATTCCGTTTATAGGCAGAGTATATTCGATTGTTTCAGGAATTTTTCCTGTGATTTTTCCTGTGATTGTTATATCACCTTTTTTTTCCTGGCAGAATGCAAAGGTGGGAAGCAGTACTATTAAAATGAATTGAAATAGCTTCATTGTTCTTCTTTTAAAATAATGAATCAGTGAAAATCAAATTTTGATTATTTCAAATATATAGTATTTATATGATAAATTGAAGAATTAGGAATATGGTGTTTTTTGAAATTTAATATTTTTTAGGAAACCTAAAATCCTAACCTGATAGAAGTGGCATCCTTTTGTGGCTGGGTTTGCCATAAAAGATCAGGACATGAGCGATAGCGAACTGACGAAGTGATCAGCCCCTGATAATGACACATAAAGCACTGGTATGCCATGTTTGTCATGTTTTAAAAATGTCATGTTGTCAGATGATTTTTATTGTGCCAACATGAAAACTGACAATTTACTTTGGTTTTTTATATTGGCACAAAGATTGACTTATGCCACCTGAGTTATAAAATGTATATCAAAATTAAATATATAAAAAATGGGTAAAATAATCGGAATTGACTTAGGTACGACGAACTCTTGTGTTTCTGTAATGGAAGGTAACGAAGCAGTTGTTATTCCTAACGCAGAAGGAAAAAGAACAACGCCATCTATCATCGCTTTTGTTGAAGGTGGAGAAATTAAAGTAGGTGATCCTGCAAAAAGACAAGCGGTAACGAATCCTACAAAAACGATTGCTTCTATTAAACGTTTTATGGGACACACTTTTGCTGAAACTACAGGTGAAGCAAAAAGAGTATCTTATAAAGTAGTAAAAGGCGACAACAATACACCACGTGTTGATATTGACGGTCGTTTATATACTGCTCAGGAATTGTCTGCAATGACACTTCAAAAAATGAAAAAAACTGCTGAAGACTATTTAGGTCAAACAGTAACTGAAGCAGTTATTACTGTTCCTGCTTACTTTAACGATGCACAGCGTCAGGCTACTAAAGAAGCTGGTGAAATTGCTGGTCTTAAAGTTATGCGTATCATCAATGAGCCAACTGCTGCGGCACTTGCTTACGGATTGGATAAAAAAGGAACAGATCAAAAAATCGCTGTTTACGATTTAGGTGGTGGTACTTTTGATATTTCTGTTCTTGAATTAGGAGACGGTGTATTTGAAGTATTATCTACAAATGGTGATACTCACTTAGGTGGAGATGATTTTGACCACGAAATTATTGACTGGTTAGCAAATGAATTCTTAACTGAAGAAGGTATTGATTTACGTCTTGACCCAATGTCATTGCAACGTTTGAAAGAAGCTGCAGAGAAAGCAAAAATTGAATTGTCTTCTTCTTCAGAAACTGAAATCAACTTGCCATACGTTACAGCTACAGCTTCAGGACCAAAACACTTAGTTAAAAAATTATCAAGAGCTAAATTTGAGCAATTAACTGATTCATTAGTTAAACGTTCTATGGAGCCAGTTGCTAAAGCATTAAAAGATGCAGGTTTATCTACATCTGATATTGACGAAGTAATCCTTGTTGGAGGTTCTACAAGAATGCCAAGAATTGCTGACGAAGTTGAAAAATTCTTTGGTAAAAAAGCATCTAAAGGAGTTAACCCTGATGAGGTTGTTGCTATTGGAGCTGCTATTCAAGGTGGAGTTTTATCCGGAGATGTAAAAGATGTATTGTTACTTGACGTTACTCCTTTATCTTTAGGTATCGAAACTATGGGCGGTGTATTGACTAAATTAATTGAGTCTAACACAACTATTCCAACTAAAAAATCACAAGTTTTCTCTACTGCTGCTGATTCTCAACCATCTGTTGAAATTCACGTATTGCAAGGTGAAAGAGCTATGGCGGTTGATAACAAAACTATCGGTCGTTTCCACTTAGATGGTATTCCACCAGCACCAAGAGGAGTTCCTCAAATCGAGGTTACTTTTGATATTGATGCTAATGGTATCATCAAAGTTTCTGCAACTGATAAAGGAACTGGAAAATCTCACGATATTCGTATCGAAGCTTCTTCTGGATTAACAGCTGAAGAAATCGAAAAAATGAAAAAAGATGCTGAAGCTAATGCTGACGCTGATAAAATAGCTAAAGAAAGAGCTGAGAAATTAAACGAAGCTGACAGCATGATTTTTCAAACAGAAAGTCAATTGAAAGAGTTAGGAAGCAAATTAGCTGATGACCACAAAGTTGCTGTAGAGTACGCTTTAACTGAATTGAGAATGGCTCACCAATCTCAAGACATTCCAGCTATTCAAACGGCTCTTGACAACATCAATGCAGCTTGGAAAACAGCTACAGAAGCTATGTATGCTCAAGGAGAACAAGGTCAACAAGCAGCTCCACAACAAGAGCAGTCTCAAGGTGACAATGTTGAAGACGTTGAATTCGAAGAAGTAAAATAATTTTTACTTTGTGAAGTGAAGACGCACAGCAGTGCGTCTCTACGATATAATAATGAGAAAACCGGGTCAGAAATGACTCGGGTTTTTTTATAGATTTTTTATAAGGTTGATTTTTATTATTCAGGTCTTACTATACTAACTTCTCCTAATAATTCAACATCATTTTTTTTCATTGCTATTGAAATATTCAATTTGTTTCGAATCTTAAATTCCAGATTTTTATAACCAATAGATGAGATTACTAAGATGTCTCCTTTTTTAGCTTCTATTGAAAATTCACCATTGAAATTAGTGTGATTTTGAGTTTTTGTTCCTTTAATAAATACATTTGCTCCTGGTAAAGGAATCTTATTTTCATCATATAAAATTCCTGTATATTTTTTAATATTATTATTAGAAGATTCTTGACTATTAAACTGTTTTTTATCAGTTTGTTCTATTCTTATTTTGCCTTGGGCTCTTACAGTTTGGTTTCCTAATCCTAAAAAAGTGATTATTGTAGCGGCTACAATCATCCATAAGGTTTTTTTTTCTTTTGGAATTATTATGTTTTTATTAAGTTGTGAAATATTTAAACGTCCACATAATTTTTCATTTTTATTAAAAGATAATAGAATTTCCCTGTTGGTAGCTTTTGTAAAATCAATAACATCTTTTTGGCAATTGCTACAAAATCTACCTTTTTCGGTTGGAGTCATTTCAAACCAATTTTGATGACAAGGCTCTGGAATTGAGATTTTTATTTTATGATTCATTTTCAACTTAATTTTTAAATCAGATTGATTCTTATAAAAGTAATTATTATTTTGAATTATCTTAGGGTTTCTTCCCATCAAAATGATAATTGTCATTTCCTGTTCAGAATCTTTTTTGTAATATTACTATATAAATCATTTTGATGAGAAAGATAAAATACAAGGCAGGTCGCAAGCTGCAACATACTACTTTAGAATATACAGGTATACATAAAGATCATCAATCTGAGATGCAGCTTTTTGTATACGACGATGCTGACGTGATTGAATATGACAGATTTAACATTCTGGCTTTAAATACCTGTATCGATTATACTAAAAATAACTGGCTTAATATTCACGGATTAAATGATATCAATTTAATTAAAACTATTGGAGAGCATTTTAAAGTAGATGACTTTCTTTTGGCAGATATTTTAAATACAACCAAGAGAACTAAATTACAGGAACAACATGATATTTTATTCTTTAATATAAAATCGCTTTTACCCTCTGAATATTCAGATAATATTAGTGTTGAGCAAATTAGTTTTATTTTGAAAGATGGAATATTAATATCATTTCAGGAAAAAAGAAGCGATTTCTTTACCCATATCCGGGAGCGCCTTCGTACACACGCAGGAATCGTAAGAACTAAAAAAGTTGACTACTTACTATATTTATTGCTGGATGCCGTAATGGAAAATTTCTACATTACGCTGGAAGATGAGGAAGACAAAGTTGAAGAATTAATTAACCTGACTAAAAAAGAGGCCAAACCGATTATTCTGGAAAAGATTGAAAATCATCGTGATAATTTAAACTTTTTAAAACGTTCGATTATTCCGCTTAGGGATTCATTATATTATTTGAAAACAATAAAAGATGATGACACCTATAACGGAATAGAAAAAGACACTTTTAATTTTTTCATAAGATTACATCAAAAAAGTCTGGAACTTTTAGATCAAATTGAATCGGATATGAGTTCATTGGAAAGTGCTTCTAATTTCTATTTTTCGGAACAAAGCCGAAAAATGAACGAGATTATGAAAACACTGACGATTATTTCGGCCATTTTTATACCATTAACCTTTATTGTTGGAGTATACGGAATGAATTTCGAAAACATGCCGGAACTTAAATATGAATACGGATATCATAGCGTCATGATTGCGATGTTTTTCTTAGTAATCGCTTTGATTATTTATTTCAAAAAGAGACGCTGGTTTTAACTTTGTTTCTCTATTAAAAATACGATTTCAAAATATATAATTATGAGTAAAGCGATATACATAGCCACAAGCGATCAGAATAGCGGAAAATCAATTATTACACTTGGTTTGATGAGTATCCTAATTGGTAAAACTGCCAAAGTAGGTTATTTTAGACCCATTGTAGAGGATTTTATTGATGGTGAATTAGATAATCACATTGAAACAGTACTTTCATATTTTAACCTTGACATTAAGTTTGAAGATGCATATGCAATTACAAAGAGTAAACTCATCAAGAAAAAAAATAAGGGAAAAATAGGTGAGGTTTTAGATTTGATTATTGAAAAATACAAAAAACTCGAAGAGCAGTTTGATTTTGTTTTGGTTGAAGGAACAAGTTTTACAGGAGAAGGAACTTCAATCGAATTGGATTTGAATGTTTTAATTGCGAAAAATCTGGGAATCCCTACAATCATTATTGGCTCCGGTGTGGGTAAAACATTGGACGAATTAGTTGATAGTCTTTACTTAGTTTATGATTCTTTTAAAGTAAAAGAAGTAGAAGTTTTGTCAGTTTTTGCAAATAAAGTACAAGCGGAAAATATAGAACTGGTAACAAAAGGACTGCAAAAAAGTTTACCCGGTAATGTATTGGTAAATACGATTCCGTTGATTTCGAGTTTAAATAACCCGACAATGCAGGAAATTGTCAATGAACTTGATGCAAAAGTTTTATTTGGAGGTACTTATCTGAACAACGAGATTGGACATTTTAGCGTTGGTGCAATGCAATTGCATAATTACCTGGTTCACTTGCATGATAATGCTTTGGTAATTACTCCGGGCGATCGTTCTGATATTATTTTGGGCGCTCTGCAGGCTAATGAATCGGTTAATTATCCCTCTATTTCAGGTATTATTTTGACAGGAAATATTATTCCCGAAGAAAGTATTCTTAAACTTATTGAAGGACTTTCTGCTATTGTTCCGATTATTTCTGTTGATGGAGGAACGTATAATATTACCAATAAAATAGGTTCCATAAAGTCGAAAATCTATGCGAATAACACACATAAAATAGAAACATCAATCAGTACTTTTGAAAAGTATGTTTCTATTGAGTTGTTATCTGAAAGATTGATAACTTTTCAGGCAGAAGGTATGACACCCAAAATGTTTCAGTATAATATGGTGAAAAGAGCCAAACAACATCGTAAACATATTGTTTTACCGGAAGGAAGTGATGAAAGAATTATTATCGCTGCTTCAAGATTACTGACGATGGATGTAGTTGATATTTCAATTATTGGGGATAAAAAACAAATAGAAAATAAAATAACCGAATTAGGAATCACATTCGATTTTTCGAAAGTAAATATTATAAATCCTAAAGAATCTGAGTTTTATGATAATTATGTGACTACTTATTATGAGCTGCGAAAAGCAAAAAAAATGACGCTTGAAATTGCCAGGGATTTGATGGAGGATGGTTCTTATTTTGGAACAATGATGGTTTATAAAGGTCATGCGGACGGAATGGTTTCCGGAGCGGCACATACTACCCAGCATACTATTTTGCCGGCATTGCAATTCATTAAAACAAAACCAAATTGTTCGATAGTTTCTTCTGTATTTTTCATGTGCTTAGAAGATCGTGTTTCGGTTTTTGGTGATTGTGCCATTAATCCAAATCCAACTTCTGAACAATTGGCAGAAATTGCAATTTCATCTGCTGAATCAAGTCTGGCATTTGGCATTGAACCCAAAATCGCCATGCTTTCCTATTCTTCAGGATCTTCAGGAAAAGGAGATGAAGTTGATAAGGTTCGTGCAGCAACCGAAATTGTAAAACAAAAACGTCCCGATTTAAAAATTGAAGGTCCAATTCAGTATGATGCCGCAGTTGATCGCGCTGTCGGAAAAAGCAAAATGCCGGATTCTGAAGTAGCAGGACAGGCGAGTGTCCTTATTTTCCCCGATTTAAATACAGGAAACAATACATACAAAGCCGTTCAGAGAGAAACCGGAGCTTTGGCTATTGGTCCAATGTTACAAGGACTGAACAAACCCGTAAACGATTTAAGCCGCGGTTGTACCGTTGATGATATTATAAACACGGTGGTAATTACAGCTATTCAGGCGCAGGGATTATAATCAATTAAAAAAATTATGTCAGGCTGAGTCCAGTCGACTCCGCTCAGGATAAACTTAGTCGAAGCCCTTTTGGGTTAAATAGACTTCGACTCCGCTCAGGATGACATAATTATTAAAAATAAAATCAGTTTTTATCAGCGTTTTTGCTTTGATAAATCCGTGTCATCCGCGTTCACAAGATTATACAAATAAATAGATAATGAAAATATTAATAATAAACTCAGGAAGCTCATCAATTAAATATCAATTAATGGTTATGCCGGAAAACGAAGTAATTTGTACCGGTATGATTGACAGAATTGGTTTAGAAAGTTCTAATGTTACTTTTAAAGCTTCATCAAATTCGTATGAAGTAATGCTGCCGATTGCAACACACAAAATAGGTCTGCAAAAAGTAGCCAATATGCTTTTGGATCCAGAAAAAGGAGTTATTAAATCGACTTCTGAAATTGCTGCTGTTGGGCATCGCGTGGTACATGGGGGAAGTACTTTTACAGAAACAGTAAAAATTGACGAAAAGGTAAAGGCGAAAATAAAACAGCTTTTTGATTTGGCCCCTCTGCATAATCCAGCCAATTTAGAAGGAATTAATGTAGCCGAAGAAATTTTTGATACCGCACATCAAATTGCCGTTTTTGATACTGCTTTTCATCAAACAATGCCCGAAGTAGCTTATAAATATGCAATTCCGAATGAGCTTCTAACCGAGAATAGAATTCGTGTCTATGGTTTTCACGGAACAAGTCATAAATATGTCTCAGAACAGGCAATTAATTATTTAAAAGAATCAAATAATCCTGCACAGAATATTATTACGATCCATTTAGGAAATGGTTGTAGTATGACAGCCATTAAAGAGGGTAAAAGTGTAGATCATTCTTTTGGATTTGGACCAACAAATGGTCTTATAATGGGTACAAGGGCTGGAGATGTTGATCAATCTGTTATTTTTTATATGTCGAATACATTGGGTTTTTCTTTAGAAGAAATCAACAATATTCTTCAGAAAAGAAGCGGAATGTTAGGACTCACAGGTTATAGCGATTTGCGTGATATTGAATCTCATGCCCAAAAAGGAAACAAGGAATGTCAATTGGCTTTGTTTATGAATGTGTATCGTATCAAAAAGTTTATTGGTTCATACACAGCAGTTTTAAATGGTTTAGACGCTATTGTTTTTACAGCCGGAATTGGAGAGAACTCATCCTATATGCGGAAATTAGTTTGTACGGATATGAGTTATTTTGGAATAGAATTAGACGATGATAAAAATCAAATACGTTCTAAAGAAAACAGAATGATTAATACTTCAGATTCAAAAGTAAAAATTTTAGTGGTACCAACAGATGAAGAATTTGAAATTGCAAATCAGGTTTATCATTTACTTCAAAGTTAAAATATTGTCTTTGTATTTATAAAAAAGCTTCTCGGTTGGGAAGCTTTTTTATTGCTTAAAATTCAATATTTGTCAGTATATTTGAATATAAATCCGAATATTTTGAAATCGATACTTCCAAAATTATTTTTCTTCTTTTTCATCACTTCTCAAATTCATGCTCAAGAATTACTTCCCTTTGTAGAAAATTATAATAAATCAAATTATCAGGGCGATAATCAAATTTGGAATGTCGTTCAGGGAAAAGATAATGCGATGTATTTTGCCAATAATCATTATTTATTGCGATATGATGGTGTGATGTGGGAAAAATATACGCTGCCCAACAAAACCATCATTCGTTCGATTATGATCGAAGGTGATAAAATTTATTCCGGATCTTACAAAGAATTTGGTTACTGGTATAGAAAAGAAGGTAAAATGCATTACGTTTCGATTACCAAAAAACTGCGTTTATTTGATGAAAAGGATAATGAAGAAATCTGGAAAATTTTTCGGTTTAATGGGGCAATATACTTTCAGTCTTTTAATGATGTTTTTATTTATAAGGATAAGCACATTCAAAAAATCAGATTTCCTTTTTTAATATCCTATTGTTTTGTAGTTGACCAGAATCTGTATGTCGCTTCTGTAGAAAAAGGGGTTTTTAAAATGAACGCTGCACAGATTGCAAACCCAAAAGGCTGGAATGTACTAAAAAAATGTGTTGTTCATGCTATCGAAAAATACCAGAACAAAACCTATGTTTTTACTCAGAAAAAAGGAATTTTTATTGTTGAAAAGGATGGAGGCTTAAGACCTTGGAATAATCCATTAAATGAAATCTTAAAAGATGCTACAATTAATGTGGCCAGGTTTATTAAAAATAATAAATTAGTGATAGGCACTGGAAACAGAGGCGTTTTTATTTATGATTTCAAAACTGATACCTTCAAAAATATAGACCGGAACAATGTATTGATGAATAATTCAATTTTAAGCATTGGTTTAGATAAAGAAAATGATTTGTGGCTTGGTTTAGATAATGGTATCGCTCATGTAGAAGTAAATTCTCCGGTATCAATTTTTTATGACAATTCGGGAATTTTAGGTTCAGTTTACTCTGTTGCAACAACCAGCAAAGGATATTTAATTGCTTCAAATCACGGTATTTTTGAATATGATTTGGGGAAATTCAAGATGTTGCCCAACACTCAGGGGCAGGCCTGGAATATTACAAAATTTGACAATAAATATATTATTGGGCATAACGATGGAACCTTTTGTTATGATAATGGATCTCTAATTAAAACGAACAATGTAAGCGGTGGTTGGAATTTATCGAAAAGCAGTATTAACAATACTTGCTTTCAGTCAACTTATAGTGGGATTCTGGTGTATGATGATATTTCAAAATTAAGCGAACATAAAACGATTAAAGATATCTCGAAACCAATAAAGTATGTAGCTCAAAATAAAAAAAATGAAATTTTTGCGGCAGATAATTATCGTGGTTTATACCGTGTTTTATATAATGATGACTATCAGACTAAAAAGGTTGAAAATATTACCCAGCAAAGTAAGATAGAAAATGATTTTGGTGTTAAGATTTTTGAGTTTAGAAAGGAAATTCTTTTTCTGATTAATAATTCATGGTATACTTATAACTCAATTACCAACAAACTTGAGGAAAATGAATTGTTTAATGCCAATTTTAAAGATATAACTGATGTTGTGGCAATTGATGAAGATCATTTTATGGTCCTTCAGGACGGAATTTTATACCATATTTATGCCAGAGGAAATAAGTTTGTGTGGAATATTATTCAGGAGAAATATTATAAAGGAAAGCTGATCAATGATAACTTAAGGATTTTTAAAACTCAAAATCATTATTTGTTAAATCTTGATGACGGATTTATTTCTCTTCAGCTGAAATATGAAAATAAACAAAATGCAGATGTCAAAATTGAGGCATTTAATAATGAGGTTCTGCTTCCGGATGATTCCAAAATTAAATATAATACAGAATTAAAAATTAATGTAATCTCTGGAATTTATGGGGCAAGCAAGCCTAATTTATTTTATAAAATCAATAAAAACAAAGATTTCATTCCAATTTCTGACGGACTAATTGTACTCAATAATTTAAGCAGTGGTTATCATTCTATAATTGTTTATAAACATAATGGGGCCAATTATGATAAAGTTTCCAGTTTTGATTTTAAAGTTGCCCAACCGTGGTATTTTTCTATTTGGATGATTTTATTGTATTTGTTATTGATAGGAACAGTTTTGTTTTTTTATTATAAATGGAATAAACTTCGCTATATACAAAAGTTAAAACTGCAGGCTGAAGAATTAAAACATCAGCGAGAAATTCTGGAAATGGAATTGAAAGCTGAAAATGAATTGAATATTCAGGAATACGAAAAACATATTCTGGAACTCGAATTACAGACAAAATCGTCTGAAGTTGCAGGCAAATCGTTATCTATTGCCAAACAAAGTGAAATGATTGAAAACATTCAGAGTATTCTTGACTCTGAAAAAGATTTCAATAAACTTAAAAGCGAAATTAAAAAAGCAATTAAGATTAATGAAGTGAATAAACATGAATGGGAAATTTTTGAAACTAATCTGAATCAGATTCACAATGAGTTTATTATTAATCTTTCTAAAAAATTCCCAAACCTGACTCCAAAAGACATAAAACTTTGTGTTTATCTTAAAATGAATTTGTCATCGAAGGAAATTGCTCCCCTGATGAATATTTCATTTAGAGGAGTGGAATTACACAGATACCGACTAAGAAAGAAACTAAATCTCTCACAAGAAGAAAATCTTTCAAAATTTTTATTAAGTCTATAAGATTTAGGCTGGTTTTTTAAACATATTTTATTTTTATACTTCTTTTTTTATTTTATTCTAATACATCATTACTACATCATAAGGTTATGTTAATAAACTTAAATTAACATTTTAAGTGTTTGATTTTTAATATTTTATCTTTGTTTTTTAACATAATGATGTATCTGTGTAGTAGTGTATTTGATGTACTACAACGATGTAATTGTTTAATTTGGCTCCACTAACTTAAACGATTACAAACTGTATGAAAAATTTTATTTTTAGCTTTTTAGTGCTCTTGCTGTTTCCGGCTTATATGTCCGGACAGACAATTAAGGGAAAAGTAGTGGACGGCAGCGGAATGGGAGTTCCCGGAGCAATTATCAGTGCTCCTGAATCCAGAACTTCTACTGATGCTGATTTCGATGGGAACTTCACAATAAATGCCAAAACCGGTGAAATGTTAAAGGTTTCCATGTTAGGTTTTGATACTGTTTCTGTGGCAGCTACTTCAGGTTTAATGACAATTACCTTAAAAGAATCAGGTGACACTGCCCTAAAAGAAGTTGTTGTTATCGGATACGGAACAAGAAAAAAAGTGGATAACACTACTGCAATTAGTTCTATAAAAGGAGAAGAAATTACAAAAACAAAAGTACTGAATGCCTCGCAAGCCATTCAGGGTAAAGCGGCAGGGGTACAGGTGATTTCATCTGATTTGCCGGGAAGTACGCCTTCTGTAGTAATTAGAGGTTTGGGTACTGCACTAGGAGGAAGATCTCCATTATTTATTGTTGACGGAATGCCAACAGAAAATATCAATAATATTAATGCAAATGATATTACTTCGTATGATATTCTAAAAGATGCTTCCGCATTGGCAATTTATGGTACAAGGGCTGCTAATGGAGTTATCATCATTACAACCAAAAAGGGCAAAGGAGATAAAATTTCTGTAGAAATTGAAAGCTTTGCAGGAGTAAGAGAGCCTTTAAAAAAGGTAAAAATGGCTGGAAGTAATAAATATGCATATTATACCAACTCTGCTTTGCAGACTACAACTTTTTCACAAGATCAGCCTGTAAACACAGATTGGTTTGACGAAATTACCAGAACAGGAAGCTACACTCAAAACAACGTTTCTGTTTATGGAGGTACTGAAAGTATTAAATATTTTTTCAGTTTAGGAAATTACGAAGAAAAAGCAATTTTAAACGGATTGGATTATGGACGTACTACTTTTAGAAATAACAATGAATATAAGATTTCTAAAAAACTGACTTTAAATCAAAACTTTAGTTTTACCTCTACCAAATCAACACCTAAGCCATTAGATGCCTTTACAAATGCTTATAAACAATCACCATTAGTTCCTGTTCGTTTTGCTGATGGGAAATATGGAGTGTCCAGAGTTGGCCCGGATGGTTTCGTTAGTCAAACAGGCTCAGCATTTAACAATGTTGGTAATCCTGTGGCACAATTAGATTTTAAAAATGAAGAACAAAGAAGTATTATGCTTCAGGGAGGTTTGAAATTGGATTATGAGATTTTGAAATCATTAAAATTCACGTCTCAATTTAATGGGGAATATTATAGCTGGAAACAATATGATTATGCAGATAATAAAAATATTTGGTTGGCTGCAAATCCAAATAAAGTTGAAAGCGATTATGCAAAAGAATTTCCAAATTCGAACTTAAATACATTAACTAAAGGCAGAGAACAATATTATAATTGGAACTTACAAAACTATTTAACTTATAACAAAGTTTTTGCTGAAATTCATGATATAGAAGTAACAGCAGGTATAGAAACCAGCGTTAAAGGGAATAGAGAGAAACTAACCATTGTGCGTAAAAATGTAGA
Organism: Flavobacterium sp. CF136; assembly: GCF_000282055.1. GTDB lineage: Bacteria > Bacteroidota > Bacteroidia > Flavobacteriales > Flavobacteriaceae > Flavobacterium. The sequence continues at coordinate 31,953 of NZ_AKJZ01000055.1, forward strand.
TTCAAATGCTAATTATTGGGGGTTAAAAGACGTAGAATATGCTGCTAATGTTACGAGCTATAAAGATGAAGTTTTTAACGAAATAAAACTGGCATCTTATCTGGGTCGTTTCCAGTACAAATTGATGGACAGATATTTAGTTACGGGAACTATTAGACGTGATGGATCTTCAAACTTTGGTAAAGATTACCGTTGGGGAACCTTCCCGGCTTTTGGTTTAGGTTGGGTTATATCTAAAGAAGCTTTTCTGGCTGATTCAAAAACAATCAATTTGTTAAAATTAAGAGGAGGTTGGGGACGTTTAGGAAATCAAAATGTACCTCTTAATAACCAAAGTTATACATCTGGTCAAAATGCTTATTTAGGGGGTTCTATTTTAAATCAGGGAACAACTATTAGCTCACAAATTGATCCTAGTTTATCTTGGGAAATTACAGAAGAAACGTCTGCAGGTCTTGATTTTGAATTATTAGATAATAGATTAAAAGGAACTTTTGATGTGTATGATAAAACAACAACAAATGTAATTTTAAATACTAAACCTTATTTTACATCTGGAATTACGAATGCTTCGCCTGCTCACGTTGGTGAAGTATCTAATAAAGGATATGAAATTTCGTTGCGTTGGGATGATAAAATAGGGGAAAATTTTAATTATTGGATCGGGGGTAATTTTTCGAACAATAAAAATGAACTTACAGGATTAAAAGATGTTGAATTAACAATACAAAATGGCGGAAATTTAGGGAATGGACAAAACACTAAAATTTTAGATAACAGTTCTATAGGTCAGCCGTTAGGAAGTTTTTATATGTATGAATATGCAGGTTTTGATGCTTCAAATGGAAAAATGCTGTACTACAATGCTGCAGGTCAAAAAGTTACTCAAGATGCTTTAAATGTTAATACTGATAGAAAATACGTTGGTTCAATACTACCAAAATCAAATTATGGAGTAACATTAGGTTTTGCTTACAAAAACTTTGATTTTTCTGTTGATGGTTACGGAACAAATGGAGCAAAAGTTTATAATGGTAAAAAAGCACAACGTTTTTCTGGTGAAAACATAGAAGAGTCTCTTGCAGTAGATTTTTGGACACCAAATAATTTGACAGCTTCAAATCCGGCACCTTTCAATCAAGTACCGGTAGCTTCAACTTATTACTTAGAGTCAGGTGATTTCTTCAGAATAAATAATATTACTGTAGGCTATAAATTGCCTTTGCCTGAAGGTGGTTTTATTAGCTCTTGCAGAATTTACGTAAATGCAATTAACCCATTTATTACTCAAAAATTCTCAGGATTTTCTCCAGAATTAAATGATGACGGTAATCCATACAACCTTCAGGGAGTTGAGTTGAATGCTTATCCAACTTTGAGATCATTTGTAATGGGTGCTAACCTAAAATTTTAAAATTATGAAAAAGATATATATAGCAGCGTTTGTGTTTTCAGTATTCTTTCTTACAGGATGTGCAGACGATTATTTAGATGTAGATCAAACAGAATCTATTTCTACAAAAGATATTGAATTATTCAATAATGATGCTGGCGCAGCTTCGTTTGTCACAGCAATTTATAACAAATTTTTAAATTGGGATATGACTTCTTTTGGTTGGATTGGTCTGTCGAGTATTACTTCTGATGATGCAGATAAAGGATCTTCGCCAGGTGATACAGGTACTGATAAAGATGTGTTGGATGCTTTAACTTATAATGCCTCTAATCCTTCTGCCGAGAGTACTTTTATTGCCAATTACGACGGAATAAACAGATGTAATCAGGCATTGAATATTCTTCCGAAATTAGATAAAGTAGATGTTAATTTAAGAGCCAGATTAGCTGGTGAAGCAAAATTTTTAAGAGCTTTTATGTATTTTACTTTGGTAAAATGCTACGGAGGAGTGCCTATTGTAGATCATTTACCGGTTCCTGGTTTAGATTCTGACAGAGTTATGCAGTTGACCCGAAAAACATCTGCTGAAGTATATGCTTTCATAGAAGCTGATTTAAATGATGCGATTGCTGCTTTACCTGAAAAAACAGCTTATTCAGCAAATGAAAAATCAAGAGCTTCAAAAGGGGCCGCTTATGCTTTATTAGCTAAAGTTAGTTTATATCAAAAAAACTGGCAAAAAGTAGTTGATAATTGTAATAAAGTTACAGGTTACTCCATTGTTAATGATTATGCTTCAATGTACAGAGCAGGAGGGAAGTTTGATTCAGAATCAATTTTCGAAATTTATGCACAAGGTGCTGTTCCGGCTAAAGGGATCGAAGGCTATTCTAACACACAAGGAGCTCGTGGTACCGGCGGCTGGGGCTGGGGCTTTAATACACCATCACAAAGTTTAGTAAATGCCTATGAAGCTGGTGATGTCAGAAAAGCAGCTACTATTATTTTTAGGGGAACAACTTTATACGATGGCAGAGTGATACCGGTAACGGTTGAAAACGAAAGATACAATTACAAAGCCTATTCATCAGCTTACACAGATGCATGGGAAACGGATGTTGATATTAAATACCTGAGATATGCCGAAGTTTTATTGATGAAAGCGGAAGCTTTGAATGAATTAGGACAAACAAGTGATGCGATTCCGTTATTAAACCAAATCAGACACCGCGCTAACTTAGGAGATACTCCGGCAGTATCTCAAGGAGATGTCCGAATTGCAATCTGGAAAGAAAGAAGAGTAGAAATGGCTTTTGAGCACGATAGATTTTTTGATTTAGTGCGCACTGGTCAGGCCAAAGCTGCCTTTGCTGTAGACGGAAAAACCTTCACGGAAAATAAAAACGAATTATTTCCTATTCCGGCGTCATTCTTAAAACAAGCAGATGGTTTATCATCTCAAAATCCAGGTTATTAATCCTTAAAGACATTAAAAATGAAAAAAAATAAATCTATTTTCTTGCTTTCTTTTGTTTTAGCTTCAACATTGTTTGTTGGCTGCGAGGATAGTATTGATAAAGTAAACAGCCCAATTCCGTATGAGTCAATTGGAGGTTATGAAAATTCGGATGATGTTGCCGCTGCCCATTTAGTATCTAAATTTAGTTTTGAAGGGAATATTGCTGATTCAAAAAACAGTATAACAGATGGAACAGGAACGAATGTTACATATGAAACCGGTATAAAAGGAGAAGCTTACAAAGGTTCAGCAAGTTCATTTATTGCCTATAATACTGTTGCTAATTCCGTAATAAATTTAAAAAGTATTACAGTTTCAATGTGGATTAAAACAGAACCACACACTGGAGGAGCACAATCTCTGTTTATGCTCCCTAAAAAAACAGATTTTTGGGGCAATATATTCACTTTAATTGAAGGCACAGGTCCAGCAACTACAATGTTGATGAAAAATCATATTCAAAAAGACGTGACGCCAAGTATACCCTGGTCAGGTCAGTTTATTGAGCATGGAGGAGCCAATGTTTTAAATAATATGTTTGGTGCATGGAAACATGTGATATGGACTTATAACGGAACCAGTTCTACTTATAGCATGTACATTGACGGACAAAAATTAGACTTACCTGCTTCTATTTCTAAAAGATATGCAAGTGATCCTGCTACCGGAGGTGTCGGGTTTGGTGATTTGGCAAGTTCAGAAGTATCAAAATTCATCATTGGAGGCTATCAACAGCATTTAGGTGCTCCCTGGGGCAGTGCCGATGGCTGGATGCTTCATTATACAGGATCAATGGATGAATTCAGAATTTATGATGCAGCATTAACAGATAATGAAGCTGTAGCCTTATATAAATTAGAAAAAGATAAAAGATAAATTTTAATCCACCTGGATTGAAAATATCCAGGTGTTTTTTTAGTGTAATCCGACAATTTATAAAAATGAAAATCAGTTTATATATCCTTCTTTTTTTGAACGCTTTTAATTCTTGCTCTTCTTCTTCTCCGGAAGGACCGGGTGGAGGAACACCATTGCCAACAAATCCAATTACACCTTTAACGGACACGCAGGCATTGGACCAGGTTCAAAAAGATGCAATAAAATATTTTTGGGATTATGCAGACCCTAATTCAAAATTAGCCCGCGAAAGATATCTTACTGAAAATCCTGATTTTGAGTCAAACATTATAACTACCGGCGGTTCCGGTTTTGGGTTAATGACTATTGTTGTAGGTATAGAAAGAGGTTTTTTACCAAGGGCAGAAGCTGTTTCCAGACTTACAACAGCCTTAACTTTTTTAGAAAAAGCGGAACGTTTTCATGGCGCATGGCCACACTGGATGGATAATACAACAGGTAAAGTTATTCCGTTTGGAACAAAAGATAACGGCGGGGATTTGGTAGAGACCTCTTTTGTTTGTCAGGCTTTAATCACCATTAGGGAGTATTTTAAAAATGGAAGCACAGCTGAAAAAGAATTAGCCGTAAAAGCGGATGAACTTTGGAAAGGTGTTGAATGGGATTGGTATACCAAAGGAGAAAATGCATTATACTGGCATTGGTCACCTAATTATGGCTGGGAAATGAACTTTAAATTGGAAGGTTACAATGAATGTTTGATTACATACGTAATGGCTGCTTCATCACCAACACATCCAATTTCTGCAGAAGCCTATCATCAGGCTTGGGCAAGAAACGGGGCAATTGTAAACAGCGGTTCCCAATATGGATTGCCGGTTGTTTTAAATTATAATGGAGCATCAGGAAATGTAGGGCCAATGTTCTGGTCACACTATTCGTATTTAGGTTTAGACCCAAATAACTTAACAGATAAATATGCTGATTATTGGCAATTGACACAAAATCATGCTAAAATAATGGTTCAGTATAGTATCGCTAACCCAAAAGGATGGAAAGACTATTCGGATAAATGTTGGGGATTAACCGCAAGTTATACTCGTAATCCAGACGGAACAACGGGTTATACAGCACATCAGCCAAATAATGATACAGGAGTAATTTCGCCTACTGCAGCCTTATCATCATTTCCGTACACACCAACAGAATCTATGAAGTTTTTACATTATTTATATGATGAAAATAAAACAAAATATGTTGGAATTGCCGGGCCATACGATGCTTTTTCACCACAGTATGATTGGGTAACAAAATGCTATTTAGCCATCGATCAGGGAACAATTGTTCCAATGATTGAGAATTATCGCTCGGGTCTGTTATGGAAATTATTTATGAACGCATCAGATACCAAACAAGGTTTAATAAAGCTTGGATTTAAATCAACAAAATACGGATTTTAGAAAGTTAATCAGAAACAATAAAATATAAATACCACATTTTATTAAATCGCCATTGTTCCGAACCAAAATAGGAATATACAATGGCGATTACATAAAGAATAATATTATCTAATATGAAAAAGAAATTAGCCTTACTCTTTTTAGGATGTGCTGTTTTGGGTTACGCTCAGAAAAAGAACACTAAAAACACAGTAAAAATTAAACCAAAGTCTGAATTTGTAGCGGAGCTGATATCTAAAATGACATTGGATGAAAAATTAGGCCAGCTTAATTTACCAACTTCCGGAGATATTACAACAGGGCAGGCTAACAGCTCAAATATTGCAAAAAATATTGCCGAAGGTAAAGTAGGCGGTTTGTTCAATATAAAATCAGTTCAAAAAATTAAGGAAGTACAAAAGATTGCTGTTGAAAAAAGCCGTTTAAAAATCCCATTGATTTTTGGAATGGATGTAATTCACGGTTACGAAACAACTTTCCCTATTCCGCTTGGATTATCGTGCACCTGGGATATCAGTCTGATCGAAAGAAGTGCACAGATTGCAGCTCAGGAAGCCAGTGCCGATGGTATCAACTGGACATTTTCTCCAATGGTTGATATTTCCCGTGATCCTCGCTGGGGAAGAATTTCTGAAGGTTCAGGAGAAGATCCGTATTTAGGAAGCCAAATTGCAAAAGCAATGGTAAACGGGTATCAGCAACACGATCTTTCAAAAAACAATTCGATTATGGCATGTGTAAAACATTTCGCTTTATATGGTGCGCCCGAAGCAGGACGTGATTATAATACAGTTGATATGAGCCATATCAGAATGTTCAATGATTATTTTCCTCCTTACAAAGCTGCTGTAGATGCAGGCGTAGGATCAGTTATGGCTTCTTTCAACGAAATTGACGGAATCCCGGCAACTGGAAACAAATGGTTAATGACCGATGTTTTAAGAAAGCAATGGGGTTTTAAAGGTTTTGTAGTGACTGATTTTACCGGAATTCCGGAAATGATTGAACACGGAATGGGCGACCTTCAAACAGTTTCTGCAATGTCTTTAAATGCCGGTGTCGAAATGGATATGGTTGGGGAAGGTTTTCTAGGGACTTTAAAAAAATCCTTAGAGGAGAAAAAAGTAACAATCGAAACAATCGACAACGCAGTTAAACTTATTCTGGAAGCAAAATATGATTTAGGATTATTTGAAGATCCGTATAAATATTGTGATGAAAAAAGAGCTAAAACAGAAATTTTCACAACAAGCAGCAGAAAAGAAGCCAGAACAATTGCAGCTCAGTCATTGGTTTTATTAAAAAATAAAAATCAGTTATTGCCTCTTAAAAAATCAGGCACGATTGCACTTATCGGGCCATTGGCAGATGCCAAAAACAATATGTCAGGAACCTGGAGTGTAGCCACGATTGGTGATAAATGTATTTCGTTATTACAAGGAATTAAGGAAGCTGCCGGAAAATCTGCAAAAGTACTTTATGCAAAAGGAAGCAATTTAGATTATGATGAAACTTTTGAAACCAACGCAACAATGTTTGGTAAAACCTTAAATCGTGATCCTCGTTCAAAAGAAGAATTAATTGCAGAAGCCTTAAAAGTAGCGAACCAATCTGACGTAATTGTGGCAGCTCTTGGAGAATCTGCAGAAATGAGCGGAGAATCCAGCAGCCGTACAAACTTAGAAATTCCACAAGCACAAAAAGATTTATTAAACGAATTATTAAAAACAGGAAAGCCGGTAGTATTAGTTTTATTTGATGGCCGTCCTTTAGTTATAACTGATGAAAATATTACTGTTCCGGCTATTTTAAATGTTTGGTTTGCAGGAAGTGAAGCGGGTTATGCTATTGCCGATGTTTTATTTGGCGATGTAAATCCTTCAGGGAAATTGACAACGACTTTTCCAAGAAGTGTAGGGCAGGTACCGATTTATTATGCACATAAAAATACAGGAAGACCTCTTTCTAACACGGAAGGGAAATTCGAAAAATTCAGATCTAACTATTTGGACGAAAGAAATGAACCATTATTTCCTTTTGGTTTTGGATTGAGTTATACCACCTTTGATTATTCAAATTTGAAAATTTCTTCTGATAAAATGAACTTCAGCGGAAAAGTAAATGTGACTGTTGATGTTACAAATACAGGGAATTTCGATGGAAAAGAAACGGTTCAATTATACATTAGGGATTTAGTCGGATCTGTTACAAGACCGGTTAGGGAATTGAAAGGTTTTCAAAAAATAATGCTAAAAAAAGGAGAAAAGCAAACAGTGACTTTTCAAATTACTGTTGAAGATTTAAAATTTTATAATTCTGATTTACAATTCGTAGCAGAACCGGGGCAGTTTGATGTTTTTGTTGGAACAAATTCAAACGCCGATAAGAAAGTTAGTTTTGAGTTAACTAAATAAGTGGTTTGTTGATTAGTAATCGCCCTTCGTACTGGTTATACGAAGGGCTTTTTTATAAACTTAAAACTCTAAAATGTTAAGTTATGCATTTTTTTGTCATTTCGACGAAGGAGAAATCACACAAGGAGAGAACGTACTGTAATCGAATATTGCATGCGATTTCTCCTTCGTCGAAATTG
>NZ_AKJZ01000056.1 GCF_000282055.1 Flavobacterium sp. CF136
AACTTTTTGGGGCATGTTCAGAAATTAAGATGGCTTTTTTTGAGTTTTTAGTCTCAGTTTCAATTGTCAGTTTATGCAACTGAATACTGCAACTGTAAACTGTGACTAAATAATAATTCGAAGAATTTCTCCCCCTTTGTTTATCATTTCAAGACGGATGCTTTGTCCCTCGTCTTTTTGTTTTAAAAGTTTAGAAACAGTTTCAACATTTGTTGCTTTTACATTATCAATACTTAGGATAATATTTCCTTGTAATTCGTTTTGATATTGCATTAAATTTTCATTTGTGATGTTTTTAATTTTCACACCATAATCAATATGAAATTTCTTTTTATCTGTAACATCAATATTTTCTAATTCTATTCCTTTAAATTCGGCACTAAAAAATTCATTTTTTGTTAATGTTACCGGAATTGTTTTTGTTTTTCCTTCTCTGATATAAGTTACTTCAACAACGTCATTTGGTCTTTTTGTATTAATGTAACCAGAAAGGTCAGCATAAGTTGCAATGTTTTGATTGTCTAATTTTACAATAATATCGCCTTTTGTCAGACCTGATTTTTGAGCTCCGGATTTTGGAGAAACTTTATTGATGTAAAATCCCTGTGTTTCAGAAATCCCTAATTCTTTTGACGCATTACTGTTTAGTTCACCACCTTCAACGCCTAAAATACCCCTTTGGACATTTCCAAATTCCATGATATCTTCAATGATTTTTCGGGCAATATTAGAAGGAACTGCAAATGAATATCCTGTATAGCTGCCAGTTGGAGAAGAAATCATGGTATTAATACCAATTAATTCGCCACGTGTGTTTACCAGTGCGCCTCCACTATTTCCAGGATTTACGGCAGCATCTGTCTGAATGAAAGACTGGATTCCGTTTGTATCTAAGTTTCTGGCTTTAGCCGAAACAATACCGGCAGTTACAGTAGAAGTCAGATTGTACGGATTTCCAACAGCTAAAACCCATTCACCTATTTTTGTATCATCAGAATTGGCAAAAGCAGTATATGGCAGTTTTTCGTTTGCATCAATTTTTAATAACGCAATATCCATTTTAGAATCGGTACCAATCAGTTTTGCTTTGTATGATTTTCTATTATTTAATGTAATTTCAATTTCGGAAGCGTCTTTGATTACGTGATTATTAGTAACGATATAGCCATCTTCTGAAATAATAACTCCTGAACCGGTACCAACCTGTTCTTGTTGTTGTTGACCACCATAACCATAGAAAAATTCCATCATGGGATTACTGACAGTTCTACGGGATACATTTTTTACGTGAACAACGGTATGAATCGTTTTATCTGCGGCTTCAGTAAAATCTACTGTTTCAGCAGCCAGTGCAACATTTTTTCCGTATGAATTGGGAGCAAGAGTTACAACAGAATTTTCTTTTCCAAAAAAAGAATTGTTGCTCTCAAATAATATTTTGTAAGCACCAAGGGTAGTAGCACCACTCAATAATGATACTAAAAATAAGGTTGAAAATCTTTTCATAATTAGAATTTATGTTTAAGTTATTTATCGTAAAATTAATTGAAAAAATTATTCAATAAAATGGTTTAACGCTCTTTAACAATGATTAACATTTCATTAATAGTTCGTACTTTTGTGTTTCTTAATGGAATAAAAATGCAAATAGAATTTTATAAATATCAAGGGACCGGAAATGATTTCGTAATGATTGATAATCGTTTAGATTTTTTCCCTAAAGATAATATCAAACTAATCGAACGTTTGTGCGACAGGCGATTTGGAATCGGTGCTGATGGACTTATTTTGCTTGAAAATGATTCTGAAACTGATTTTAAAATGGTTTATTACAATTCTGATGGAAATCAGAGTTCAATGTGCGGAAATGGTGGACGTTGTCTCGTAGCTTTTGCTAATCAGTTGGGTGTAATTGAAAATAAAACAACTTTTATTGCTACTGATGGCTTACATCATGCTTCAGTAGGAGATGATGCTATTATTTCATTACAGATGATTGATGTTGATGAAGTTCAAATAAATGATTCTTATACTTTTTTAAATACAGGCTCTCCGCATCACATACAAATTGTTGAAGATTTAGAGCATTATAATGTAAAAGAAAATGGATCAGCCATTCGTTATGGTGAATTATATGGAGAAAAAGGAAGTAACGTTAATTTTGTAAAAAAAATAAATGACTCTGAATTTTCACTTCGTACTTACGAAAGAGGTGTTGAAGATGAAACTTTAGCTTGTGGAACTGGTGCTACGGCTGTTGCAATTGCTATGAATGCAATTGGACAAACTGATAAGACTTCAATTAACCTGAATGTTGAAGGAGGAAAACTTGTTGTTTCTTTTGATAAGATTGGGAATCATTATACAAATGTTTTCTTAACCGGACCAGCAAAGTTTGTATTTAAAGGGACTATAGAGATTTAAAATTTTCAATCGGAAAGATAATCTAAAATCTAAAATTAAAGATGATAACACTCCAAGGCGAATCAATTTACCTGCGTGCATTAGAACCTAATGATTTGGAGTTTGTTTATGCAATGGAGAATGATCAGAGCATTTGGGAAGTCAGCAACACACAAACTCCGTACAGCCGTTTTTTAGTCCGCCAATATCTGGAAAATGCAAATCAGGATATTTATGAGGCGAAACAATTACGCCTTGCGATTTGTCAGGATGAAGATTTTCCTGCTATAGGATTGATTGATTTATTTGAATTTGATCCTAAAAATAATAAGGCTGGAGTCGGAATTGTAATTCAAAATAAAGATAACAGAAATCAAAACATTGGTTCTGAAGCTTTAGCACTTTTAATTAAGTATTCTTTTTATAATTTAAATTTGCATCAGTTATATGCAAATATTAGTGTAGAAAACGTAGCAAGTATAGCTCTTTTTACTAAATTTGGTTTTGAGAAAACAGGAATTAAAAAAGATTGGATTTTGCTAAATGGTATGTACCAGGATGAAGCAATTTTTCAGTTAATTAATAAACAAGTTTAAATTTACACAGCTTTGACTATAAAAAAAATTATCACATTAACTGCCGTAGCAGTAATATCGGTTTTATTGATTTACGGATTTATATTAATAAGCAGAATTTTTAGTGCCAATACTAAATTTGAAGAAAAAGAACTTTATGTGTATGTTCCAACTGGAGCTGATTATACGGATGTAAAAAAAATATTAGAACCCTACATTAAGAATTTTGATAATTTTGAAATGGTAGCTAATAAAAGAAGCTATCCTGAAAACGTAAAATCAGGTCGTTTTTTGCTTAAAAAAGACATGAATAATATCGATTTGGTTAGAGCAATGCGTTCAAATGTTCCCGTAAAATTAGCTTTTAATAATCAGGAGCGTCTGGAGAATTTTGCAGGGAGAGTAGGTTCTGAAATTGAAGCAGACAGTTTATCTCTTATGAAGGCGATTAAAGATTCTACTTTCTTAAAAGCTAATGGTTTTAACGAAGAGAATGTTTTTGCCATGTTTATTCCAAATACTTATGAAATTTATTGGAATACATCAGCTGAAAAGTTTCGTGATAAAATGATTAAGGAGTACCATAATTTTTGGACTGATAAAAGAATTGCTAAAGCCAAAGCTCAGGGATTAACTCCCGTTCAGGCTACAATTTTAGCTTCGATTGTTCATAAAGAATCGGTTAAAAAAGATGAAAGGCCCCGCATTGCCGGTGTTTATTTAAATCGTTTACGTTTAGAAATGCCTTTGCAGGCAGACCCAACCGTGATTTATGCATTGAAATTAAAATCGAATAATTTTGATCAGGTTATCAAAAGAGTTTTTTATAATGATTTAATTATGAAATCTCCATATAACACTTACGTGAATATAGGACTTCCTCCGGGACCAATCGCCATGCCTGATATTACAGCTCTTGATGCAGTTTTGAATCCTGAAAAGCATGATTATATTTATTTTTGTGCGAGTGTGGATCGTTTTGGATATCACGAATTTGCTTCTACTTATGAGCAACATACTATAAATGCAAAAAAATATTCAGACTGGATTGCCAGTCAAGGTGTAATAAGATAGTTTTGAATTTAAAAAATGTCCTTATTTTATCGGTTTTATATTGTTTGAGTTTTCAATCAATATTTGCTCAAAGCAAAATCGAAAGTTTTTTAACTCCTTCAGATACTTTAAATATAAAGAGACAAAATACTGTTATTGTAACTGAGGCTGCTTTAGCTTCAGCTACTTTAATTGGTTTGAATCAGATTTGGTATGCCGATTATTCAAGATCAAATTTTCATTTTATAAATGATAATAATGAATGGCTTCAGATGGATAAAGTGGGGCATTTTTATTCCGCTTATCATTTAGGAAGATTTGGTGCTGAAGCTCTTAACTGGAGCGGAGCAAATTCTAAAAAACAATTAATTTATGGTGCCGGTATAGGTTTTGCTTTTTTAGCAGCTGTTGAAGTTTTAGACGGATATTCATCTGAATGGGGCGCTTCTTCAGGTGATATTATAGCTAATACAACCGGAACAGCATTGTATGTATCTCAGGAATTACTTTGGAAAGAACAACGAATTACGCCAAAATTCTCTTTTCATACTACTCAATATGCAAATCAAAGGCCTGACAAGCTTGGAACTTCACTCAACGAACAGATTCTAAAAGACTATAACGGACAAACATATTGGCTATCAGTTAATCTTCATTCTTTTGCAAAAGAAACAAAAATTCCCAAGTGGTTAAATGTCGCTTTTGGATATGGAGCTGATGGAATGTTAACAGGAAATTTACAAAATGATAATCTTGCTTTAGCTCAAAATCCCAAAAGATTTCGTCAGTTTTATCTTAGTTTTGACTTAAATTTGACGAAAATTGAAACAAAATCGCATTTTTTAAAAACTATTTTTTCTGTTTTTAACACAATTAAAATTCCTGCTCCAACGCTCGAATACTCCGCCAATAAAGGGCTTAAAGGACATCTTCTATATTTTTAAAAAACGTTAAATTACTGAATATCAGCATTGTTTTATATTTATTATCTTTGCACCGTAGAAATTTCAAAGAGGTGACAGCGATTTGAAGAAAAACAATTTATGATAAAGAAGTGGTATTTTTATGCGAGTTTGATCGTTATTATTACATTTTTGAGTTTGGGTTTTAAACCCTTTAATCTGGAAACTAAACCGTGGTTTCTCACAGAAAAAACAGATGGATCTGAATACTTATTTCCATCGCAGGAAGAGGATGATTATCCTATTTTAACCAATTTACACATCCCATTTACAGGAAAGCATCTTATAGGTTTTAAAGAAGCTGTTGCCTTTAAGGAATCTCAAGGAAAATACCGATTGGTTAATTCACTTGGTTATATGGGAAAATATCAGTTTGGTTCTAAAGCTTTAAGAGCTATAGGTATTCACAACAACAAAGCCTTTTTAAAAGATCCTGCTTTACAAGAAAAAGCATTTATTGCATTATTGTCCAAAAACAAATGGATTTTACGCAGTGAAATTGAAAAGTATGAAGGAAAAGTTATTAATGGCGTTGCAATTACCGAATCCGGAATTTTAGCTGCTGCCCATCTTGGTGGTGCCGGATCAGTAAAAAACTTTTTCAAAAATAAAGGAAACAGACATTTTAGAGATGCCTATGGGACTTCATTAAAAAGTTACATGAGAGCCTTTGGAGGTTATGATCTTTCTTTTATCGAAGCAGATAGTAATGCTACAATAAACGATTAAGAATTACAAGAAAACAAAAAATCCCGATAATTCGGGATTTTTTTATGCTTTTTAGTCAATCAATATTTCTAATATTTTAATGGCAGCTTCGCTAATTTTAGTTCCCGGACCAAAAACAGCAACTGCTCCGGAGTCAAATAGATATTGATAATCCTGTGCCGGAATTACACCTCCGACAATTACCATGATATCTTCTCTTCCGTATTTTTTAAGTTCTTCGATTACCTGAGGAACCAATGTTTTATGTCCCGCAGCTAATGATGAAACACCTAAAATATGTACATCATTTTCAACAGCTTGTTTAGCTGCTTCAGCAGGCGTTTGAAAAAGTGGGCCAATGTCTACATCAAAACCAACATCGGCATAGCCTGTTGCCACTACTTTTGCACCGCGATCATGTCCATCCTGTCCCATTTTGGCAATCATAATTCTGGGACGTCTGCCTTCTTGTTTTGCAAAAGCGTCTGCTAATTGTTTTGCTTTTTCAAAACTTTCATCGTTTTTTATTGCTGCACTATACACACCGCTAATGGATTTAATTTGTGCTTTGAACCTGCCAAAAACACTTTCCAGAGCATCGCTGATTTCCCCTAAAGTTGCCCTGTTTCTTGCAGCTTCGGTAGCAATTTCCAGTAAGTTTCCCTGTCCGGTTTTAGCACAAAGGATTAATTTTTCGAGTGATTGATTTACTTTTTCAGTATCTCTTTTTGATTTTATTTCTTCAAGACGTTCTATTTGCTGTTTGCGGACCATTTGATTGTCAACATCCAGAATATGTAACGGATCTTCTTTATCTAATCTAAATTTATTTACACCAACAATAATATCTTGTCCGCTATCTATTCGTGCTTGTTTTCGCGCTGCAGCCTCTTCAATTCGTAATTTCGGAATTCCGGCTTCGATAGCTTTTGTCATTCCGCCCAATTCTTCTACTTCTTCTATCAGTTTCCAGGTCTTTTCAACCATTTCATTAGTGAGGCTTTCAACATAGTAACTCCCCGCCCATGGATCAACCGTTTTAGTGATTTTGGTTTCTTCCTGTAAAAAAATCTGGGTATTACGTGCAATTCTTGCTGAAAAATCGGTTGGTAAAGCAATGGCTTCATCAAGTGCATTGGTATGCAAAGACTGAGTTCCTCCAAAAACAGCCGCAGCAGCTTCTGTGCAAGTTCTGGATACATTATTAAAAGGATCTTGTTCTGTTAAACTCCAGCCGCTCGTTTGACAATGCGTTCTTAAAATTAATGATTTATCACTTTTTGGATTAAATTGCTGTACCAATTTTGCCCAAATCATTCTTCCTGCCCTCATCTTTGCAATTTCCATAAAATGATTCATTCCAATTGCCCAGAAGAAAGATAATCGTGGTGCAAACTCATCAATCGTCATTCCGGTTGATAACCCGGTTCTTATGTATTCCAAACCATCAGCAAGTGTGTAGGCCAATTCAATATGGGCAGTTGCACCGGCTTCCTGCATGTGATAACCTGAAATAGATATTGAATTGAATTTTGGCATCTTCTTACTGGTAAATTCAAAAATATCTGCAATTATTTTCATTGATGGTGTTGGTGGATAGATATAGGTATTACGCACCATAAATTCTTTCAAAATATCATTCTGAATAGTTCCTGAAAGTTTTTCAATGGCAACGCCTTGTTCTTCGGCAGCAACTATATAAAAAGCCATAATTGGTAAAACAGCGCCGTTCATTGTCATAGAAACCGACATTTCATCAAGCGGAATCTGATCAAACAATACTTTCATGTCTTCAACAGAATCTATGGCAACTCCAGCTTTACCAACATCTCCAACAACTCTTTCGTGATCTGAATCATAACCTCTGTGCGTTGGTAAATCAAAAGCAATGGATAATCCTTTTTGTCCAGCTGCCAAATTTCTTCTGTAAAAAGCATTGCTTTCTTCAGCTGTAGAAAATCCTGCGTATTGACGAATCGTCCACGGACGTCTTACGTACATGGTCGCATAAGGTCCCCGCAAATTTGGTGCAAAGCCAGCTCCAAAATCAAGAAACTCTAAATCTTCAATATCTTTTTCAGAATAGGTTTCTTTTAATTCAATTCCTTCAGCGGTTATAAAGTTGTTAGTCAGGACATCTGATTTCTGACTTTCGACTTCTGACTTTAGGCTTTGAAGATTTATATGTTTAAGGTCTTTTCTTATCATGGAAATACTCTTTGGAGTAGTTTATTAATTACTTTGAAAATGATTATTCTAATTCTAGCCGCTCTTGCTCTAATTTTTCGGCTAATCTTTTTTCTATTATGGGAGTAATTAATGTTTTTCTTGGTTTTATTTTTACAAAAGGAAACAGTTCTAAATCATGTTTCATTTTGTCCTCTTTATTTGGATGTTTATTCGTGCCTACTAAAACTTCTTTTTTTGCATCAAATAATTCTTGCTCTTTACTGGCACTTTCCTGGATTTTCTTTTTAATCGTTCCGTCGTTCAAAAGTTTCAAAAATCCTCCATTTGCTTCAATATCTTTAAATAAAGCAAGACTCTTTTCAGCTAGTTGCATCGTTAAACTTTCAATATAATAACTTCCGTCGGCAGGATTGTTTACTTTGTCAAAGTAGCTTTCGTGTTTTAAAATCAGTAATTGATTTCGTGCAATTCGGTCACCAAATTCATTGTCTTTATGATACAAAGAATCATAAGGTAAATTGGCTACAGCATCTGCACCGCCAAGTATTGCTGACATACATTCGGTTGTGGTACGAAGCATATTTACATTGTAATCGTAAATGGTTTTATTGCGTTTGGTGGGAGTAACCAATAAATGACATTCTAAATTCGGGTTATATTCGTTAGCAATTAATTTGAAAAGCATTCGTAATGCACGAAGTTTAGCAATTTCGAAGAAATAATTCGTTCCGACAGCAACCTGAAAAACGATTTGTTTCGGAATATTTGGCAGACGGTTTAAATATTCGTTTGCGTGAGCTAAACTATACCCGATTTGTTGTGTAATATTGGCGCCTGCATTTTGATACAAACCTGAGTCTATGCTTATTAATGACAGATTTTTGGTTGATTTTGAAATTAAATCAATGGTTTCAAAATTATTTTTATCAGAAGTTGTAAGCCAGTTTCCTTCTCTTGCAAAATGACCAATTGGATCCAGATTACAATAAAAAACAGCTTTTTTCTGAATTGAAATTACCTCTAATTTTTTTACGAAATCGATTGAAATAAAATTTAAATTAAAGTAAACGGTTTTATTTTCTAAAGGAAGGTTTTCTAATAGTTTTTGAAGATCAATTTTTTCGTTTTGAATAGTAAAACGCAAACTTTCAGCACCTCTTTCAAGCGTGTTTATGGCTCTTTGAATC
Source organism: Flavobacterium sp. CF136 (assembly GCF_000282055.1). Taxonomy (GTDB): domain Bacteria; phylum Bacteroidota; class Bacteroidia; order Flavobacteriales; family Flavobacteriaceae; genus Flavobacterium. Next base: position 9,079 of record NZ_AKJZ01000056.1, read on the forward strand.
GATTTTTCGATATCGTAAACAAAGATGTTCTGGCAGATTTTGAAATCTGTTGCTTTTGTTTCTACTGAAGCTGGTTTTGAAAATTCGTCGCTGTGATAAAAAGGCTTTACCTGAATATCTTCGGGAGAATTCCAGATTACAGTTTCGTTATAATCAGCTCCATCCAATTCAAACTGAATTTTTTGTTTCCATTGTTTGGATGAAATCGGATTAAAATTGTCGAATAGGGTAGTAGCCATTGTTTGTTTTTTCTGATTTATTCTTTTTCCTGAATAGTGTCTCCTTCAAATTTTATGATGTAAATATCTTCGCTGTCTTTTTTCATAAAATACTTCTCGCGGGCATATTTTTCTATCTGTTCAGGATTTTTGAGTTGTTTTATCTGTTCCTGATCTTTTTTAATTTCCTCCTGATAATAGGTTTTATTATCCTCGAGTTCATTGATTTGATTGTCTAAAAAGCGATGATCAAAATAGGAGTAATTGTCTAAAAACAACATCCAAACGACAAAAAAAAGTAATACCCAGACATATTTATTGCTTAGGAATCTGAACCATGATTTGTCTTTGTATGGATTTTTCATTTTAGTTTATATTTAACCGACTACGTTTTATGACTTCGATTCGTTTTTTAGCCCCGATGGAGCCGATATCCTTTTTATGGCTTTTTCTGCCATTAAAAGATAAAGGCGAGAGCGGGAAACAGCTCCTGATTTTTATGGAATAAATTTACAATAAAAATTATAAAATTCGTTGATTAATTACGGCACGAACTACATCGATAGCCACGGTATTGTATTTGTCGTTAGGAATAATAATGTCAGCAAATGCTTTTGAAGGCTCGATAAATTGCTCATGCATTGGTTTTAAGGTATTTTGATAACGTGTTAAAACTTCGTCGATATCACGTCCGCGTTCTGAAATGTCACGTTTTAAACGGCGAACTAATCTTTCGTCAGAATCAGCATGAACGTAAATTTTAATATCAAAAAGTTCACGTAATTCGGGATTTGTTAAAATTAAAATGCCTTCAACAATCATTACTTTTCTGGGATGTGTCGAAACGGTATCGTCAGTTCTGTTGTGCTGAATAAAAGAATATACCGGCTGATCGATTGTTTCACCTGCTTTTAAAGCTTTAAGGTGTTTTACTAATAATTCAAAATCAATAGACCTCGGATGATCAAAATTGATTAATGCTCTTTCGTCAAACGACAAATTATGGGTTTCTTTATAGTATGAATCCTGAGAAATTACGCCAACTTCAGTATCTGGCAATTCGTTCATGATTTGATGTACTACTGTTGTTTTTCCACTTCCTGTTCCTCCTGCAATTCCAATAATGAGCATAAATTTGGTATTATATGTTTGTTTGGCAAAAATAATAATTTAAGTGATTGAATAAATATATTGTGAATTTAAACCATATAAGTAATGTAAGTAAATGTAAGCGAAAAAATATTTAAATAAAACGGGACTTAATTGAACTTATATCACTTATATGGTAAAAAAAATGAAAAAATCCCGATAGCAATGTTATCGGGATTTGGGTGCAATCAGTATAGTTAAATATTCTGAATTTAGTAAGCACGTAAAATTATTTATTCTTTTTTGCTTTTATCATCATTTCAAGCTGATCCCAAAGTTCTTCGGGAATTGCTTCAAGTAAATTAAATTGTCCAGCGCCTTTTAGCCATTCTCCACCATCAATCGTAATGACATCTCCGTTTATGTAAGCAGAAAAATCAGAAACTAAATAAGCTGCTAAATTGGCTAATTCCTGATGGTCGCCAACGCGTTTCAAAGGCACTTTTTTAGCCATATCAAACTTTTCAGCAAGATCTCCCGGTAATAATCTGTCCCAGGCCCCTTTAGTAGGGAATGGTCCCGGAGCGATTGCGTTTGAACGAATTCCGTATTTTGCCCATTCGACAGCAAGACTTCTTGTCATGGCTAAAACTCCGGCTTTTGCCGTCGCACTAGGGACTACGTATGCAGAACCCGTCCAGGCGTATGTAGTTACAATATTCAGGATCGTAGCTGATTTTTGTTTGGTATCAATCCAATGTTTTCCAAAAGCCAGTGTACAGTTTTTAGAACCTTTTAGTACGATATCTATAACAGTATCAAATGCATTTGCAGATAATCTTTCTGTTGGGGAAATAAAATTTCCGGCTGCGTTGTTCAAGAGAACATCCACTTTTCCAAAAGTTTTTAAAACTTCCTGAAGCATGTTTTCTACTTCTTCATAATGACGAACGTCACATTGAAGCGGTAAACATTTCCCTCCGGTTTCATTCTCCAGCTCAGTGGCAGTGTTTTTTAGCTTTTCTAAATCCCTTGAAGTAATAGCTACCTGAGCACCCAACTCTAAAAAATATTTAGTCATTGCTTTTCCTAAACCACTTCCGCCGCCTGTAACCACAATGACTTTACCTTTTAAAGCATCGTCCCGTAACATTTTATCTGTATAGCTCATACTTTTTTTATTTTTACAAAATTAATTAATTTAATAGGATGCACGCATAATATTGTTATAAAATTTATGAAAACTTTATATCTGACATATTTTTTTTGCTGCTGATTCAAGAGTGAAGTTGTCTTTGGCAAAGCAAAAACGGATTAATTTTTGGTCTTTATGGTCAGAATGGAAGGTTGAAATAGGTATTGCCGCGACACCGTGGTCAATAATTAGTTTCTTGCAGAAAGTAATGTCGTCATCTTCTGAAATGTTTGCATAAGAAGCAACCTGAAAATAAGTTCCTTCACAGGGCTTTAATTCAAATCGGCTTTTTTGTAATAGTTTTTGAAAATAATCCCTCTTTTCCTGATAAAATTTACCTAACAGATTTACGTCTACAATATCTAAATATTGACTTATAGCAACTTGTGAAATACTATTTACACTGAAAACTAAAAACTGATGTACTTTTTTAATTTCCTTCATTAGATATTCAGGTGCTACAAGATAACCAATTTTCCACCCGGTAATATGAAATGACTTACCGAAAGAAGAAGCCGTAATACAGCGATTTATTAATGATTCTCTGGTGTGGGCGGAAATATGTTTTTCTTCAAAAGTGATGTATTCATATACTTCATCTGATAAAATGACTATTTCCGGATATTTTAAAAGTATTTTTTCTAATTGTAAAAAATCATCTTCTTTTAAAATTTTCCCTGTCGGATTATGCGGATTATTGATAATTATCATCTTGCTTTTTGAAGAGCATGCTTTTTCTATCGTTTCCCAATTTGGGGTATAATCATCATTTAACACCACACGAACTGGTTTTGCATTACAAAGTAAAACAGGGGATTCGTAGGAATCATAGCTAGGATCCAGAATAATTACTTCATCACCAGTTTTTACTAAAGCTAAAATGGTAGTAAAAATTCCCTGTGTTGCTCCTGTGGTAACTAAGATTTCTGTTTCGGGATTAATTGTCCTGTTGTATGAGCTTTTTATCAGTTTTGCAATTTGGCTCATCAATGGCGGATAACCTGCCATTGGTGTATATTGATGTACATTTTCCTTGGCTAATTTTGCTATAATGTCTGTTAATCTTTCATCAACAGGAAAATTAGGAAATCCCTGTGAAAGATTTATTGCATTATATTCGGTTGCCATTTTAGACATTACTGTAAAAATGCTTGTTGTTACATTTGGAAGTTTACTCATGGAAAAGTTTGATTTGGGGAAAACTTGTGAGCTGGATAAAAATTCTATTTTAAAATATTAAGAACCTATTGTGTTAATTATTTTAATGACATAACAAATGAATATAGTACTCTTAATGTTTTGCCATCGTGTTTGCCAGGAATCCATTTAGGAGACAGGTTTAAAACACGAATAATTTCACAATTTATATCGTAATCAAGCTCTCTCAAGGATTTAATATTAGTTAATGAGCCATCTTTTTCAACGACAAAATCAACTAAAAAGCTGCATTGCTTGGTGCACTCTTTTGGATTTTTAAAATTGGTATTAAAAAATTTATAAAATTCATTATCTCCTCCTGGAAATTCAGGTTTTATATCAATACCAGCTCTATTATAAATCGGATCATCATTATTAGAAATAACGTCTTGTGAAAATATATTTTGCACAAAGCAAATCAAAATCAGGATTAGAAACTTTTTCATTAACATGATGTTTTAAAGTTAGTTTACATTTTATGAATAATGAAAATCGTTGGTCGGTTATGTAAATCAACTTTTAATTTTTTCCAATCAGAAACTCTCATGGTTTTAATGAATTCTGTTGGCAGCGTAATATCAGTCGCAATACAAAGATGTGTTGCAGGATTTACAATCTGTAAAATATCTTCCACTAATTTATTGTTTCTATAAGGAGTTTCAATAAAAATCTGCGATTGATTTTTATCCTGGGATAATTTTTCAAAATGCTTTAAAGCTGATTTTTTTTCGTCCTTGTCAATTGGCAGATAACCATTGAAAGTAAAGCTTTGACCATTCATTCCGGAAGCCATCATGGCCAATAAAATAGAAGAAGGTCCCACTAAAGGAATAACCTGAATTCCTTTTTCATGCGCCAGTTTTACAATCACAGCACCGGGATCTGCAACTCCAGGGCATCCTGCTTCGCTCATTAAACCAACATTTTTTCCTTCTAATAAAGGTTTTATAAAGTCTAAATGCTCATTTGGCTCTGTACGTTTATTAAGTGTGAATAGAACCAGTTCAGATTGTTTTTTTTCCGGAGAAACCGCTTTTATTGATTTTCTGGCTGTTTTTTCGTTTTCAACAATATAATGATCTATAAAATCGATACTTCTTTTTACTGTTTGCGGCAAAACATCCATTGGATCACTTTCGCCCATAGTAGTTGGAATTAAATATAGTTTTCCGAGAAGTTTCATGTAATTTATTTTATAGATTATAAAATGAAATATCTTTCAATTACTTAGATATAGAATAATTGAAAGACAGATAAATTAAGAGTGTTTTTCGATGAGTTTTTTTGCGATTATATCCGTTACTTCATCTAACATTTGATATACATTATCAAAACCGTTAGTTACACCGAAGTAAGGATCCGGAACATCCACGTTTTCGTCAGGAAATAATTCATTCAGGATAAGCTGAACCTTTTCTTTGTGCTCAGGTGTTTTTGCAAGATGAATTACATCATTATAATTAGAATTATCCATTACATAAATGTAATCAAATTCATCAAAATCAGAAGTTTTAAACTGTCTTCCTTTTTGATCATCAATAGATAAGCCGTTTTTTTTGGCAACAGCAATAGAGCGTTTATCCGGTGAGTGACCAACGTGCCAGGATCCGGTTCCTGCAGAATCTACTCTGAATTTGTTTTTGGGTAATTTTGATGCTAAAATACCTTCAGCTAAAGGCGACCTGCAAATATTTCCCAAACAAACCATTAAAACTTTTACCGGCATGATATGTTTACAACGTTAATTTTTTGTTGATGTCTTCGACAAATTTTTTGAATTGTTTGTCTGTAGAAACTAAATTATCAACTGTTTTACAAGCATGTAATACAGTAGCGTGGTCGCGATCTCCAATTTGTGAACCAATGTTTGCTAAAGAGGCTTTCGTGAATTTCTTTGCAAAAAACATAGCCAGTTGTCTTGCCTGAACTACGTGTCTTTTTCTGGTTTTTGATTGAAGTGTTTCAATATCCAACTGAAAATAATCAGATACAATTTTTTGAATATAATCGATAGAGATTTCTCTCTTTACATTTTTAACAAATTTCTCTACAACACTTTTAGCTAACTCAATTGTAACTTCTTTTTTGTTGAATGAGGATTGTGCAATTAATGAAATGATGGCACCTTCAAGTTCTCTAACATTTGTTTTGATATTGCGTGCCACATATTCAATAATATCTTCAGGCATTTCAACACCATCACGATATAAAATGTTTTTAAGGATTGAGATACGGGTTTCGTAATCAGGCTGGTGCAATTCAGCTGATAATCCCCATTTAAAACGGGATAATAAACGCTGCTCAATATCCTGCATATCAACAGGAGCTTTGTCAGAAGTTAAAATTACCTGTTTTCCGTTTTGGTGCAGGTAATTAAAAATATGAAAGAAGACATCCTGAGTTCCTGATTTTCCAGATAAAAACTGAACATCATCAATAATCAAAACATCAATTAATTGGTAAAAATGAATGAAATCATTACGATTGTTCTTTTTTACCGAGTCAATATATTGCTGTGTGAAAATTTCGGCAGAAATATATAAAACCGTTTTTTCAGGGTATTTGTCTTTTACTTCTACACCTATTGCATGTGCTAAGTGTGTTTTTCCTAAACCAACTCCACCAAAAATCAATAACGGATTAAATGATGTTCCTCCCGGTTTATTGGCAACTGCCATACCTGCAGAGCGGGCCAAACGATTTGAATCTCCTTCAAGGAAATTGTCAAAACTATAGTTCGCATTTAATTGCGACTCAATTTTTAAATTTCTTATTCCGGGTATTACAAAAGGGTTTTTAAGTTCAGGGTTTAAGTTTTTAAACGGAGCATCAACCTCCTGAGGTTTCATTGGGACTCTATTGGAACTTGGCAACTGTTCGGTAAACGGTTGTTTGTTGCCATAAGTGTTTTCCATTTTAATTTTATAGAGTAACTTTGCGTTTTTTCCCAGTTCTTTGGTAAGTGCAACTTTTAATAATTTAACGTAATGCTCTTCGAGCCATTCGTAGAAAAATTTACTTGGAACTTGAATATATAACGCGTTGTCGGTTAGCTCAACTGATTTGATTGGTTCAAACCAAGTTTTGTACGCTTGATCTTGAATATTGTCTTTTATAAAGGACAAACAGTTTTCCCATACCGATTGAGCAGTTTTAGTCATAAATTCAAATAAATTTTTTTATTATTGATAAAGATTCTCTTAATAAAAGGGAGTCATTTTGTTCCGAATTTCGGGATAACAAATATGTGAACAAATTTCTGTAAAAAAAAATATTTTGGGGTCTAATTTTATAAAAAAAATGTTGTAAGGGAACTTTTTTAAATTAATATTTTTTAATCTGTAAATAATGAAAAATCATCAAACTCAAGTACGGGTTCGTTACTCTGAAACTGATCAAATGGGAGTTGTATATCACGGGAATTATATTCCGTATTTTGAGATAGGGCGCGTCGAATGGCTCAGAAACAAAGGGATTTCCTATAAAAGCATGGAAGAAAGCGGTATTGGGCTGCCAATTGTGTCTATGCAAATAAACTATAAAAAATCAGCCCGTTACGATGAGTTATTAACAATTCATACGACTTTCAAAAGTCAGTCGTCAGTCAAGATAGAATTTGATTGCGCAATCTATAATGAGGCAAATGAGTTATTAACAACAGCTGTGTTTATTTTAGTATTTATTTCGTTAAAAACAAGTCGTCCAACGGCTCCTCCAGATTACATTTTAGAATTATTTAAAACACTTGAATAATTGTTAAAATGAGGCGTATTTTGATGCCAATTTATATAATATTGATATCAATTTCAAACATTAAATCAAAAATGTCGAATACTGATTCGGCATTTTTTTTTCGCGTTTTAGTTACGATTTTACCAATTGGGAGCTCAGAATCTTCATCAATTTCCATTTCCTGAGATATAATTTCAAGTTTTTTTTCTTTGATGACACGCATTACTTTGTTCATGTTTTTATAATCAAAAGAGATTAAAAAGTGAACATCAATTGTTTTTTCAATAATCTTACAAATTTCAAGTGTCATTTGTGCGGTGGTTTTATAAGCAGCGATTAATCCGCCAACACCTAATTTGGTTCCGCCAAAAATACGAACCACAACTACAAGAATGTTAGTTAGTCCAAAAGACTGAATTTGCCCGTAAATTGGAGCTCCTGCAGTATTGTTTGGTTCTCCATCATCATTTGCCCGATAAGATATTTTGGGAGCTGTGCCAAGTTGATAGGCATAACAGTAATGTACAGCGTGCGGATGTTGTTTCTTTAAACTTTCGATGATGGGTTTTACTTCGCCTTCGTTATCGATGGGAAAAGCGTAGCCGAAAAACTTACTTCCTTTTTCCTTAAAAAGTACTTCATCAGACTCAAAAGCAATGGTTTGGTAGGTGTCGTTATATTCCAAAAGTAATTTCTAAAGTATTTTTTTGTCAAACAAATCAATAACATCTTCCTGACCTACTTGTAAATTCCAAACGTGAAATCCTAATGCAGCGGCAGAATCGGTATTTTCTTTTTTATCATCTACAAATAGAGTTCGCTTTGGTGATAATTCGTGTTTGTTGATTAAATATTGAAATGCGTCAGCATTTGGTTTTCTCTTTCCAATTTCAAAAGAAAAATAGACTTTTTCAAAACATTGATAAAAATCGCTGTAAAAAGAAATTCCACTTCTGTTTTCGAAAGTTTCAATATGGATAGAATCGGTGTTACTCAATAAAAACAATCGGTATTTTTTTGAAAGCAGTTGCAGGAATTCTAATCTATATAAAGGAAAATCTGCTAAAATTGCGTTCCATGCTTCCAGAATTTCTTCTCTTGAAGCATTTGGAAGTTCTTTTTGAAAACCTGCAATAAAATCCTCATGCGAAATATCTCCGGTTTCAAATAAAAGATTTAAACGGTCAAATTCTGAATTCCATTCGGTCATGCCTAATTTTTGCAATCGGGAAATGGTAGCTTGTTTGTCTAAATTGATAAAAATATCTCCAAAGTCAAAAATTATTGTATCAATCATGATTTCTAATTTGTATTAATTCATCACTTTCGATGTTGATTTTAGCTGAAATTTTTCCAGATAAAATCGGAGCTTTTGTTCCTTTTCCGAAAGTTGTTTTTTTTCCTGTAAAGACTCGTGCTTCATCCCAAATATTTTGGTCTATAAAAGTTTGCAAAGTCTGTAAACCTCCTTCTATAATAATAGACTGTATTTGATTTTGGTATAAAACTTCCAAAATTTGTGGAATTATATTTTGACTAAAATCAATTACTTCAAAGGTAGTGTTTTCTGCCGAAATGTTAATTTCAGATTTTGTAAATACAATCGTTTTAACAGTGTCATCAAAAATAAAACTGTCTTTTGATATCCTGTTATTTTGATCTAAAACAACTCTAACCGGGTTATTTCCAGTCCAATCCCTAACGTTTAATTTCGGATTGTCATCAATGACAGTTTGTGTCCCCACCAAAATAGCCTGTTCTTCGCTTCGCCATTTATGAACCAACTGTCTTGAATGTAAATTTGTTATCCAAACAGGTTTTCGATCCTGGCTGATTTCTTTTTCGGGTGCTAAAAAGCCATCCTTACTTTCTGCCCATTTTAATATTATATAAGGTCGCTTTTTCTTATGAAAAGTAAAAAAACGTTTATTCAGTTCATTGCATTCTTTTTCCAAAACACCAACAATAACATTTGCTCCGGATTCAGCTATTTTTTTGATTCCTTTTCCTGAAACTTTTTCATTTGGGTCTACAGTTCCAATTACGACATTCCGAATTTCATTTGCAATAATCAAATCACAGCATGGAGGAGTTTTGCCAAAATGACTGCAAGGTTCTAAACTCACATAAATAGTAGCTTTTTTTAGCAGCGATTTGTCTTTTACAGATTTAATCGCATTTACTTCTGCATGTGGTTCACCGGCTTTTTTGTGCCAGCCTTCGCCAATAATTTGATTTTCGTAAACAATCACGCTACCCACCATTGGGTTTGGATAGGTAGTTCCAAAACCATTTTGTGCCAGTTCAATGCAGCGTTTTATATATTTCTCATGTATATTCACAATACAAAAGTAGTTATTTTTGAGTTTATGGTCTAGTTAAGAAAACTATCGGAAAACTATTTTTACTTTTGTAACTATATCAAATGAAGTAAAGAATATGGAAAATTGGGTCATAAGAAAAATTAAAAAAGAAGATAATCAGGAAGTTGCTCAATTAATACGATCAGTTTTTGATGAAATGGAAATTCCAAAAGTTGGAACAGCTTATGAGGATCCATGTTTAGATTTAATGTTTGAAGAATATAATAAACAGCAATCTGTTTATTTGGTAGTTGAAAACGAAGGTAAAATTGTAGGTTGTGCCGGAATTGCACCTTTAGAAAATGGAGATCCGAAAGTTTGTGAATTGCAAAAGATGTATTTTTTACCGGAAACCCGTGGTTTAGGGATTGGCAGTAAGATGATGGAAAAATGTTTGGAAAAGGCAAGAAGTTTTGGTTTTGAAAAATGTTATATCGAAACAATGCCTTTTATGCATGCTGCCCAAAAATTATATAAAAAATCAGGTTTTGAGTATTTAGATGCTCCAATGGGTAATACCGGACATTGTTCCTGTCCTGTCTGGATGTTGAAAGATTTACAAAACGGATTGTAACAAATTTTGTTTGCGTAATACTTATTATCGTAGAATACAATTAGCTTTTTGCTGAAAATTAATGCTCAACATCCCAAAATGAAAATAAAACAATATCGTACCTACTTTATTCAGGAATTGTCGTCTTTTTATGATGCATACGAAGCAGAAAGTTTTTTCTATTTAATTTTAGAAGACAGACATAAATTGCGACAAATTGATTTGGCATTAAATCATGGGCTGAATTTTTCTGAGACTCATATAGCGACTTGGAGTGTTTTTTTAGATCAATTAAAAAAAGAAGTCCCTGTTCAGTATTTATTAGGGAAAACCAACTTTTATGGTTTGGATTTTGAAGTGAATGAAAATGTTCTGATTCCGAGACCGGAAACGGAAGAATTGGTCGAATGGATTATTAATGAAAATGCCAATACAGATAAATCTAAAAAGCTTAAAATTTTAGATATCGGAACCGGAAGCGGATGCATAGCTGTTTCATTAGCGAAGAATCTCCCGAATGCAGAAGTTTATGCAATTGATGTTTCGAAGAAAGCATTGGAAACTGCTAAAAAAAATGCTGTAAATAACAATGTAGAGGTCACTTTTATGTTTCAGGATATTTTAGAATTGGAAGCGCTAAAATATAATTTCGATATTATTGTTTCGAATCCGCCTTATGTCCGGAATCTGGAAAAAGCGGAGATCAAAAAGAATGTATTGGAATATGAACCACATCTGGCTCTTTTTGTGGATGATCATGATGCCTTGATTTTTTATAAAAAAATTGCTTCTCTGGCTCAAAAAAACCTTTTGAAAAATGGACAGTTATTTTTTGAAATCAATCAGTATTTGGGACAGGAAATGACTGATTTATTGGAGAATATGAATTTCAGCAATGTCGAATTAAGAAAAGATATTTACGATAATGATCGTATGATTAAAGGGACTATTTAGTTTTCAGTCGCAGTTTTCAGTCTCAATTAAACTGAGACTGCGACTGAAAACTAAAATTTATTCATAACGCAAAGCCTCAATAGGATCTAGTTTTGAAGCTTTTAATGCAGGGTACAAACCTGACACAATTGCAACCATGAAACTTGTTGCAAAAGCGGCAAAAATGGCTATCCACGGAATAACGAAAGCAAAACCCATAGCGGTTGAAAATCCAAAACCAACTAATATTCCTAATATAATTCCGACTACACCGCCAATCTGTCCAATCAATAGTGTTTCGATAAAAAATTGGGTTGCAACGGTTATTCTTTTTGCCCCTAATGCTTTACGAACTCCAATTTCGTGTGTCCGCTCTGTAACCGAAACAATCATGATGTTCATTAAAGCAATCGACGATCCTAAAATGGTAATGATACTGATAATCCAGGAAGCCCAGCCTAAATATTTAGTGATTCCGAGGATTCTGTTGATTAAATCGTCACTGCGGCCTATGCCAAAATTATTGTCACGAACCGGACTCAGTTTACGAACTCTTCGCATGGTGCTTGTGGCGTTGTCAACAGCTTCGTCTAAAAGTTCTTTTTTAGAAACCATGACACTCATGGTGTAATTAATATTTGGAGCAGTAAATAAGGAACGCGCTACCTGAATCGGAATTAAAACGCGTAAATCCTGGCTGTTTCCAAATGTTGATCCTTTTTCTTTTAAGACTCCAATAACTTTAAAACGGGCACCTCGGATTGAAATTATTTTGTCAATCGGGTTGATGTCTTTTAATAAACCTTTTTCGAAATCGGAACCCACAACGCAGGAATACGTATTGTTTTCAATATCAAATTGATTGAAACTGCGTCCTAAATTAATTTCTAAACCGGAATTGCTTATAAAATGTTCATCGACACCGACAATTGTAATTTCCGGATCTGTTTTTTTGTCTAAATATTTAACCTCGGCGGTTGTAGTTGCTGTAAAAGAAAGAGAGGTTTCTGTAAAAGGATATTTGTATTTGTTTTTGAAAGCAACTGCTTCAGGATATGAAATAATCGGGTTTATGACTTCACGCTCGTTTCCACCACGATTTCTAACCGTATTTTCGTATTGATTAATGTTGAAAGTATTGGCTCCCATTGATGCAAAATTGGTAGAAATTGTGTTTTCTAATGCCGTAACGACGGTTAGGATTCCAACCAAAGCAGTGATTCCAATAGCAATAATTAATACGGTAAGAATAGTACGTAATAATTGTGTTTTGATGGAACCAAACGCAATTCGGATATTTTCTTTGAATAATTTTAGCATCATGACCAATTTGTCACGAAAATACGTTTTTTGTTACAAGTTTGTTTTCGAACCCGCATTATTTATTTTAAAAAGTAAGATATTTGCAGGCGATTTAGGATTTTAAAAAATCTAAAATAAATAAATGTATAAGAAGTTTAGATGTAGTATTTCAAAAGAATCTAAACTCTAAAACCTAAAATAACAAAGATGGCTTCAAAACCAAGTATACCACAAGGAACAAGAGATTTTTCGCCTGCAGAGGTGTCAAAACGTCAATATATTATTCAAACGATAAAAAATAATTTTGAAAAATTTGGTTTTCAGCCGATTGAAACTCCTTCATTTGAAAATTCAGATACCTTAATGGGGAAATATGGAGAAGAAGGTGATCGTTTGATTTTTAAAATATTGAACTCAGGAAATTTTTTCTTCAATAAAAATAAAATTGAATTACCGGAATCTATAGAATCTCTACAAGTTAATTCTGCTGAAACGATTGATCTTAATCAAAGAATTGAGTTAAATAAATTTACCGGAAAAATTTCAGAAAAAGCATTGCGTTACGACTTAACAGTTCCATTTGCAAGATACGTGGTTCAACACCAAAACGAAATTGAATTTCCTTTTAAAAGATATCAGATTCAGCCGGTTTGGAGAGCTGACAGACCGCAAAGAGGACGTTATAGAGAATTTTATCAATGTGATGCCGATGTTGTAGGATCAAAATCATTATGGCAGGAAGTAGAATTGGTTCAATTGTACGATACTGTTTTTACAGCTTTAGGTTTGGAAGGTGTTACCATCAAAATTAACAACAGAAAAATATTATCCGGAATTGCTGAAGTAATTGGTGCTTCGGATAAATTAATCGATTTCACGGTTGCTTTAGATAAATTAGATAAGATCGGAGAAGATGGTGTGAAAAAAGAGATGATCGAAAAAGGAATTTCTGAAGAAGCGTTGGTTAAAGTACAGCCGCTTTTTAGTTTTACCGGAACTTTTGCAGATAAAATCAGTCAGCTTTCAAATTTATTGGCTTCGTCAGAAGAAGGGATGAAAGGAGTTGAAGAGCTTAAATTTATTTGTGACAATGTGGCTACTTTAGGATTGTCGACAGCGACATTAGATCTTGATGTGACTTTGGCGCGTGGATTAAATTATTATACCGGAGCTATTTTTGAAGTAGCGGCACCAAAAACGGTTTCGATGGGTTCTATCGGCGGCGGCGGAAGATACGATGATTTGACTGGTATTTTTGGTCTGAAAAATATGAGCGGTGTTGGAATTTCTTTCGGATTAGACAGAATTTATTTGGTTTTGGAAGAATTGCAATTATTCCCTGAGACAGTTGCAGCGACATCAAAAGCATTGTTTATCAATTATGGAGATGCAGAGGCTTTATATGCTTCGCAGGCAATTCAGAAATTGAGGAAAGAAAATATAAAAGTAGAGCTTTATCCGGATAACGTAAAAGTGGGCAAGCAGTTTCAGTATGCTGATAAACGTTTGATTCCGTTTGCAGTTATTGCAGGAGATCAGGAAATTGCTTCGAACAGTTATTCGCTTAAAAATTTAGTAACAGGAGAACAGGTTTCTGTTGATTTTGAAGGATTGAAAAATGCTTTGTTGGGTTAACTGTTTGTAGCGAAGGTTTTTGCCGCAGAGACACAGTTTTAAAGGATTTTCTTTTTAAATCTCTCCTTGAAATAGTTGCTGGGGAAGAAAAAAAACTTTTAATTTGCCGACCTTAAGTTACGGGCGTAGTTCAAGGGTAGAATAGCGGTCTCCAAAACCGTTGATGGGGGTTCGAATCCCTCCGCCCGTGCACAATGGTTTTAATGTTTATCAGATATTTACAGGGATAAAAATAAAAACAAAAAAAAAGCTTCGTCTGAAATAGGCGAAGCTTTTTTTAATATAAGGTAAACTTGAATTAATAATTATTTATAAAGCCGAGGCTAACCCTTAAATTCAATTTTGACAGGCAATAATTTATTTACATATTGGTGACTCAAATATACTTTAAACTAAAACGTAATAGTCATAAAATTATACTAAATTTTCAAAAGCAAAATTATTTCATAAAGAATCTATATTTTTACCGAAGTGACAATTTGACATTTTAAAAGATTTGGCAGTACTTTTGCAATCCAAAACAAAGAATAAAAAATGAAGTTTAAGAATATTTTTAAAAATAAAAGTAATATGACTACGGAAAATACAGAATTCGATCAGGAATTAGATGATGTAACGTTAGAGAACAACGCCAACGGTGAGCAGTTAATTGTTGAAGAATTAAGTGTTGAAGAGCAATTGGCTCAAGACTTGGCAAAAGAAAAAGATAAGTTTTTGAGATTATTTGCCGAATTTGAAAATTACAAAAAAAGAACTTCAAAAGAGCGTATCGATTTATTTAAAACAGCAAATCAAGAAGTTTTGTTAGCAATGCTTCCTGTTTTGGATGATTTTGACAGAGCAACTGTAGAGATCAACAAGTCTGATGATGAAAATTTGAAAAAAGGAGTAGAATTAATTCACGAAAAACTAAAAAGTACTTTGGTAGCTAAAGGTTTAGAGCAAGTTGAAGTAAGAGCAGGTGATGCTTTTAATGCTGACTTTGCTGAAGCAATTACCCAAATTCCTGCACCTTCTGATAAATTGAAGGGTAAAATTGTTGATGTTATTGAAAAAGGATACAAATTAGGAGATAAAATTATTCGTTTTCCTAAAGTGGTTATCGGAAACTAAAAATGCAAATGAATGTTCTGAAAGTCAATTTTTTAAGTATTGGAGTTTGGAATTTTAGATTTGGAATTTAACCTAAATTATGAAAAAAGATTTTTACGAAATACTTGGCATTTCAAAAAATGCCGATGCTGCCGAAATTAAAAAAGCGTACCGAAAAAGTGCATTAAAATATCACCCTGATAAAAATCCGGGCGACAAAGAGGCAGAAGAAAACTTCAAATTGGCGGCAGAAGCTTATGAAGTTTTAAGCGATCCTAACAAAAAAGCGAAATACGACCAATACGGACATCAGGCATTCGATGGTTCAGGCGGATTTGGCGGAGGTCATGGCGGTATGAATATGGATGACATTTTCAGCCAGTTTGGTGATATTTTTGGCGGAGGATTTGGCGGTTTCGGTGGAGGCGGAGGTGGCCCTCGTCGTGCTAAAGGAAGTAATCTTAGAATTAAAGTTAAATTGACTTTAGAAGAGATTGCAAATGGAGTTGAGAAAAAAGTAAAAGTAAAACGTAAAGTTCAGGCTAAAGGCGTAACGTACAAAACTTGTTCGACTTGTAATGGTCAGGGACAGGTAATGCGTGTTACAAACACAATTTTAGGAAGAATGCAATCTGCATCAACTTGTCCAACTTGTGGTGGTTCCGGACAAATTTTAGATAAAAGACCTTCTGAAGCAGATGCACAGGGAATGATATTGGAAGATGAAACGGTATCAATCAAAATTCCTGCAGGTGTTGTTGACGGAATGCAGCTTAAAGTTTCTAACAAAGGAAATGATGCTCCGGGAAACAGCGTTCCTGGGGATTTAATTGTTGCGATCGAAGAATTAGAACACGAATTCCTGAAACGTGAAGGTGAAAATATACATTTCGATTTATATATCAGTTTTCCCGAAGCAGTTCTTGGGGTTTCCAAAGACATTGAAGCAATCAACGGAAAAGTTCGTATTAAATTGGAAGAAGGTATTCAATCCGGAAAAATCCTAAGATTAAAAGGAAAAGGAATTCCGAGTATCAACGGTTACGGAAGTGGGGATTTGTTAGTTCATGTAAATGTCTGGACTCCTAAAACGCTGAATAAAGAGCAAAAACAATTTTTTGAAAATGCTTTAAGCGACGAACATTTTGTTCCAAGCCCTGAAAAATCAGAGAAATCATTTTTTGAGAAAGTAAAAGATATGTTTTCATAAGCTAAACTTTTTCTAAAATGCCCAAATAATGTAAAACCCATCCAAATGTAAATATTAGGATGGGTTTTTTGCGTATTATTACTCAGATTCGTTTCGAATTATTTACTTTTACAGGCGCGAAATCACAATGGTTAAACCAACGCAGAAAATTCTAAAAAACAGCATGAGCAACTTACTCGAAGTACATAAAGTCGTAAAACAATACGGTGATTATGTAGCGCTTAACGAAGTTTCATTAAATGTGCCAAAAGGCAGTATTTATGGATTATTAGGTCCTAATGGAGCTGGAAAAACTTCTCTTATTCGAATTATAAACCAAATTACATTACCGGATAGTGGCGAAGTAATTTTGGATGGAGAAAAATTGCATCCCAAACATGTGCAGACAATTGGATATCTTCCGGAAGAAAGAGGTTTATACAGCTCAATGAAAGTAGGCGAGCAATGTTTGTATCTGGCGCAAATGAAAGGGCTTTCTAAAGCCGAAGCCAAGCAGCAGTTAGAATATTGGTTTGATCGTTTAGGAATTCAGGGTTGGTGGAATAAAAAGATCCAGGAACTTTCTAAAGGAATGGCACAGAAAATTCAGTTTGTGGTTTGCGTACTTCATAAACCCAAATTATTGATTTTTGATGAGCCCTTTTCAGGATTTGACCCTGTAAATGCGAATGTGATTAAAGACGAAATTTTAGCTTTGAGAGATCAGGGAGCGACAATTATTTTCTCGACGCATCGTATGGAAAGTGTAGAAGAACTTTGTGATCATATCGCTTTAATCCATAAATCGAATAAATTAATTGAAGGAAAACTAAGTGATGTAAAACGTCAATTTAGAAAAAATAGTTTTGAGGTCGGAATTCTGACGGATAATGTTGAAGGCCTGATGTATGATATTACTCAAAGATTTACTGTTTCACCGGCTAGTTTTAAATCATTAAATGACGATTTAAAACTAGATATCCAGATAGGAGATGCCGCGCCAAATGAATTGTTACATCTCTTGACGCAACGTGGACAAGTGACCCATTTTGTAGAAAAAATCCCAAGTGTAAACGATATTTTTATTCAGACAGTAACTGAAAATAAAGTTTAGATTTCTGATTTTAGAGTGAAAACCTAAAATCAGAAATCTAAAGTCAACAATCTAAAATCTAAAATAAAAATGAGCATCATTTCGTTGATTATAAAAAGAGAATTTATTGCAAAAGTCCGTAATAAATCTTTTGTTGTTATGACTTTTTTGAGTCCGTTATTGTTTGTGGCAATTGCCGGATTTATTGCTTATTTGAGTTCGATGAAAGCCGAAACCAAACGAATTGCAATTCATGACGAAACGGGTTTGTTTGTAGAAGATTTTGTAAAACAGAATAAAAAAGACGGCGAATATAAATACCTGGACTTGTCTCAAATTGATTCAAAATCTTTGAAAGACAGCATTGCCAAAGAAAATTTTGAAGGTTTAATTATTGTTCCAAAAACGGATAGTTTAAAAGATTTAGAAAGCAAAATTGAGTTTATTTCGAATAATAGCCCGAGTCTTTCTTTTATAGACAAAACACAGTATGTCATTGCTTCAAAAATCACCAGGCTAAATCTTGAAAAAGCAAAATTAGATACAACTGCCATTCAAAAAGCACAGGCAACTATCAATATTCATTTGGCAAAATCATCAGGTGAAGAAAGTTTAAAAGGCTTAAACGAAATCAAGATTGGTATTGGAGGCGCATTTGGATATTTAATCATGATGTTTATTATCATTTACGGAAATATGGTCATGCGAAGTGTGATCGAAGAAAAAACGAACAGAATTGTCGAAATTATTATTTCATCGGTAAAACCTTTTCAGTTGATGATTGGTAAAATTATTGGGACTTCTCTGGCAGGATTATTACAATTTACAATTTGGGCAATAATTGGTTTGGGATTAATGTTTGCAGCGTCTGTATTTTTTGGAGTAAATATTGGGCCAACTGCCAGGATTTCACCAGAATTAATGCATTCTGCCCAACAGGAATTTTCAGGATCGGCACAAATGTATATTAGAGAAGCATGGAATTTACCTATTGCCAGTATTTTAATTAGTTTTGTAGTTTATTTTATTGGAGGCTATTTTTTATATAGTTCGTTTTATGCAGCAATTGGAGCTGCCGTTGATAATCAAACCGATTCTCAACAGTTTCTTCTGCCTATTATTATGCCACTTATTTTGAGTGTTTATATTGGTTTTTTTACTGTTGTGAATGATCCGCACGGAACAATTGCTGTAGTATTTTCGATGATTCCGCTAACCTCGCCAATTGTAATGTTAATGCGTATTCCGTTTGGAGTGCCGTGGTGGCAAATCGCAATTTCGGTATCATTATTGTTTGCTACCTTTTTCTTTGTGGTTTGGTTCGCTGCAAAAATTTACCGCGTAGGTATTTTAATGTACGGCAAAAAACCAACCTGGAAAGAATTGTATAGATGGCTTAAATATTAATTTTTTAAAGTTCCTAAGGTTCTGAGTTCCTAAGTCGCTAAGATTAGCTTCTTAAAAAAAAAGCTTAGAACCTTAGTAACTCAGAACCTTAGCAACTAAAAAAGAATGAGTAAAATATTAATTATAGAAGACGAAGCAGCGATCAGAAGAGTTTTGGTAAAAATTTTATCAGAAGAGAATGATACATATCAGGTAGATGAAGCTGAAGATGGTGTTGCAGGTCTTGAAAAAATAAAAAACAACGATTACGATTTGGTTTTGTGCGATATCAAAATGCCAAAAATGGACGGTGTTGAGGTTTTGGAAGAAGTGAAAAAGATAAAACCTGAAATTCCGATGGTTATGATTTCCGGGCATGGTGATATGGAAACGGCCATTCATACCATGCGCTTAGGAGCTTTTGATTATATCTCGAAACCACCTGATTTAAATCGGTTATTAAATACGGTCCGTAACGCTTTAGATAAAAAACAACTTGTAGTCGAGAATAAAATACTGAAGAAAAAAGTCAGTAAAAATTACGAAATGGTAGGAGAGAGTGACGCTATCAATCATATTAAAGTGATGATTGATAAAGTGGCCCAAACTGAAGCCAGAGTTTTAATTACTGGTCCAAACGGAACTGGAAAAGAATTAGTAGCACATCAATTGCATGAAAAAAGCGAACGTGCTAACTTTCCGTTAATTGAAGTGAATTGTGCGGCGATTCCGAGTGAATTGATTGAAAGTGAACTGTTCGGACACGTAAAAGGTGCTTTTACATCGGCAGTTAAAGATCGTGCAGGAAAGTTTGAAGCTGCAGATAAAGGAACTATTTTCTTAGATGAAATTGGTGACATGAGCCTTTCGGCGCAAGCCAAAGTATTACGCGCTTTGCAGGAAAGCATGATTACCAGGGTAGGAGCTGAAAAAGATATAAAAGTTGATGTCCGCGTTGTGGCTGCAACCAATAAAGATTTAAAAAGAGAAATTGCCGAAGGTCGTTTTCGTGAAGATTTATATCACAGATTGGCAGTAATCTTAATCAAAGTACCGCCATTGAACGAAAGACGTGATGATATTCCGGCTTTGATAAGACACTTTGCAGAGAAAATTGCTTCGGAGCAGGGAAATGTTGTCAAAGTATTTTCGGCACCAGCCATAAAATTATTACAGGAATATGATTGGACAGGAAATATCCGTGAACTTCGAAATGTTGTGGAAAGACTAATTATCCTTGGAGGAAACGAAATCTCAGAAACGGACGTAAAAATGTTCGCAAGCAAGTAAAAGCTTCGCGCAATAGGCTTTAGGCTTTAGGCTTTCAGCTGTTAAAAAATATAAATAATTTTTGCTTACAGCGTATAGCTTAAAGCCTAAAGCATAAAAAAATGAAATTAAAAAAAATAAACGAAAAACTACAGGATGGTTTAATCGAAAATGGTTTGACTGAAGCAAATATATTGCAGCAGGAAACTTTTTCGACGATAAAAAGTGGAGCAGACTGTATTGTTTTATCTCCAAAAGGAAGCGGAAAATCTACTACAATTGTGTTGAATGTGATTCAGCAATTGGCTGGTCAGGTAGAAGAATCCCCAAGAGCTTTGATTATTGTTGAAGACAAAACCAAAGTTTTGGAAATGGTTGAGCTTTTTGCGAAATACGGAAAATATACCAATCTTGAAGTTTATGGTGTGCATGATAAAGGCGACACGGATTATGACAAAAACTATATTTCGACAGGAATTGATGTTTTAATCGGAACACCAAACAAATTGAGCGATATGTTTACGACCGCCGGTTATAATGTAAACCGTTTGAAAATGTTTATTTTGGATGATGCTGATCCGATTTTGAAATTGCGTCATGAAACTAAAATCATGCGTATTTCGAACAGTATTACCAAAACACAGCGTATTATTTTTGCTGAAGAATTAACGGAACGCATTGAAATTTTGGCTGACAAAATGTTATTAGAGCCTTTTATTTTTGATCTGGATGAAGAAGGGGAAGATGAACTTGATGAGGAAGAAGATCAGATTGAAGAGGAAGAATAATAAATAGTTGAAGTTATAATTTTATATGGAGATATTAAAAACGCTTAAATTTTTAACGATTGTGCTTGGAGCATTTTTTGTTGTTATTTACGTGCTTATTGTTTCTTATGTATACTTCAATCAGGTTGGTATGGTTTTTCAAGGTGCCGGACTTCCAAAGAATTATAAATTTGATTATCAAGAGAAGTTCGAAGAATTAAATATTAAATCTTATGATGGTATAAATTTAAATGGATTGTTATTTAAAGCAGAAAATTCTAAAGGTTTAGTTTTTTACCTTCATGGAAATGCAGGGACTTTAGAAACCTGGGGGAAAATTGCTAAGATCTACACCAATTTAGGGTACGATATTTTTATTTTAGATTACAGAAGCTTTGGAAAAAGTGAAGGAGAAATAGAAAATGAAGAGCAGTTAAACAATGATATTGCGACAGCTTATAAAACATTATGCGGGAGATATCCTGAAAATAAAATCATTATTGCAGGGTATTCAATTGGTTCCGGTTTGGCAGCTGTTTTAGCATCTGAAAATAAACCAAAAGCTTTAATTCTGCAATCACCTTATTTTAGTTTCACGGAATTATCGAGTAAAAGAGTGCCATTTTTTCCAAATTTCATGAAAAAATTTCATTTGGAAACTTTCAGATATCTTCCAAAAGTAAAAGGGCCTGTTTATATTTTTCACGGGATAGATGATCAATTAATTTCATGCTCAAATTCGGTTCGATTAAATAAGCTGTTAGATTTTAAAGGACATTTTTGTGCCTTAAAAGGTCAAGGTCACATCGGAATGAATGAAAATGAGGATTTTCAGGACAAATTAAAAATAATATTACAATAAATAATATTACAATAAATAATAAAAAATAATAATATAAACAGAATGTTATGGGATTAATGAAGGTGTTCTCAGGAAGTGAAGTTTTAGCAATTGCTTTACAGGAAAGATTAGAAGAAGCAGGTCTGGAAACGGTAAAAAAAGATAATATCCAATCGGCTCGTTTGGCTGGTTTTGGACAAACAGATTTGGCTGTTGAGGTTTTTATTCAGGAAACAGATTTTGCAAAGGCAAATCCGGTAATTGAAGATTTCCGAATGAGTATCTAAATAAGTAAATCACAGTTTTCAGTCACAGCAATCACTGAAAACCGCCACTGAAAACTAAAAAATATGCAATATAAAATGCTGGTACTCGACATGGATGATACCTTGTTGACAGACGATCATAAAATTTCGAAACTGAATAAAAAAGTACTTCTCGAAGCACAGGCTAAAGGTGTTTATGTGGTTTTGGCTTCCGGCCGGCCAACATCTGCAATGACCGCTTATGCAAAAGAATTAGAATTAGATTTGAATAATTCATATATAATTTCATTTAACGGAGCTATAATCAGTACCGTAAAAGACGATCTCATTTTATTTGAACAGAAATTGACACAGGAGC
The DNA here is from genome assembly GCF_000282055.1 of Flavobacterium sp. CF136. Taxonomy (GTDB): domain Bacteria; phylum Bacteroidota; class Bacteroidia; order Flavobacteriales; family Flavobacteriaceae; genus Flavobacterium. The sequence continues at coordinate 31,557 of NZ_AKJZ01000056.1, forward strand.
AGATTCACGAATTATATGATTATAGCGTGAAAATGAAAACTCACATTATTACCTATTTGGATAATGAAATTATCAGCGAAACTGATTCTGAGTATATTGAAATCGAAAAAGATATAACAGGATTAGCACATCGCAAAGTATCAAGTTTTAAAGAAGCTATTGACAGGCCGGCGGTAAAATGTATTTTGTTAGAAAATCCTGCTTATTTAAAAGAAGTAGAGAAGGATTTAAAAGAAACAATGCCTCATTTAAGTGTTGCTATGTCTAAACCATTTTTCTTAGAAGCAGCTCAAAACGGAATTGATAAAGCGGCAAGTTTGAAATTTTTGGCGGCTAAGCTAAATATTCATCAAAGTGAAATTATTGCGGTTGGAAACGCGGGAAATGATTTAACAATGATTGAATATGCAGGTTTAGGTGTTTGGGTAGATAACGTAACGCCTGAATTGCGTGACAGAGCAAATCTAATTGTAGCTTCAAACAATAATGACGGAGTTGCTGAGGTTGTGCAGCGCTATATTTTGAATTAAATTTTCAGATAAAACCGATATAAAATTAAAAACCCCAAATTTTAAAAGTCTTTAAAATTTGGGGTTTTTAGCAATTTAGAGTTTATTACCACCTGAATGATAATTTATCTGAAATTGTTATTTTTTAGCTACAGAAACAAAATATTTATTTCCGTCGCCCATTGTCAATTTTACGCGTTCATCACAAAGATCGATTGCAAAATTTGCACTTTCGTAACAGCTGCAAGTTGTATTTTTATCTTTAGACATTTCTGTTTTGCAATTATTGTTTTTAAATGTCACTAATTGTGGTGTGTACAAACTTACCAAGTCAGTAGAAGCTGTGACTAAAGAAATAATGCTGGCAGAGTTGTTATTTGTAATTCGGTAAACAATTCGATCTGTATAGTTTACATCGTTTACAACTACTTTTCTAATGTAGGTATACGCCGTAGACCCTTCACCGGGTTCTTTAACTTCAAATTTAAATCCAACAGCACGAATGGCAATGTCAAACTGTTGTTGAGAGTTAAAACTAGCCCAGTTTGTTAGTGTGCTAATTGTTGGAAACGGATTTGTAGCAGCTGCATTTGTTTGCGCCTGTGAACTAAAAATAGTTAAGAACATTAAGCAGATCGTGGGGAAAAATGCTTTCATATAGTTTTAAATTTTAAAAATTTGCCTACTCTATTATAGTGGTTTTCGGCTTTCCCATTGAAAATTGTATTATATTCTTGAAAATGTAAAAACGTTAATAATCTAATAATCGTATGTTTCCCAAATTATATTTTATCAAATTTCGATGTGTGAATTTAGGTTTAAAATTTATGTAAGCAAAATAAATATGAGAATATTTTATATCTCGTATTGTATTTTATTTGCATTTAATCGGATTTATTTGCGTATTGTCGGTATTTTCTCCTGTTTTTTAACTTTTAATCTCCGTAATGAATTTCTAAAGCAGTATATAATTTATTCTTTAATATATTTATTTACTTGTTTATAAATAAGCGTTTGAAGCAAAATATTGATCTATAGTGTATTGTTGATTTTATTTTAAAGAAATTTGTGTGTAAATTTGCAAACTCTTTAATGAAGATGTAAAATAATATCTTGCTACTTAAAATGTAGTGTGTTCCTATGGAAAATAGAAAAAAAGTTGCTTTTTATACGCTTGGATGCAAACTGAATTTTTCAGAAACTTCTACAATCGCCCGAAATTTTAATGATGAAGGTTTTGATCGTGTTGATTTTGAAGAAGTAGCTGATATATATGTTATCAATACCTGTTCTGTTACAGAGAATGCTGATAAGCAGTTTAAACAGGTCGTAAAAAAAGCAATGAAACTCAATGATAAGGCTTTTGTTGCCGCCGTGGGTTGTTATGCACAATTGAAACCTGAAGAATTGGCAGCTGTTGATGGAGTTGACTTGGTTTTAGGTGCTACTGAAAAATTTAAAATTACTGATTATATTCATGATTTAAGCAAAAACGATATGGGTGAAGTTCACTCATGCGAAATTGCCGAAGCAGATTTTTATGTTGGAAGTTATTCTATTGGTGACCGTACCCGTGCTTTTTTGAAAGTTCAGGATGGTTGTGATTATAAATGTACCTATTGTACAATTCCTTTAGCGAGAGGGATTTCAAGAAGCGATGCTCTGGAAAACGTTTTGCAAAATGCAAAAGAAATATCAGCTCAAAACATTAAAGAAATTGTTTTGACAGGAGTAAATATAGGAGATTACGGAAAAGGGGAGTTCGGAAATAAAAAACATGAACATACTTTTCTTGATTTGGTACAGGCTTTAGATAAGGTTGAGGGAATTGAGCGTTTGCGTATCTCATCGATCGAACCTAATTTATTGAAAAATGAAACAATCGAATTTGTTTCTAAAAGCAGAACTTTTGTACCGCATTTTCATATTCCGTTACAATCAGGAAGCAATGATATTTTGAAATTAATGAAGCGTCGTTACTTACGGGAGGTTTATACAGAACGAGTAAATAAAATTCGTGAAGTAATGCCTTATGCGTGTATAGGTGTTGATGTTATTGTTGGTTTTCCAGGTGAAACTGATGAGCATTTTTTAGAAACATATCATTTTCTGAATGAAATGGATATTTCTTATCTGCACGTTTTTACGTATTCGGAAAGAGATAATACCGAAGCAGCAAATATGTTAGGAGTTGTTCCTGCTAATGTGAGAGCCAAACGCAGTAAAATGCTACGCGGATTATCTGTTAAAAAACGCCGTGCTTTTTACGAAAGCCAGTTGGGATCAAATAGAACGGTTTTATTTGAAAGTGAAAATAAAGAAGGATATATTCATGGTTTTACAGAAAATTATGTAAAAGTAAAAACACCATGGAATCCGGAATTGGTAAATACATTACAAGAAATCAATTTGACAAAAATTGATGAGGATGGAAGTGTTCGTCTGGAGTTTTTAAATAAATTAACTGAAGTTTAAGTTTTAAAAACGGTATAAAAAAAGTCAATGTCTTTTACATAATGAAATTCATTTGTCAGTTCGAGCGGAGTCGAGAACCTTATGAAAATAAAGCATCTCGACTCCGCTCGATGTGACAAAAAAATAAAAAGAACCTTCTTGTTTTTATAGAAATATTACTTTTCGTTTTCCTCGACAACCAATTTCAACGAATTGATATAATCTGAATCAAACTCAATAACTCTTATTTTTTCAGGATTAAAACTTAGTTCACCACCAAACGCACCTCTGATGTCTAAGAAATCAATGGTTAGTATTTCGTCGTTTATCTCAATGAGTTTTCCTAAATAAACCGATTTTGGTGATTTTTTTACAATCTGAAAAATACCATATTTACTGTTGATATAGTTTAGAATCGTACTCAAATCCTTAATCGGAATGATGTCTTCTGCATTTGTTTTTAATCCTTTCAGGCGAATCACTTTTTCGTTAAATACAAGTTCTTCGTCTCTTTCGATAGCTTCGATGTTTTTATTTTTTAAAATTATAAAACCATCAATCACAAAATCAATGGGATTGTTTTTTAGTAAAATCCAATCATCCGAATAATCAATCAGAAAACCGGTGAAGATTTCTTTTTTATCTGTAAATGCAATTGAAATCAATTGTCTTAAATATTGTTCCATATTGATGTTTTTAATTTTAAAATTACGGATTCGTAGACCAGATACTGCTATTTTTTATAAAAACTCTACGGTTTAATTTGAGTTGGGCAATGATTAATTCGGCAATGTCCTCAGACTGCATTACTTTTTCAGGATTTCCATCAGTTAAGTTCAAATCTTTTGCCATGTCGGTTGCGACCGTACTGGGTGTTAGAGCAGTAACGCGGATATTGTGTTTTCTCATTTCCTGCATTAAAGAATCTGTTAATCCCAGAACTGCAAATTTAGAAGCACTGTAGGCACTTGTCAATGCATTTCCGTTTAATCCTGCCGTAGACGAAATATTGATGATATCCCCTGTTTGTCTTTCAATCATATTTGGTAAAACAGCACGGGTTGTATAATAGGTACCCATTACGTTTACCTGTATGATTTTCTCCCATTCGGCTGGTTCTAATTCTAAAAAATTCCCGAAAGAGGCAATGCCTGCATTATTGATTAAAATATCAATAGTTTTAAATTCGGCCAGCGCTTTTTCAACTGCTGCATTTATTGAATTGATGTCCGAAATATCTGCTGACAATGCTAATGATTTAACGCCAAAATTTTCAATTTTTATGGCTAACTGATCTACATCCAGCTGCGTTCTTGAAATTAAAATTACGTTTACACCTTCTTTGGCCAGGGCAATGGCGATAGCTTTTCCAATTCCCTTTCCTGCGCCTGTGATTAGGGCATTTTTATTTTTTAAGTTTGTCATGATCGTATTTTTGAAATGAGAAAGCATCATTCTTAGTTACACAAAAATAATTCTTTTGATTACTAAAATGATGCTTTCTGCTGTTTCTTAATCTAAGTTTAACAACTTTGTTATTCTTTCAGAACCATATCAATACACATAACAGCTCCAAGGATTAATTGTCTTAACGGACTGTCTGCAGCTACAGTTTCTTCTATTTGAAGGACATAATTATCGGCACTTGTAAAAAACTCCCTGCCAATTCCAGCCCACTTTTTGCTTACTTGTGCAAGCTGTTTGTTTTCATGCGAAAATGTAAAATCCCAGCCCGTCCATTTTCCCTGAAGGGTGGCGCAAGGTCTTTGATTTTTATCCAGAATTTCGAACTTTCCTCCAATAGAAAAAAACTTTTGCTTGAAAGTTCCAATTAAACGATCTTTCTCATCGAGAACTTCTACTGTCGAACGGAAGATGGCAATACCACGTTTAACCGTAATTAACTTTTCTCCGGAGGGAGTTGTGATTTCAACATTAAAAGGCGTCATTCTTTTATAATCTGTAAAACGAAGCACTTTCGTGAAAAAACCAAGATTGTTTTCCCGGCAGTTCATGATAATTTCGTTAGATTCCGGATGGTAAATATCGTAATTGTTCGCTGCTTTAAACATGCCAACGTGCTCTTTTACAAGAAATAAATTCTGATTTAAAATTGGGTTCATTAATTTTATTTTTAAATTAAAGTTTTTTGAATTGAAAACTCAAATGTAAAAAAATATTGGTTAATAAAATGCGATTTTAAATCTTCATTAAAATTAAATTATGTTTTTAAAATATTCAATTGTTTGTCATTGCTATGGCTGAATAATATCTGGAATTTTCAATTTATCATTGAGTTCTTTCTCAGTAATATTTTTATAAATCTCTTTTTTTTGTTGTAATAATAACAACACCTTTTCTACCGAAACCCCCACAAATAGCTGCTTCATTGGAATTTTTTAAAACTTTAATATTTTCAATGTCATTTGGATTAATTTCAGCAAATTGTTTTGCTTTAATCGGAATTCCATCGAGAATGTATAGCGGTTCATCTTTATCTGAAACAGTTTTGGCACATACAATTCGGAAACTTGGAGAAGCATCAGTTTTTGCAAAATTTGAAGAAACTTCTATAGGAGGAATTTTATCCTCTGAAGTGGAGATGTTTGTCTTTTCCTGTGCCGAAACTACGAAACATATAAGCATAGTAAATGCTGATGAAATAAGTTTTAGACTTTTCATTATCGTAAGTTTTATGATTAAATTTTAAGCTATTGCTTCGAAGCCGGTTTTCCTGTTTTGGTAGTAATTATTACAACTCCTTTTTTTCCTTTGTCGCCATATTTTTCAGTGGCTTCAAGATCCTGAAGAATGGTAATGGTTTTAATTTCCTGCTTATTTAAAGGGGCATAAGGACTCTTTGGGTTCTTGCCAAATAAATCATCTTCAGAATAATAATTTCCGTCAATAATATATAAAGGTTCGTCTAATATTACCAGCGATTCTACATTTTCAGGGTTCATATTAGGAAGTTCTTCCTGTATCATTTTATCTCTCTTCTCATCATTGCTGTGAGAAATTGCTCTTCCGTTCATTATAACTAATGGCGTACTTTTTTTAGCCATTTGAGTTTCTGCCTCAGAATCTGCAATGCGGTAAGATTCTCCTTTTACCGATTTTGCAATAGGAGCAAAAGCTTTATCTTTTTCAACAGAGTCCTCTTCGCTTAAATAACCGGAAGTAATTGATGGTGCCGGAGTAAAAATTTCATCAGGAGCTATTACAGCTGAGGTTCCGTAGCTGATTGGCTCACTGTTAGAACTTTGTATTTCATTTATTGCAACTGTTGGTTTTTGTTTAATTTGATTCTTTAAGATTTTTTCAGCTTCAGCTTTTGAAACTATTCCGGAATCTTCTGAAACAGCCATTTTATTTTTTTCTGAACCAGGTTTCTGAACCGATTCTTTTTCCTTTTCGTTAGTTACAACTTTATCAGTATTTTCAATATTGGGCGTTTTGTCAGTTTTTAGAAATTGAGTGCCTAAAGAAATTATTAATAAAAGTGATGCAGCAATTGCGATTTTTTTCCATAACGAAATGGCTTTCTTGTCTTCTTTTTTATCGAGTTTTTCTTCAACACGAGACCAGACTTTTTCCATTGCCGGAAAATCTTTACTCTCGGCGTTGTGCGAAGCCTCTTTAAATTTTTCGAATATTTTATCCTGATTGTCCATGACTATTTTGCTTTTTGATAATACAATTTATTTACTAATTCCTTTAGCTTGGTTTTAGCTGCATTCAATTGTGATTTTGAAGTGCCTTCAGAAATGTTAAGCATTCCGGCTATTTCTTTATGTCCAAAACCTTCAATAACAAAAAGGTTGAAAACAGTTTTACAGCCGTCCGGAATATGGTTTAGTAAATTGAGTAAATCTTCTTCTTCCAAAGAGTTAATTTCATCCGTAAAAGGCTGAGAAAGCAATTTGACATCATCAAGATACATGTTGAAATTTGTATGCTTCTTAATGGCTGCCAAACAGTGGTTCACGGTTATTTTTCTGGACCAGGCCTCAAAAGCCTGAACTTCCTTGAGCTGTTCCATCTTTGTAAATATGGTATAGAATGCATCAGCCATAGCTTCTTCAATTTCTTCTTCCTTCTTTAGGTATCGCTTGCAGAGGCGATACAGTTTTGGAGCCATATACTCATACACCTGGCGCTGTGCATCGCGGTGCATTTTTTTGCAGTTAGAAATTTGAGTTTCGTTTATCACAATTGTTGTCTTTATATTAAAGAGAGCCGAAAAGATAAAAAGGTTGGGAAGAAGCTGAAAAAAAGTTTAAAATAATTTGAAAATTCTTTAACTATTAATTGTTTGTCATTTTTTTGATCTTTGAGAATCTCTGTGAAGTCTTTGAGAATCTTTGCGAAAAGTTATTGCACTGAGATTCTCAAAGATTGCACAAAATTGCACAAAGTGAAATGTGTTGTTTTACTTAACCGGGAAACTCAATTTATATATTTTCGTTTCCAAAAGCTCCGTGTCATTATCCTCACAAAGTAAAAACTCGATTTTGTCATTTGATTTTTGATAGAAAGTCAAGCCTTCGAATTTATTGATTGAAGTGATTTTTTGGGTAAAATCGATTTTCATGGTTTTAAGATCGATTCGGCCGATAAAGCTTCCTAAGATTTCACCATCGTCATAAGTAGATTGTGTGTCTTCGGCGGTTGAAAGGAAATAGATTTTGTCATCAACCAAAATAGCATCGGTAAAACTGGAGCGAACGCCTTTTATTTTTGGCAATTTATAATTTGTGGCAACCAATGCAAATTCTTCGCCCAGACTTTTGGCATGAATCGTAAAAATGGTGTTTTTGTTTGAAATTCCGTTACCACGATTGAATAAATACCAGTTTTCGCCATCGAAAATAGCGCCTTCGAGATTGAAATCTTCCGGTTTTATTTCGCCGAAACTTTGCATTAAAGCATATAAGTCTACTAAATTGTTTTTCTGTAGAATAGTTTTGCTTTTAAGATCGAATGCAATCATTTTATTTCGGTTTTCGGTAGATCCGGAACCAAAAACATATAACGTATCGTTGTGATGCGTTATGGATTCAAAATCGGGTTTTATATCTTTTGGGATATTTTGGGAAGGATTGTCAATTAAAGGATGTTGGCTTAATTGCTGATTCTGCATATTGTATTCGTATAGAAATCCGCTGTTATCGCCAATGATATAAAGAGAATTGTTACTGAAAAATAATCCTGATGCCGAACCGATCCCGATGATTTGAAATAATATTTCTAATGTAAATTTTTCCATGAATGTTGTTTTGAAAAAGATTGTTTAGCCCTGATAGCAATGAAAATACTTTGAGGAGAAATTGTATTTTTTCCTGGCATTACAAAGCGACCAGCGGAAGCTCTTGTTATGGCTTGGAAAAAAATAATTTATTGAAAAAGTATTGCAATAAATAGCAGGAATATGCTTCGTAAAAATAGTATATTTATAATATAAAAAATGGAAAAAATATGAAATCGATAGATCCGAATGATTTTAAAGTTACAGATGAAATAAAATTATCAAAAATTCCAACTTTGCTAAAGATAAAAGCCGATGATGAGGAAAAAGAGGAAAAACTGGATAAAGTTCAGGCGAAATTGAGTGATTTGCAGGATGTGATGTATTCGCATAATAAATATGCAGTTTTAATTTGTTTGCAAGGCATGGATACATCAGGGAAGGATAGTTTGATTCGGGAAGTTTTTAAAGAATTTAATCCTCGTGGCGTAGTAGTTCACAGTTTTAAAACGCCAAATTCAACCGAATTAGAGCACGATTATTTGTGGCGACATTATATTGCTTTGCCGGAAAAAGGCAAGTTTGCTATTTTTAACCGTACACATTACGAGAATGTTTTGGTAACACGTGTACATCCGGAATTTATTTTGGCAGAGAATTTACCCGGAATTAATTCGGTTGATGATATTACGCCGAAGTTCTGGAAAAACAGAATTGAACAGATCAATAATTTTGAAAAACATATTGCTGAAAACGGAACAATTGTTATGAAGTTTTTTCTGCATCTGAGTAAAGAAGAACAGCGTGAGCGTTTATTGCGTCGTCTGGAGGAAGGGAAACACAATTGGAAGTTCTCGCCAGGCGATTTGAAAGAGCGTGACCATTGGGATGAATATCAAAAATATTATGAAGAAGCTATAAATAAAACTTCAACTGAGCATGCGCCCTGGTATGTTATTCCTGCAGATGATAAAGAAATGACACGTTATATTGTGGCAAAAATTATTTGGGAAGAAATGCAGAAACATACCGACATTCAGGAGCCGGAATTAGATGATAAAATAAAAGCCAACATCGAAATTTATAAAAAGGAATTGCAAAAGTAATAAAAAACTAAACCCCACAGATTTTAAAATCTTGTGGGGTTTTCGTTTTCCAAAAACAAAATAATATATTAATTTGTGCTCTTATAAATCAAAACCATAAGCTACACGAAGTGCTACCTGATTGGTTTCGAATTTGTGATAATCTTCATATCGTACACTAATATCTATATGCTTACCGGCATATCCAATTCCTGGTGCCCATAAAAAAGTAGTGTCATTATATCCGTTGGTTACTGCAAAACCAGCACCAACTTCTCCTAATACATAAAATTGATCTTCCCAAACGAAAGCTTTGAATCCGGCCTTAGCAGGAATAAATCCTAAATCGGAAGCATTATCTCCAACAAATAAATTTGTAAAACCTGTAGTTAAGGTTAGCGAAGTTCTTTTTGATAAATCATATTGAAGCCTGACATCACCACCTAAAGCCCAATCGTAAGCATTGTCAGTTGGCAGTCCGGCATTTAATCCAAACCCTAATTTAAAGCCTTGATTGTAGTCTTTGATTTCTTCAGTTTGCTGAGCAGATGATGTACTTGTGTAAATCATTGCAATTACTGCAAAAACCAAAAGTTTGATGTTTTTTAAATTTTTCATGCGTGTATTTTTTTTTAATTACTATGGTGTAAAATTAGACTTGATGCTTTTGTTTCTTGTTATATAATTATTCAAAATCGTTACATAATATTAGGATTCGTAAAATTTGACCTTATAAAAGGGATATAATTTTAATAATATCAAAGAATTCAAAGCTTCTGGTTATCTTTGCCGACTAAAAAGTTTAAAAGTGAATTTAGTTCAGTATACAAAGGAGTTTTCGTATAATTTAAGATTAGCCTATCCTGTTATTTTAGGAATGGTAGGGCATACATTAATAGGTATTGTTGATAATATAATGGTTGGGAAATTAGGAAGTACCGAACTTGCGGCAGTTTCCTTAGGGAACAGTATGATTTTTATTGCTTTGTCTTTAGGAATTGGATTTTCTACTGCCTTAACTCCAATTGTAGCCGAAGCGGATGCGGAAAAAGATCAGAATAAAATTCGTTCAACCTTTCATCATGGGTTGTTTCTGTGTACAATTTTAGGATTCATGCTTTTTGGATTATTGGTTTTAGCCAAACCTTTAATGGAGTTATTACATCAACCGGCCGATGTGATTGCTTTGGCAAAACCATATCTGGTTTGGGTAGCTTTTTCATTAGTTCCATTAATTATGTATCAGGGATATAAGCAATTTGCTGATGGGCTTTCAATGACCAAATATTCTATGTATGCCATTATTATGGCGAATATTATTCATATAGGTATCAATTATATGTTGATTTATGGTGTTTGGATTTTTCCTAAAATGGGTATTATTGGTGCAGCTTTAGGAACTGTGATTTCAAGAATCCTGATGGTGATTTTTATGCATCTTATTTTGTCCAGGCATGAACAGTTAAAAACTTATTTTAAAGGGTTTAGCTTTGAAGAAATTAAAAAAGAAACCATCAGAAAAATTATAAACCTGGGTTTGCCATCTGCAATGCAAATGCTTTTTGAAGTAGTACTCTTTACAGCATCGATATGGCTTTGCGGTAATATTGGTAAAACAAGTCAGGCAGCCAATCAAATTGCTTTAAGTCTTGCCTCAATGACTTTTATGGTTGCTATGGGATTAAGTGTAGTTTCGATGATTCGTGTCAGTAACCAAAAAGGATTAATGGATTATAAAAAGCTGGTTGTCGTAGCGCGTTCCATCTTTTTGCTTTCGATTATTCTTGAAGTTGTTTTTGCAGCAATATTCATTGCTTTTCATAATGTTTTGCCTTATATCTTTTTGAATATGGAAAACACACTACAGCTTACGGATAATACTGAAGTAATAGAAATTGCGTCGAAATTATTACTGATTGCTGCAGTTTTTCAGATTTCTGATGGAATTCAGGTAGTTGTTTTAGGCGCTTTACGCGGATTACAGGATGTAAAAGTACCTATGTATATCACTTTTACTGCGTATTGGATAATTGGTTTTCCGATTTCGTATTATTTGGGAGAATACACCTCATGGAAAGCAGAAGGAGTCTGGATCGGGCTTTTGGCAGGTTTAACTGCGGCAGCAATATTCCTGTATATTCGGTTTCATTACTTAACCAAAAAATTAATCAATAATTCATTTTCAAATAACTAAATTTGAAGCATAAAAAAATAAAAATAAGCCACAGATTTCACAGATTTCTGACAAGTTAAATCTAATTACTTTTTAATCTGGAGAATTTGGAGAATCTGTGGCAAAAAAATAAACAAAAAAATAATAAAAATGGAATTACCTAAATTTTTACTTGGAGATAATACTGATTTTCCAGATGATATTTTTATCGTTCACCTTGATTACCCGAGATTTATAATCAATTTAAAAGATGATGAGGTTGAGTTTATGGAAGAGGCCGAAGATCTTGATGAAGCAGAATTAAATGCCGAAATGGAAGGTTTGATTGTTCTGGCTAATGAATTTTACGACAGAGAAATAAAACGTTACGAAGAGTAGAGACGCACTGCTGTGCACTTCTACGCATCTGCCTCAATTAAAAATCATCTAATGAAAAAATTAAGTTTTTTAAAACCCGTTTTTAATTTCATAGCAATTGGATTGCTAATCACAACTTTAAGCAGAATCTTTTTATTTTTTCTATTTAAAGACAGAGTCATCGAGACACCCAATTTCTGGTATATTTTTCCAATCGGTTTGCGAATGGATTTGATTTTACTGTGTTATTTGTCTTTCCTTCCCGCAGTTTTGATTACATTTCTTCCTGGTAAATGGATAAAATTCACAAATAGCTTTTTGGTTATTTATAGCTTTTTATTCCTGTTTCTGATTCTTTTTGTAGAATTGGCTTCACCCGATTTTGTAAAACAATACGACACACGTCCAAACAAGATTTTCTTAGATTATCTGATTTACCCAAAAGAAGTTGTCGGAATGCTTTTAAAAAGTTATCTGACTTCTATAATTGTTACTTTTCTGATTCTTGGAGTTGTCTTGTATTTTGCTTTCAAAAAGGGAAAAAAGTATTTCCACACGACAAATACCGAATATAAATTTAAACTGATACTTTTTCCGTTAGTTGCTTTTTTATTGTTTTTTGGGGCACGTTCAAGCCTGACTTCAAAGAGACCAATTAATGCCAGTAATGCTGTTTTTTCAACTGATCAGCTAACAAATACTTTAGGTTTGAATTCATTTTACACCGTTGCTTTTGCTGCATATTCAATTAAAAATGAAGGGAACACCAAAATGTATGGTAAAATGGATGAAGCCGAAGCAATTGCCCGTGTAAAAAAATACATGATTGCCGGACCAAATGATTTTACTGATGCTGAAATTCCGTTTCTTCATGTACAGCAGCCGGATTCAGTTGTAAAAAAGCGTTATAATCTGGTGATTTTTTTACAGGAAAGTTTAGGTGCTGAATATGTTGGGATTTTAGGAGGAAAACCATTAACGCCTGAATTTGATAAATTATCGAAAGAAGGGTTATTATTTACCAATTTATATTGTACAGGAACCCGAAGTGTGCGTGGAATAGAAGCTGTTGTAACCGGATTTTTGCCATCGCCATCAGAGAGCGTGGTTAAATTAGGAAATTCACAGCAAGGTTTTTTTACTTTGGCTGATGCCTTGAAACAAAAAGGATATGACACCAGTTTTATCTATGGAGGAATGGCGAATTTTGATAATATGGCTTCGTTTTTCAACGGAAATGGTTTTCAGGATATTGTAGATCAGGATGATTTTGATTCTGATGGGAATAAATATGCTTTCAAAGGAACCTGGGGTTATTCAGATGAAGATTTAGTAACTAAGGCAAATAATTATTTTAAAGCAAAAGGAGATAAACCTTTCTTTTCTTTAATGTTTTCGACATCAAATCACGAACCTTTTGAATATCCTGCCGGAAGAATAAAACCTTATGACCAAAAGCCTGCAACAGTAAATAATGCCATGAAATATGCCGATTTCTCCATTGGTAAATTCTTCGAAATGGCTAAAAAAGAGGCATATTTTAAAAATACTATTTTTATTGTTATTGCCGATCACAATACGAGAACGTACGGAAAGAATTTAGTGCCAATCAATAAATTTCATATTCCGGCTTTAATTATGGGACCGGGAGTTCAAAAAGGAGCTGTTTACAATAAACTGGCAAGCCAGATTGATATTCCGCCAACATTATTAAGTTATTTAGGAGTTCCGTTTGAAACACCAATGGTTGGAAGAAATTTAAACAAATTGAATCCAACAGTTCAGGGAAGGTCAATTATGCAGTTTAATGATATCAATGCGTTTAGAATAGAGAATCAGGTTGTAATTATGCAGCCAAATTTGAAACCGCTTCAATTCGAAATTAAAAATGACACCACTTTAATTCCTGTAAAATTAAACGAAGAATTAGCAAAGGATGCTTTGGCACATGTTATTACAGCCGGGAATTTATATAGAGAGAATAAGTATAAACTTAGGAAAAAATAGGTTCAAAGACATAAAGATTTAAAGTTTTTAATCACTTCCTTCGACAAGCATTAAAAAGCTGCTAAAGATAAAATTTCATCTTTAGCAGCTTTTTTGTTTTAATCAGGTTTTAAAAGCAGACGAAAATTAAAATCAGCAGTCAAATGAAATAGTCGTAACTTTAATGTTCTGATTTTTAAAATTTTAGGGGGTATTTGTTTTTAAAAAAAAAGGAGGTAACAAAAAACAAACTTTGTTTATCTATTTATAAACTATTAAAATTAAATCGACATGAAAAATCTTAAAACAACAATTTTTACTGCAGTATTAGTAGTGTTTTGCTTAACAAATGTAAAAGCACAAGATGGTAAAATTGTAAAAGAAAAAACGATTAAATCTACTTCTGGTTCAGAAAGCACTTTAGATGGTCCTGCTCAAAAAAGCAATATAAATGGTATAAATAATGGAATGCCAAACAGAATTTCTATGAATGTTACTATTGCAAAGCAGACACAAGGGGCAACTTTTGGAGAAAAAGTAAATGCCGGAAAAATAAATGTAACATTAGTTGAAGGCGGATGTATCGTTTTGTTTCCTTCTAATGAAGGGTACAGAATCAATACCACTGACAAAAGCATTAAGGAATTGAGCAAAAATGAATGCGCTGCTTTTGGCGAAAAAGTCAATCAGGGTTTACATGCAGCTGGTGGCGCTTTGTCACAGGGTTCGTCTTTATTGGGAGGTGCTTTGCCAGGCGGAGCTATTATTTCTGCTGCGGTTTCCAGTGTGGGAAATTTAGCCGGAGGAGGAGGAGGGGCTGCCGCTGCTTCCTATGCCGCTACCGGAAAAATGGCAAAACCTGATTCTGAAAAAAATATTTTAAAAATTCAGGATAATGAAAATGAAGCTGTATTAGACCTGGCTGACGGAGAATATGAATTAGCATTTGTTATCGTTGAGAAAGCAACTTCAGGCTTGAAAGATACCTTAAAAACACAGGTTCGTATGGGATTTACAGTAGAAAAAGGAGTTTTAAAAACAAAACATGATACTGCTAAAAATTCAGTAGGCAATATTCGTTAAATTCTTGTTTGATAGAATTGATGGATTTAGATCACCTTTAAGATATTTTTCTAATAATAACTGAATGGCTGCAAAAGATGATATTTCATTTTTTAGCAGCTTTTTGTTTTTAAGAGTATATTTTTTTAAAGTTGCCGAAAATTTAAATCAATTACCAAATGAAATAGTTTAATATTAATGGTTTGATTTTGAATTTCTATACAGTATTTTTAATTTAAAAGCCGAAAAGGAGGTAACAAAAAACAGCTTTTGTTTATCTACTATAAATCATTAAAACTAAATCGATATGAAAAACCTTAAAACAGCAATTTTTACAGTAACATTAGTGTTGTGCGGCTTAACAAATGTAAAAGCCCAGGACAGTAAAATTGTAAAAGAAAAAGCGGTTAAATCAAATTCTGCTTCAGATTTGAAAACTACATTACAAACGCAAACCAGTATAGAGTCTGCAGTAGAAAAAAGACGTTTAAAAACCAAACATGATACCGCTAAAAATTCAATAGGAAATATTCGTTAAAATTTTTGTATGGTTGAATAGTCAAGTTTAAATTACGTTTTAAAATACTTTTCTAATAATAACTGAGCGGCTGCAAAAGGTGACATTTCACTACTTTGTACCGCTTTTTGGGTTTTATCCAATAGTTGCATGATACCTGGCTGATTGTAGAAATGATTTTTTAATTGTTCATTAATAGTTTCCATCATCCAGAATTGATTTTGTTCTTTTCTTTTTTCCTGAAAATAACCGGTTTCATTTGTCATTTTGAAATAACCCGAAATCGTTTCCCAAATTTCAGAAATTCCTTCTTTGGTAATGGCGCTGCAGGTTGTAACTTTTGGCTGCCATGCTGATTTTTTTGGAGGAAATAAATGCAAAGCTCTATTGAATTCAACTTTAGCCAAATCTGCTTTTTTGATATTATCTCCATCTGCTTTATTAATGACAACAACATCTGCCATTTCCATAATACCACGTTTAATTCCCTGAAGTTCATCGCCGGCACCGGCAATTTTTAGTAATAAAAAAAAGTCTACCATGCCGTGGACAGCAGTTTCACTTTGTCCGACACCAACAGTTTCAATAATAATAGTGTCAAAACCTGCAGCTTCACACAAAATAATTGATTCACGTGTTTTTCTGGCTACGCCTCCCAAAGTATCTCCGGAAGCACTTGGCCTGATAAAAGCATTTTCATCCTTAACCAATTCTTCCATTCGGGTTTTGTCTCCTAAAATACTTCCATGTGAAAGAGAGCTGCTTGGATCAACTGCCAATACGGCAACTTTTTTCCCTAATGAAGTTAAATGTTTTCCAAAAGCTTCAATAAAAGTACTTTTTCCAACACCGGGAACGCCTGTAATCCCAATTCGGATTGATTTGCCTGAATGAGGCAGACAACCTTTAATGACTTCGTTAGCTTTTTCTGTATGTTGAGGATTTGTACTTTCGACTAAAGTAATGGCACGGCTTAAAGCAGTTCTATTACTATTTAAAATTCCGGTAATTAATTCATTTGAAGTAGGAAGCTGTCTTCTTCTTTGCTGTATTTGACTGATGGCTGTAACATTGGTAATTTCAGGGGAAGAAATTCCGACTTTTTCATGTAAACTGCTCGACTGTTTTTTTAAACTTGACAAAATACTTTTTTTTGGTACTGTAAAAGTACTGAAAACAAAAACAGTTTCAAAAGTAGAAAATTGCTTTCGAAACTGTTTTTTGTGAATTTATTTGGGCTGTAATAATTAATATCCTGCCGTAAAACGAACCTGATGGTGTTTTGGAGTTTCTGCTTCATCTGCAATAACTACGGCTAAATCTTCTACAGATAAAATACTTCTCTGTTCGTCATTAAAAACCGGATTTTCTAAGCCTAAACGGTATTTTCCTGTTCTTCCTGTTGTGATTCCCGGATGCATCTCAAAAGCGGGGCTGAAAAATGCCCAATCCAATTCTTTTTCTTCTTTAATAATGTTTAAATAATCCCTTGCAGCACTTGCAGCTACATAATATTCTTTTGGAAAATCAGGAGTGTCAACCGCTTGTAGACCTGGTGCAACAAACAAACTTCCTCCGCCACCTATAGTGATATAACGTTTTACACCTGATTTTTTTACTGCTTCCTGAATTGCTTTTGAACCGGCAATAAAATCATCATAGATATTTGGATTTGTCCATCCTGAGTTATAGGCACTGATTACTACGTCATTTCCTTTTAAAGTTTCTGCCAAAGCATCAGTATTAAAAATATCTATAGCGACCCAATTTACATTTGATGTGTCTTTTGGGTTTCTGGCGATAGCTGTAATGTTGTGTTTTCTGTCTGCCAATTCATTTAAAATTGCTGAACCGACGAATCCTGTTGCTCCAATAATTGCGATTTTCATAAATATATTAATTTAATTAGTAATAAAAAATGTTACAGTTTTGTATAAAAAAAGGTTAGAATTGATTGGAAAAATCTTCTAATGTGATATTTGTCAGTTGCAAACTAACTTTTTCGTTCATGTCGGCGTATAGTTTGGCTAAATTCTGATTGATTTTTTTTCCAACCGGACAATCAGGATTAGGCTGATTTTTAGCATATCCTAAATTGATATTGTCAAAAGTCATCTCGAATATTTCTTTTAATGTAATATTTGTTGCCGCTTTAGACAATTTCGTGCCACCATTTTTACCTTCTTTACTTTCTACAATATGATGGGCTTTTAGATTGGCAATTTCTTTTCGGACCAGAACAGGGTTAAGGTTCATGCTTCCTGCAATAAATTCAGATGATAAAAAATCATTCGGGAATTTAGAGAGTAAAGTCAGAATGTGAATCGTTATGGCAAACTTACCTGAAATCATACTGTAATAAAATATGTTACAAATGTAATTGTTTTTATTGAATTAAAAATAATTTTAACTAAAATTTTATACTCCTTAATGTTTTATAAATTCCTATTTTTGTAATGATACTGCCATATGAACAACTTTATTTTAATATTCTTCTTTTTATTTTTAGGCTTGCTTTTGCAAAGGGTAAACTGGTTTCCAACCCATATTTACAAGTTTCTAAACAAAGTTGTAATTTATTTTTGTCTGCCGGCTATTACTTTATACCACATACCGAAAATAAAATGGGATAATGAGTTGTTATTCCCAATAGGAGCGGGCTGGCTTACGTTTATACTGGCTTTTGTATTTTTTCATTTTTTAGGAAAACGATTAGGATGGTCCAATAAACTTATTGGCTGTTTAATCCTTACGGCAGGATTGAGTAATTCTTCTTTTCTTGGTTATCCTATAATTGAAGCTTTGTTCGGAAAAAAAGGATTAGAAACGGCAGTTTTGGTCGATCAGCCCGGAACATTTGTTGTAGTTTCTACATTGGGAGTTTTTGTAGCAGCTTTCTATTCGAAAGGTAGTCCGAACACTTTTAGTATTATTAAGAAAATAATATTATTTCCGCCGTTTATAATGTTTGTGTTAGCTTGCTTAATGAATGTATATGACTATGATTTGGATTTGGACATTCAATCTGTATTGCTAAAAATCGGAAGTTTGGTAACGCCGCTTGCCTTATTGTCGGTCGGATTACAGCTGAATTTTGATAAAAAAAGTCAGCATTGGAGATTTTTACGACTCGGACTTTTTTTTAAACTTATTCTGGTTCCGTTTGTGATTTTAGTTTTATACGTATTTATTTTCAAGCAGCATTCTGAACCAATAAAAATTACAATAATGGAAACAGCTATGGCTCCAATGATTACAGGTGCCATTTTAGCTTCGACTTACGGATTAAAACCAAAATTGAGCAGTATGATGATTGGTTTCGGAATACCAATTTCATTCGCAACCCTTGCTGTTTGGTATTTTGTCACTAGTTTTATATAAATCTGATTAATAATTTTTCCTCTGGAATATGAATACATCTACAAAAACTGTTGCAATCGACAGCAGTACTTTAGCTCAAAAAACAGTTTATTCGGTATTATTTTCAATTGCATTTGCACATTTATTAAACGACTTGATGCAATCTGTAATACCTTCGACATATCCAATTTTAAAGCAAAATTTCAATTTAAGTTTTACTCAGGTCGGACTGATTACCTTTGTTTTTCAGGTCACGGCTTCTTTATTACAGCCTTTCGTTGGATTTTATACAGATAAAAAACCAAAACCTTATTCACTTGTAGCAGCTATGATTTTTACCATTTCCGGATTAGCATTATTGTCCGTTTCCAGTTCATTCTGGATGTTGTTAGTTTCAGTGGCTTTGGTAGGAGTCGGCTCTTCAATTTTTCATCCCGAAGCTTCCCGTGTTGCTTTTTTAGGTTCAGGAGGAAAGCGAGGTCTGGCTCAATCCATATTTCAATTAGGTGGAAATGCCGGAAGCGCCATCGGGCCTTTATTGGTCGCATTGGTAGTAGCTCCACACGGGCAATCGTATGTTATCTGGTTCGTACTTGCAGGAGTTTTAGGAATTATGATTTTGTCAAGAATTGCGGTTTGGTATGCTAATCATATGAGTTTAAGAACATTGGGGAAAGCCGGTTTAGAGGAAGATAAGATGCAATTGTCAAATAGAAAAATTACGATTTCTATCATTGTTTTATTGTTGCTGATATTTTCCAAATTCTTTTATATGGCAAGCATGTCAAGTTATTTCACTTTTTATTTAATTAGTAAATTTGGATTAAGTGTTCAGGATTCGCAGTTTTATTTGTTTCTTTTTATGGCTTCCGTTGCAGCAGGAACTTTAATAGGAGGACCTTTGGGAGATCATTTTGGTAGAAAATATATTATTTGGTTTTCGATTTTGGGAGCCGCTCCGTTTACATTGCTTTTACCATATGCTAATTTATTTTGGACTGCTGTTTTAGCAGTAATTATTGGAGTTGTAATAGCTTCGGCATTTTCGGCTATTTTAGTTTACGCCCAGGAACTGAAACCTGGAAAAGTCGGAATGATTTCAGGTTTGTTTTTTGGTTTTGCTTTTGGAATGGGAGGTTTAGGTTCTGCCGTTTTAGGATATATTGCAGATAAAACCAGTATCGAATATGTTTACACGATAAGTTCTTATCTGCCATTAATTGGAGTTCTCGCGTATTTCCTGCCAAATATTCAAAAGAAAAAAACAATATAATTTTCTTAAAATAGATAGAAAAAGTAGAGTTTAGTTTTTTTTAATTATTTTTTTAAGTAATTTTAGAGGAACTAAAAAAATATAATTATGTCAACATTAAGATTAGGCGATATAGCTCCGGATTTTTATGCAGAAACGACCGAAGGGCCAATTCATTTTCATGAATGGTTAGGGGACTCATGGGGAGTTTTATTTTCACACCCTTCAGATTTTACTCCGGTTTGTACAACCGAATTAGGAACAGTTGCAAATTATCTTCCGGAATTTACAAAAAGAAATACAAAGGTTATTGCTTTAAGTGTCGATGGTCTAGAGTCGCATTTAGAATGGATCAAAGACATCAATGAAACTCAAAATACAACAGTAAATTTTCCAATCATTGCTGATGAGGATAAAAAAGTAGCTACTTTATATGATATGCTTCATCCAAATGCCAGTGATAAATTTACAGTACGTTCCGTTTTTATAATTGGCGCTGATAAAAAAATCAAATTGACATTAACATATCCAGCCTCAACAGGAAGAAATTTTGACGAATTGCTACGTGTTATTGACAGTTTACAGCTAACGGCAAATTACAGTGTGGCAACCCCGGCGAATTGGAAAGACGGAGAAGATGTTGTGATTACACCGGCAGTTCCGGATAGTGATATTCCTGCAAAATTCCCAAAAGGGCATACACCGATAAAACCGTATCTGCGTATGACTCCGCAGCCTAATAAATAAATTTGTAGTGTCTAAGCTACTAAGTTTCTAAGCTACAAAGAATTTAAAACTCTTTGTATTAACTTAGAAAGTTAGTAGCTTAGCAATTATCAGGCTTTTTTTATTAATTGGCTCATTCGTTTTTTATCTCCAACAACCCAAATAATATCATTTTTTTCTAAGGTCAAGCTGGATTCAGGATTTAGAATCCGTTTTCCGTTTCGCTCAATTCCAACAACCATACCATTGGTTTTAGACCTGAATTGACCGATGCTTTTCTGAATGAATTCTTCATCAGAAACTTCCAGCTGTCGCAAAACAATTTCAGATTCTTCGACAACTTTAGGGTTTTCAATTTCATTCTGATTCAAATATTTTCCAAATTCAGTGACCTGAGCATCTGTACCAATAACACAAATTTCGTCGCCGGGAAATAAACGTTCATTTTTAGTTGGAATAGAAATCATAACATCACCTCTTTTTATATAAGCAATGTTGATTCCCATTTGTTCACGAATGCTTAATTCTTCCAGTGTTTTTCCGGCCAAATTTGATTCTTTTCCAATGTCAAAAAACGACATATGTCCATCCCAGGGCATTAAATTAGCATAACGCCTGTCAATTTTTTTGTTTTCCCGGTCGTTTAAATTCTTTAAAAAGTGACTTTCGATTTTATGATATTGCTCATTTAGTTTCTTAGGGAATATTTGATAAGCAGCAATGGCAATAATCAAAGCGATAAAAGCAACCAGAGGCGAGAAGAAAATGTTTAATAAAAATCCAATAAAAAATACCCCTAGACTCATTCTGATTAAAATCATCATTAAAAGAGCACCTCTGTATTTACGTTCTTCCCATAACATCTCAACTTCTTCAATGGCAACACGTCGCAGCGAAAGCGCCCATAAGAACGGAGCAATTATGATTAAAGTTATCAGTGCGGCCAAAGTGTTTCCGAATCGGGTATCTGCTACTAACGGAGCCACAAATTTTGATGATAATAGAATAACTGCCGCAACAATAATAGTGTGTAATATAATTTGAATAACATAAGCATGCAGTACTTTTTGCCACGTACTAACAGATTTTATCGCTTGTGCATTGACACTATAACGGTTGATGTTTTTAACCCATTTTTTAGGCATTTTCCGTTCCAGTAATTCAGAGAAAGGAACTGCATATTTTACCATAAAAGGAGTGGTAAAAGTAGTAACGGCTGAAACGGCTACTACAATCGGATATAAAAATGAACTGGTAACATTTAGGGTCATTCCCAATGTGGCAATAATAAAAGAGAATTCACCAATTTGCGATAAACTCATACCTGTCTGAACAGATTGTTTAAGGGGTTGTCCTGATAATAATGCACCAATTGTAGAACTTACAGATTGCCCCACAATAGTTACTAGTGTTAAAACAGCTACCGGAAGCGCATGTTCATAGAGCATTTTAGGATCAATTAACATTCCGACCGATACGAAAAAGATGGCGCCAAATAAATCCTTAACGGGCTTTACCAAATGTTCAATATGTTCCGCCTGAGTAGTTTCGGCAATTATAGAACCCATAATAAACGCTCCAAGAGCAGGGGAAAAGCCCACATTTGCAGCAAAACTGACCATAGTCAGACATAATGCAAGTGAAATAATCAATAACATCTCATCTGTCAATAAGTGTTTTGCTTTTTTAAGGAGTGTCGGAATAAAAAAGATACCGCCTATAAACCATGCTGTGAGGAAAAAAACCAGTTTTAAAACCGACATCATTAATTCACTTCCGGAAAATTGCTGACTCACAGCAATTGTTGATAATAAAACCATCATCAAAATAGCCACAATGTCCTGTACAATAAGGGAACCGATAACTATTCCGGCAAATTTCTGAGCCTTGACTCCAAGCTCATCAAAGGTTTTTAAGATGATCGTTGTTGAAGATATAGATAATATTACTCCCAGAAAAATGCTGTCCATTTGTGACCAACCCATCCATCGTCCGACCAAATAACCAATTATAACCATTGTAATTATTTGCGTAATGGCTGTAATTGAGGCTGTTCCGCCAACTTTCATTAATTTTTTAAAACTAAATTCAAGCCCCAGACTAAAGAGCAGGATGATTACTCCAATTTCAGCCCAGACTTCAACACTTTTCATTTCCGTAATAGAAGGAAAAAAATCAAAATGATTACCCGCTAAAAATCCTGCAATCAAATATCCTAAAACCAGTGGCTGTTTCATTTTTTTAAATAATAATACAGCAATTCCGGCGGTCATCAGGATAAGTCCCAGATCGCTGATTAATGGTTTCAGGTGGTGTGTAGTTTCTGCAACGGCATTTAAGGCAATCATAAAAAGGTGTAATTTTTCAGGAGCTTAATCCAGCTTTCATTTCAAATAAAATTCACTGAGCTCATTAAAATAAAAGTTAAGTAATCTGGGTTAATTTCCAATCGGATTAAATAAAAAAAGCTATCGTTAAAGATAGCTTTTTCTGGTAAAATATTTTAGGCTTTCTTTAAATTCCTGTAAAGTTAGCAGGAGTTATTTGCATTAATTCTGCTCTTACAGCATCAGAAACTTCTAATGTCGCAATAAAATTATGAATTGCCTTTTTATCAATCGCTTCATTCGTTCTTGTCAGACCTTTCAAAGCTTCGTAAGGATTCGGATATGCCTCACGACGTAAAATTGTTTGAATTGCTTCTGCTACAACTGCCCAGTTTTTCTCTAAATCCTCAGCAAATTTAGCTTCGTTTAAAAGCAATTTGTTGAGACCTTTTAATGAAGCTTCAAAAGCAATAATGGTATGCCCGATCGGAACCCCAATATTACGTAAAACAGTACTGTCAGTTAAATCACGCTGTAATCTCGAAACCGGTAATTTTGCAGATAAATGCTCAAAAATAGCATTTGCGATCCCTAAGTTTCCTTCAGAATTTTCAAAATCAATCGGGTTAACTTTATGTGGCATTGCAGATGAACCAATTTCGCCTGCTTTGATTTTTTGTTTAAAATAATCCATTGAAACATATGTCCAGATATCACGATCTAAATCGATAATGATATTGTTGATTCTTTTTAAAGCATCAAAGAATGCTGCAAAATGATCGTAATGTTCAATTTGAGTTGTTGGAAATGAATGATGTAAGCCAAGATCAGCTTCAACAAATTTATTTCCAAATTTTTTCCAGTCGATTTGCGGATATGCTACGTGATGTGCGTTGTAATTTCCTGTTGCACCACCAAATTTAGCTGCAAACGGAATATTGAACAATAAACGCATCTGCTCTTCTATACGTTCAACGAAAACCAGGATTTCTTTTCCTAAACGAGTAGGAGAAGCCGGTTGTCCGTGCGTACGTGCCAACATTGGAATGTCCTTCCATTCAACACTTAATTCTTTTAATTTAGAAATTAAAGAAATCAAGGAAGGCATATAAACCTGCTCAAAAGCTTCTTTTGTAGAAAGCGGAATGGCAGTATTGTTAATATCCTGAGATGTTAATCCGAAGTGAATGAACTCTTTATATTGAGATAAACCCAGTTTTTCAAAAGCATCTTTAATAAAATACTCAACCGCTTTTACATCATGATTTGTAACTTTTTCTGTTTCCTTGATCCAAAGGGCGTCTTTGGTAGAAAAGTTTTTATAGATGTTACGCAAGCTGTCAAATAAATCCGGACTTACGTCTTTTAGTTGTGGTAATGGCACTTCGCACAAGGCAATAAAGTATTCAATTTCAACCAATACACGGTATCTGATTAAAGCTTCTTCAGAGAAAAAAGGTGCTAATGAAAGGGTTTTATTTCTATATCTTCCGTCGATTGGAGAGATAGCATTCAATTCGTTTAAAGTAGTCATTGTTCTGTTGTTTGTTCGAAAGGTGCAAATATAAACAGAATTTGCGGATTAAAATAGACAAAAGATCAAACACTAATTTCACTAATTGTTACGAAAAAATTCAGTTCTGATACTGTGAAATAGATTTGAATGAATTAATCTTCTATTTATATTTAAAATGAACATCGTGACGATGAAAAGCATTCAATTTTAATATAATTAACCAGTTGGGTGTAATTAGCAAAAAAGTTAATTTAACACATAGAAGCATAGATTTTAAATGTTTATAAAAGATAATTTTAA
>NZ_AKJZ01000057.1 GCF_000282055.1 Flavobacterium sp. CF136
TATTACTTAAAAAGCCTTCGACTCCGCTCAGGGTGACAATTATTTCCAGAAGGATGAAGATGTTTTACTCAAATTTATACTTTTTGATTTATTATGTTTTTGTATCAAATATGAGTTTGAAATCAATTACATCTTAAGGAGCAGTTTAAAATTTTTTAGTGATTTCAATATTGCTTATCACATAAAAAATGGAGCGTAAATTATTGTGTAGAATAAATCTAAATAATACTTGTTAAACTAATATTAATTTTTATTTTTGCACTGTTTTTATTAATTCTAAATAAAAACAAATACTAACCAAAATTAAAAATCAATGAAATATCTTAATTTAAGAACATCAAAGTTTTTATTTATAATTAGCTTATTATTTTCGACCCTTTTTTCTTTTTCCCAACAAAATCACGGAAAAATCAAAGGTCAAATCACAACTTCGGACGGAAAACCGGCAGCTGATGTGAATATCATTCTTAAAGGCTCAAAATATAATACCAGTACAAATGATGACGGTAGTTTTGAACTAAACAGAGTAAAACCGAATACTTACACCTTACAAGTATCTTTAAATGGTTACGAAACATCAGAACAGGAAGTTAGAGTAGTTGAAAATGAAACGGCTTCGCTTAATTTGCAATTAAAGGTTTCTAATAAAGAGCTAAAAGAAGTTGTAATCAGTAATAAAAAAAGCATCCTTTCTAAAAAAACAGAAACTGTAGCCAGAATGCCCTTGAAAAACCTTGAAAATCCACAAGTGTACAATGTGATACACAAAGAACTTATGCAGGAGCAGGTAACAATCGATATAACAACGGCTATGAGAAATGCACCTGGTGTTGTGCCTCTTAATTATCCTTCGGGAGGATTTGCCCTTATTTTCAGAGGGTTTACTGTTGGTGTTAATGCCAGAAATGGTATGGAAACTTTATCAGGCCGTTCTACTGTTGGTATCCAGAATGTTGACCGAATTGAAGTATTAAAAGGTCCTTCAGGAACTTTATTCGGATCTTCGGCATCTTCTTTTGGTGGTGTTGTTAATTTGGTTACTAAAAAACCGTTTGAAACCAAATCTACCGAAATAACTTATACTGGCGGAAGTTATGGGGTAAATCAACTTACGGCAGATGTTAATACTCCTCTTACTAAAGATAAAAATGTACTTTTCAGGCTTAATGTAGGTGTTAACAGAGCAAAAAGTTTTCTGGATTATGGTTTTTCTAACACACTGTCTTTTGCACCAAGCCTTACTTTTAAGGCAACAGAGAAACTTACTTTTAATGTAGATGCAGAATTATATAATGTTAAAAGTACCAAACCTTTATACCCTACTGTGGCTGCTACATCCGGCATAACAAATCCCGGGGATATAAAATTAGACTACAAAAAATCTTTGGTTCATGATGATGCCGAAGCTAAATCATCAGCATCAAAAGCTTTTGTACAAGGGGAATATCAAATAGCTGATAATTGGAAATCTACAACCTTGTTTTCTTATGTAAGTGAAAATATAGACTATAGCTATCAGGTTTTGCCTACCTGGACTTCTCCGACTACAGCAACTATACGTGCAACAGTTTTTGGCCCTATATCAAGTAACTACACTAATATACAGGAAAATATTAATGGAGAATTTTCAAGTGGAATTGTAAAACATAAATTATTGGCTGGTGTTAATTACAGATACTATACCGATACTTTTTCATCTACACCAACACCAACGGCTCCTTTCAGAACAATTGATGTAACGACAAATTTTGTTCCAATCAGAAAAAAAGACATTGATGCTGTATTGGGAACTCCAACGATAAGAGCAGGAAGAGATGAATATACTTTTAGTGGTTATGCCTCTTACGTAGTTAATATAGCTGACCGTATATCGGCTATGGGAAGCTTGCGTCTGGATAGTTTCGATCGTAAGGAAAGTGGAACGGTAGCAGGGTATAAGCAAACTTCATTTGCACCTAAATTTGGAGTTGTGTATCAGGTAATTAAAGATCAGGTCTCTATATTTGGAAATTATATGAGCGGGTTTCAAAACATTGCTCCTGTAACCCAACCTGATGGTGCCCAATTGGTATTAGATCCTCTTTATGCGATTCAATACGAGTCAGGAATAAAAGCAGAAATTTTTAATAAAAAATTAAGTGCTACAGTTAGTTATTATAATATTACGAATGACAATGCATTAATAAGACAATCTAATTTGGTATACGAACAGGATGGAAAACAGGTAAGTAAAGGGTATGAATTTGAATTGATTGCTAATCCTATCCCTGGTTTAAATATTACAGCTGGTTATGCCTATAATGATAATCGTATTGAAAAAACTAGTGACGCTAATAAAGCTATTGAAGGTAATAAAGCTGCAGATGCACCAGAAAATGTAGCAAATTTTTGGGCTTCTTATAAACTTCAAAATAGCTTAAAAGGTCTGGGCGCCGGTTTTGGAGCAAATTATGTAGATAAAAGTTACATGAGTACGAGCAATACCTTTTACATTCCGTCATATACAATTTTAGGTGCCACAGTATTTTATGAGCAGCCAACATGGAGAATTGGGGTTAAGATAGACAATTTAACAAATGAAAAATATTGGAGCACATGGGGAGCACCACAAGCACCAACAACAGTTTTAGCAAACCTGACTTTCAGGTTTTAGGTTAGTTTTTTATTGAATCAAAAACACCTCTATTCGTAAGGATAGAGGTGTTTTTATTTTAAGTTGGATATTTCTCTAATACTCTGGATTATTGTACCAGGCTTTCAGATTCAAGCCATTCTTTGATCATTGGATAATTCACTTTTCCGTTGGCAGTCAGTGGTAAATCATCCATATGAATGACTTTTAATGAACTGGCATGAAGGCTTAGTTTTTCTTTTAGAACACCTTTAATCAATTCTTTATCTAAATTTTTGTCAGTATACAAAACAGCTAAATTCTTGTCGTTTACATCCAGGCAAATAATGGTTTGTCCGCCCAGGCTATCCTTCAGAAGAAGTTCCATTTCATCGAGATTTATTCGGGTACCAAATAATTTAACAATTCGCTTCAGTCTGCCGGTAATGTAATAATAGCCATCATCATCTACTTTTGCAAGATCTCCTGTATGCAGTTTTTCTTCCTGATCATAAAATTGCAAATCTGATCTTATGTTTGCATAACCGCCAAAGATATTTGGGCCATAATAGATAAGTTCGGATGTTTCATTGTCTATTTCAAAACGGCCATTATGGATAGGATGCCCGATAGAAGCTCTTTTTCTGAGTAAATCTTCAGTAGATAAAAAAGCCATTCTTCCGCTTGCTTCGGTTTGTCCGTACTGTGCAAAGAACTGCTTATTATATTTTTCGGTGTATTCTGAAATAATTTCTATCAATTTATGATTCAGCATTCCTCCTCCATGGGTGAAGTATCGGAGTGAAGGATGATCCTTTTTAAAAAAACCGATGCTATGAAGTATTTCATAAAAATAAGGTACTCCTCCTAAGGTAGAATATTCATATTTTTTCAAATCAGACCAGAACTCTTTTTGAAACACATCTTTGTCAGTACAGACAATCTGATGTGCTTTTATACAATTGGTCGTAAAAATAGATAAGCCATACACAGAATTTACAGGCACATTCAATGGTACAACGTCATCTGTCCTAATCGGCTGATATTTCAGGATTGATTTGGCATTTTGCGCTAGATTCTCATCAGAAAGTCTCACAAATTTTGGAGATCCTGTAGTTCCGGAAGTACTTAGCAGCAGCTTAACTTTAGGATGTATTGGAAAAATAGAATTTTCATTGCGTTTAAATAATACTATCGTTTCTGAGGCATTTACCGCGCTGTATCCTTCAATACTATTACGGGACGGATCGTAGATGTAATAAGGCGTATATTTTTTTTCTAAATTTTCCTTAAAGTCAGTATTTATTCCTAATCCCTGTAATGCTATTGTATATCTGCTTTGATAAAAGTTTAAAAAAGTTTCAATAGCCGGCAACTGATTATCGTTATAAATAAAGACAACCGATCGCAAATCGTCAATTTTCAGGGATTGATGCATTTCCTTTATGGATTTTGAAACACCGGTACTGGAATCCGTAAAGGTTAAATTTTCATTTTTTCTGATTAAATCATATAGTTCCATAGTTCTCTGCTATATTCTAGTTAATTTCAAATCCGTGTTTTTTAAGTACTTCCTTTATTTTTTCGACACTTCCCATGTCTAAAATATCTTCCATTTCTATTGAGATGTTATAGGTACTTTCAAGTTCTTCAACCAAAACAAGATGGCTCATAGAATCCCATTCGGCTATTCCCTGATATTCCAATTGGTCGTTTACTTCTGTAACAGGTATTTCAAAAGCTCTTGCAAATACGCCGTGTAATTGTTCTGTTGTATTCATATTTTTTATTTTTTTAATTAATTTGTGTCTGATTAAACTCTGGTATTTTTCCATTTTCCTTTACGGAAGACAATTATGCAGGCAACAGCCAATACAATTTCTGATATTAAGATGGCTGTAAAAACGCCATTAGAACCCAGGTTGAAAGTAATTCCCAACGCATAGGCAAGCGGAATCTGTACGATATAAAACATTAGGATGTAAAGCCAGGTAACGACTTTTACTTCTCCGGCAGCGTTGAGCGCTCTTGAAATCACCATGGTATATCCCAGAAGAACATAAGCCATAGAGATAAAATGAATATACATGGTACTGTGGGAAATCACTTCCGGAATATCCGTAAAGATTTTTACCACGGGAACGGCGAGAAATATCCAGCAAACAGCAATTAAAACAAGGAATCCCATGTTTAGCGTTCCTGCTCTCCAAACCGATTTTTCTGCCCGATCCGGCTGTTTTGCCCCAAGATTCTGTCCGGTTAATATTCCGGCTGCGTTTCCAAGACCCCATGCAGGCATCGTGGCTATTGAGGTTACTCTTTGGGCCAAAATATATCCCGCCAAAGCATCTTCTCCAAAATGAGACATAATTTTTATCATAAATACCCAGCTGGAAGCAGGAATGATAAATTGAACAGTACCGCTAAAAGCCAGTTTGAGTATTCTTTTGAAAATGTCAAAATGGAATACCAATTGTGCCATTCCAATTTTCATGATTGTTTTGCCTTTTACCAGATACCATGCCTGATAAAGTACACCAATCATTCGCGCAATTAGTGTAGCGATACCTACTCCAAATAAACCATAAGCAGGAATTGGTCCCCAGCCGAACATGAATATGGGACATAATATTATATTTAATGCATTAGACAGCCACAATATTCTCATGGCTGTAGAAGCATCACCGGCTCCACGAAATATTCCGTTGATTACTATACGAAGGATTAGGAATCCGCTGGAAGCAAACATGATCATTCCGTACGAAGCACCTTCCTGAACCATGGCAGGAGAGAGCCCCATTAAACTCATTATCTCTGTTGTCCAGATACTGCAGACCAGACTTATAAGTGCAGCAATTGGTACTGTTACATAAATAACCTGCATGGCAGTTTGTCCTGCAGCCTTAAACTTTTTTTCACCGATCCTTCTGGAAATCATTGCCGAAGCAGCTATACCAAGACCTATGGAAACGGAGTAGCAAAAAGTGATAAAAGTAGTTGTAGCCCCGGCAATAGAAATAGCGTTGGTGCCCAATCTGCTCACAAAGAACAGATTGGAACAAACAAACAAAGATTCCATTAATAATTCTGCGACCATTGGCACAGACATTAAAATAATGGTTCTGTTGATGCTGCCGGAAGTAAAATTACTTTCACTGCCGGATAAGGAACGCTTTAAAAGGCTAAAAAAGGAGCGTGTTTTTAATATCGTGGTTTTCATGAATTCTCTTTTATTGTTAGTAATTCTTCTGTTACCAACTGATATAAAGGGTTCGGAATAAAACCGCTTTTTTTCATATGCGGAAAACCTGAGGTTTCCTCATAACCATTAAACAAACGACGACTGTTGAAAATAAGACGTTTGAATTCGGGAATCAACAAATCGTATTTTTCAAACATATCTTTTAGCTCAGGATGCTCTTCCTGATATTCTGTGATGATTTCGTACACACCATTCCAAAAAGAAACTTCAGGAAAATCTGCAGTAGTAATTAATACATCACTCAGGTATCTGAAGAAAGCATCAAACACAGCGATAAGAATAACTAAAGGAGCATTTTCAGGATTTGGAGAGGCATTGAACATGTTTTCAATGAATTCCTGCGGCAGTTTTTTCTTCCCTTCCTCATTAATTAAAATATCTCCCACAAAATCCTGCAAGGCTATACGGGTAGGTACATAATCTTTCAAAATCAAAATCACATTCTGCCCATGCGGATCTATACATAAAGAGTGTTGGTAATAAATCTGCAGCACTGGTTTAAGATATGCTGTAAAATAAGCCTTCAGCCATTGCTCCGTAGAAAGTCCTGATTTTTCTATAAGTTCCTGAATAAGACTTTTACCCTGATCATCCACATATAGTAATGAAGCCATCGTCATTAGATTTTCTCCGGGTTTTAGAAAATTGATCGGGCTTTCTCGCCACATGGCTCCCAAATATTCATTGTACTGATAAGGAGTATCTGTGATTTTGCTGTAACTCGGATGTGTATAACTAACAGAAACTACTTCACCCAGAAGGACAACATCCATTTTTTGAAGATGTAAGTCTTGCTTAAGAATGTCTTTGATCCAGCCTGTAAGCTGTGGCGCTATTGATAATTGCTTAGCACATAAGCCTCTTATATGACTGGTATTCAATATAGACATTGACGTTTTTACATAATGTCTGTGTGGCTGACTTTGATTGAAAAACGTACGAATACTTTGTTGAGGACTATACAAATCATCTGAAAGTCCCAAAGGAATGAGGTATTTCGCAGCAATATCATGGGCAAACTGCATAACGAGTTTATTTTGCCATTGCCATGAATGTACCGGAATAAAGATGTAATCCTCCGGATTTACCTTTGCCTGAGCGATAAGGGTTCTAAACGAAGTTATTTTTTCTTTGCTCAATTCATTTTCATAAAAAATTTGCTGATCCATACCTTCCAATAAACGAAAAGTAGTACGGTCTTTATGGGCAGCAATCCAGACTAAACGTGTATTCTGACCGGATTCAGGTGTAAAGTCTTCATAATCCTGTGAGTCAAAACCAATACGGCCTTTGTTTACAATGACCCATGGATGCCCGTCCAGACTGTGTTCAATAGTTTGAAAATCTGAATCTGCAAGTTCTGCTGCCGGCAAACGACTTTTGGAATGGATAAAAGCATCAGCATATAAAGTGTGCAATAATTCCTCAACATAATGTGCCAGTGTGAAGGAATTTATACCAAAGGTATTTTGCAGTTCTATAAAGAAATTAGGGACATCAATTGTACCTGATTGCTGTCCATCCTCATTTTTACAAATACTTTCTTTGACGATATGCCAATAATTAATAAATCTTGGATACCCGGAAAAAGTATAATAAATGTTCTCTTTGTCTGTCTCTAATTTAAAATGGGTGAGACCGTTTTCTTCCTTGCTTACGATTAGCGGTTTTGCCAAATCTTCACGCATCAGTTCTGCGATACTTTTTGCAAGGAGATTGCGATTTACTTTATTCCAAATAGTCGCATTGAGATGTTGTGCGTCTTTGAATATATTTTCAGAAGTTGTCATTCTAAATTAGTTTTTTATTAATGTCTGAACATCTAATTGTTCGTTTATTATGTCCATAGTATTGGTTTGTGAAAAGGCTTCTGCCGATTTTTCTACACCGAATTCCTGAAAAGCAATACGTTTTTCAACTTTATAAACTTCGCGGTTAGCAAGTTGATTAATAATGTATGAATTACGATAAGCACCCATTCCTAAATCCGGGGTAGAAAGCCCATGCGTATGTAGTTCCGCATTTTGAACAAAAATATCCTTGCCATTTTTATCGATAGTGTAATTACGGCCTACATTAAACAAACCATTTTCCATACGATCGATTTTATCTTCAATTCCCTGAAGAATATCCGGTTCTTTATATTTATAGCCTGTAGCCAGAATAACATAATCACTCTGGTTTTGGTAAGGCTGCTCCAATTCGGTATGTGTGAAATCCATATCATAAGAACCATCAGAATCTTCAGTCACGGCTGTAAGACGCAGATTAGAGCGCAATTCGACATTTAAAGGCGTATTGTCCAAACTCATTTCATATAAGCTGTCAAAAATCTCGTTAATCAATTCCTGATCAATCCCTTTGTAAAGCCCGTGTTGTCTGGCTAAGAGCTGCTTGCGTTTTTCGGGTGACAGGTTATGAAAATGATCTACATATTCAGGAGAAGTAAGTTCCAGGGTTAATTTAGATTTGTTATCCAACGGAAAGAAATGGGAGGAACGCGTAAACCATTTAAGCTGTAAGCCATTTTGAGTTTCAGGTAAAAGGTCACGAAACACCTCTGCAGCACTTTGTCCCGAACCGATAATACTTACGGATGATTTTTTTTGGATTCGGGATTTAAAATATAAATATTTTGAAGCATGAATCACATTTGGCAAAGCTTCCTGATTAATAAAATCCGGAATATGCGGAGAAGTACCTGTTCCTAAAACGATTTTCCGGGCATAATAAGTAGTAGTAATGCAAGTCTGTGTATTGATGACCATTACTTTATAGAGACCATCGGCATAATCAAGGGATACTACTTTATGGGAAAATTTACAATTATGAAGTTTAGAAGCTACCCATTTGCAATACTCATTATATTCCTTTCTGAAAATAAAGAAATTTTCCCTGATATAGAATTTATACAATCTTCCGCTTTCCTTGATGAAATTAAGGAAAGAGTATTCGCTTGTGGGATCGGCCATCGTTACCAAATCAGCTAAAAAAGGAACCTGAAGGGTAGCATTGTTCAGCATTAGACCGGGATGCCAGTCAAAACCATCCGCCTGATCAAAAAATACGGATGATAATTCTTCTACGGGTTCCATAAGAGCGGCAAGACCAAGGTTAAAAGGACCAATTCCGATACCTATTACCGAATATATTTTTTCTGTACTCATTGTTGTTTTTTTATTGATTAAACTTGGGGTGCTGTAACCGGAATATTCTGAAAATCTTTTGCAGAAGGGAATTTTGCCCAATACCATTCTCTATAACAGAAGTTGAGGTTGGCTTTCTTATCCGGCATTTCAATTACTTTTTCGATTTTGAATCCCATCTGGGCTTTATTGATCATCGATGCCAATAAAGCTGTTGAACCTTCACCAACCATTTTGCCTACTTTTGGTTCTGCAAATACAAAATCCATCATGGATTGTGTAGCGGGAGAAGTGAATTTTAATTTTGGATCAGTTGGTGCAATAAACTGATGAGTACCATAATCAGAAGGCAACGCATCATAATATCCTCCAACCACATCACGATTAGCCCAATACACTTCAATATTAAAAGTGGGCACACCATTAACTTCGCCTATATAACTTTGTACAACGTCATTTGGAAGTAACGTACGATAATAGGCTTCCAGTTCCCGAATTGGCCAGTTCATTTTCCAGATTTGCAAAGCATGTTCACGATGAAACCACTCATGCAACATTTCCAGATCGGTATCAATATTCACAGGTCGCAATGTTACCGTTACATTTTCCTTTTCAAAATATCGGTTAAAAACAGTACCTGTTCCTTTTGGATTAATCAATTTTTCAGAAAAAAAGTATTTGTTTAAAGGGTTCGGATAACTTTTGTAAACTGCAGGATTAGTTCTTGGAGCGCTGGCTTCATCCATATTGTTTAAACTGGTCAGTAAATTACCTTTTACAACCAGTTTGACACTATTGGTTAAATGCGAAACCAAGCCTGTAGTGTCAGATTGTTCTTCTGCTTTTAATGATTCGTATAACAGGTTTATAAGTAACTTTTCTTCTGTCAGTTTACTTTTGCCCAAAGCATTTATGATCCCGAGTAAATGGTTTACCAATAAGTAATACCCAAGAAGATCAATAATTCTGGTTTCGGCTATAAAAGATCTGCTGTCTCTGCCAAAATCAGGCAGGATACGTTGCAGTTCTTCAACTTTTCCCTGACGAAAAAAATAACCCTGATTATCCCTGAAATAGAGTCTGGATGGAAAAAGTTTATCATCAAATTCGATCAGCATGTTTTGCTGATGGAATTCTGCTCCAAATCCGTATTTGTTAAAAATACCGATCAAAGGACGGATGGTAATGTTCAGATATTGCTTAAACCATTCAACCGCAACATCAGAAGCCTCTTTGCTTTGTCGGCTTGCAGATTCAGAGATGAGGTTCAGCATTCTTGATGATTCACCTAAAACACCGTCCTGGGTAAGTGATGCTGCCATACTTACATTTTTTTCGGAAGCAGCCCCTTTGAATGGATTCTGACGCACACTGGTACTAAAGCCATCAATAACAGTATCCTGGTAAATAACCGCAATGTAAGCGGGATCACAAATAAGTTGTACTTCAGGATAGTCTTTTTGCACCCCTTCTCCCCAGTCTGTTTTCATGAGCTCACTGGCATCATAACCACGATTTAATTCATGGAGATAATTCACACGATAAGAATTCGTGATTTTAACATGTAAGGAGAATTTATACATCCATTCACTTTCATCATTGTAAACGGTACGAACAGAGGATGTTGCTGTATAAGACGGACCAAACTGACCTAAACTAAACAGGATTTGTTTGGATTGCATTTCTTTTACTTCCGGTTGATTCAAAAGATATTCAGCTTCCCATGGGTGAGCAGGGACTACTTTCCATTGCGGATAGCGAGCCAGTAATTCTTTTGCATTGTTATCTGCATATGCTGCAATTTCTTTTCTCAGGTAATCTGTCATCAGATAATCCTCAGCACTTTTTTCCAGTACATTATCGGGATGGATCAGGAAAAAATGCAAAGGAAATTGTCCGGCAGTTTCAGGAGAGTACTTTTCCAGTTCTTCATTATTAAAACCCTCCCTGCTTTTTGGCAGAGGATGCACCGAATGCCCTAAAATAAGGGATTGTTCGGCTTCAATAAAAGATTGCTCAGGATTATTTGCACTCCTGTCACTGTTTTTATAATGAGCCAGATAAAAGGCTAAATTATCGATACTGTTTTTCAGACGTTCTTTGGTTGGAGCAGAGTCTATGTCCGGATAATCGGTTTTAGAATATGCTGTTACGAGGTCAATAAAATGTAAAGGATCAATCTCCTTGATTTTGTCTGAGTTGCAATCGCGTACTACAATCGGAAAACCAAAAGAATGTATTCCACTTTCCGAAAAGTATTCCAAAGGAGCAAAAACTTCCTGACCAATATTGGTAAAATCAAATCGAAGAAAAGTGCTATGGTCAATTGACCGCATATAATCTGCCAATACCTGATCGTATTTAGGAATACCTTCATAACGACTCCAGTTCTTGAATTCCCTGCAGTAACAGTTGAGGAGGGATTTAAAATTAACCTGCTCTGCCAGTGGGCGAAGTTTAGTTAAGTCGTTGGTAGTCATTTGCATTTTGTTTTATAATGTTAAGAATATGTTTTATATCGTCAAGGGTTGTCAGAGGGTTGAAAATGGTAAATTTGAGATAGAATTGTCCATCTACTTTAGTACTGGCTACCAAAACTTCCCCGCTGAAAAACAGTTTTTCTTTAATATATTGGTTGATATTGCAATAATTAGCCTGATCAGGACCATTGATGTATCGGAACACTAATACGCCCATATCTGAATGACATAAAAGTTCAAAATCTTGATCAGTATCAATGTGATTGGCAGCTTTTTCTGCAGTTTCAATAATGGTATCAGTGTATTGTCCGAGTTTTTCTTTACCCATATAACGCAGTGTACACCACAGTTTTAAGGCATCAAAACGACGGGTACTCTGAATAATAGATTTATTGATCTGTGCCGGAAGCTCTTCATAATTCTGCTCCTTAGGATTTAGATAATCAGCGTGGTGTTTGATGATGTTCAGATGCAGTTTGTTTTTTACTATGAAAGCACTACTGCTGATCGGCTGAAAGAAAGATTTGTGATAATCAATAGTTACCGAATCGGCCAGTTCAATACCTGTCAAAAGATGCCTGTATTTTTCTGTCAGCAAAAGTCCGCAACCATAGGCAGCGTCAACATGAAGCCACAGGTTATTACGTTTTGCAATACTGGCTATTTTATGAAGCGGATCCACATTACCAAAATCTGTTGTACCTGCTGTAGCAGTTATAGCAATAGGAATATTGCCTTTTTCTATTTCTTTTGCTATCGCTTTTTCAAGCTGTTCAGGATCCATACGATACCTGCTGTCCACTCCTACATGTACAATAGATTGTTCTCCAAGACCTAAAATCCAGGCATTTTTATGGTTGCTGAAATGCGCTTTATCAGACACAAAAATCCTGAATTTACTTGCATCCGGTGGAAGACCGTCCAATTTGATATTCCATTTTTGGTATTCCAAAGAAAAGTAATCCCTGGCCAGCAGCAGTCCCATTAAATTACTTTGAGAACCTCCTGCTGTAAAAATACCGTCAGCATTGTCAGTATAACCAATTTGCTCACTGGTCCAGTCTATTAGTTTTCTTTCTATAAAAGTTCCTCCGGCACTTTGGTCGTAAGTATCCTGAGAAGAATTAATAGCACTTATCAATACTTCGGCAGCCAATGCAGGTATTACCACAGGGCAGTTTAAATGTGCGATATACTCAGGCAGGTGATAAGCGGTAGCATGTTTTACATACAATTCGTCCACTTCATTAAGTAAACTCTCATAATCCGGTAAAGGTATTTTTAAATCTACACCTTCTACTTTTGCTTTCATGTCATCAGGTCTGATTCCGCTGAAAGGTTTGCTATTATTTTTTAGAAAATTAGAAACCCGGTCCTGCGCCAATTGTATTGCCTGTGTATATTCCTCATTGGCATGTTGGTGGAAAATGTCTTTGTAGAAATCCTGATTGGGGATAAGCACCTTGTCTTTTGGCGTCTTATCATTCATTAATGTAGTGTCCATGATAGATAATTATTTAGGGTTTATTAATATTTTATTGCAGATAAATCACTTTTTTAGATAGGGGAGTTCTCTTTTTTTTAGAGAGTCTGAGATCATCAGGATAATATCCCAGATAAAGCAGGCCTAATGATTTTTCGTTTTCGGCAAGATCGAATTGCGAAACATAATCGATGGCAACGCTTTTAGTACTCCAATAATTTCCAATGTTATTTGCGGTACAGGTCAAAGCCATGTTTTGTACTGCAGCAGATACTGCAGCAATTTCTTCCCATTCCGGAAGATTAATTTTTGTGTTTCGTACTAAGATTACCCCAATCATGCAGGCAGCATTTAAAGGATAATCACGTAAATAAGCCAGCTTTTCCTCAAGTGCTTCCGGCGGAAGTTGTTTTGCATAAAAATCCTTGTAGTATTCGGCCATATACTGGCCATATTCCTCAAGATATTTTCCTTTAAAAACTATAAATCTCCAGGGTTCAGTCATTTTATGATTTGGTGCCCAGGTTGCATTTGTGAGAATCTCGTCAAGGAGTTTTGAAGGGATATTTTTTTTAATAAACTGATCGGCAAAAATGCTTCTTCTTCTACGAATGTTTTTAGAAATTTTCCCAATATCATCTGAAGATTCTGACGTATTTATTTTACTGGGGATTTGGGCAATTTTCATAATTTTTTTAAATTTTTTCATCAAAACTATTGTTATTTAGATTAAATAAAAATATATTTGTAAGTAAATCTTATTTAGACTAAGTAAAAACAAATGTATAAATTAAAAGTAATAAAAAAAATAAATATGAAAAATTTTATCCGAATGCCCGTACATAATCACTTTGAAGCCCCAAATCAAGTTGTGTATGTAGCTTGTTTTAAGTATGTTATGTTTTATATTTCAATTATCTATTAATAACCATCAACTATTAAAAAATGAAATCACAATCTATTATGTCAGTCGAAAGAAGTGCTGAGACAAGTTTAACTTTAGAAATTCCTACAAGCCCTTTAATTATTAAAATAACACAGCAGGAGAGAAACATTTTATCAAACGTTGGTAATTTGTTGGTAAAAGCATTTGGCAATTATGAAAACCCGGATTATATAGCCTCTCTTCATCTTCATGCTTTTCAATTGCTTCCTGAGAGAATAACCAGAATCTTAAGTCAGTTTGGTTCAGATTTTTCTGCTGAACAATATGGTGCTATAGTCTTTCAGGGACTTATAGAAGTAGATCAGGATGATTTGGGGCCAACGCCACCCAACTGGCAGGGAGCTGATTATGGAAAATTAAACAAATATGGTTTTATCTGTTCGCTTCTTCATGGTGCAGTGCCTTCTAAGCCGGTTCAATATTATGCCCAGAGAAAGGGAGGAGGTTTGTTGCATGCTGTTATTCCTGATGAGAAAATGGCAGCCACACAAACAGGTTCAGGTTCCAAAACTGATTTATTTGTACATACAGAAGATGCCTTTTTATCCAATCAGGCAGATTTTTTAAGTTTTCTATATCTGAGAAATGAAGAGAGAGTACCGTCTACATTATATTCGATTCGTTCTCACGGAAAAATGAATCCTGTGATGAAAAAGTTATTCGAACCCATTTATCAATGCCCGAAAGATGCCAATTATAATGATGAAGATGTAGCAAATTCGGGGCCTACAGCCTCTGTATTATATGGAAACAGAGAACTTCCTTTTATTCGTTTTGATGCTGCCGAACAAATATTTAATGAAAATGCAGGACAAACTTCTGAGGCACTTGGCAACTTAATGGATTTTTGGGATGAAGCCAAAACTTTGATTAATAGTGATTATATTCCAAATTCAGGAGATCTTATTTTTGTGAATAATCACTTGTGTGCACATGGAAGAAGTGCTTTTATTGCCGGACAGAGAATAGAAAATGGTGAAATTATAAAATGTGAACGCCGTCAAATGCTAAGGATGATGAGTAAGACAAGTTTAATTCATATCAGATCAGTAACCCGTACAGATGACCCTTATTTTATTATGGAAGAGCATTTAGGGAAAATTTTTGACCTGGATTAGTAATACAAATCCAAATAAATCTAAAAAAGCAAAAGCAACCCGATTGAATTGCTTTTGCTTTTTAGATTTAATATGACTTAACTCTCTATATTCCTATCGGATTGTATTTTTTATAAATCCAATGCTTAAAAACCGGAAATTTCATGGGAACTGATTCTCTTTCAAAATAAAAATTAGTGAGGTTCCAGATAATCATAATGACCGAAAAATAATACAGGTTCAACACCAAAGCAATACCCAAATGCATGGAGATGGTAAGCATCATCCATGTTTTTTGCGTTTTAGGAATCCAGACAAAAACCGGATAGAGCATTTCGATGATGACAGTAGACCAGCCAATAATAATTAAAATATAAGAATGGTCTGCCATCCACGAAAAATCAAAATTAAAATCCCTGTTGGCATAAGGCAAGTGAATGGCTTTCCAGATAGATTCACCATTTCGCCAATTGTAACCCAGCAATTTATCAAATCCTGAGAAGAAATAAGCTATGCTGATATGAATTTGAAACATTCTTTTGACAGGCATAAAGTTTACTTCTTTGGCTTTCTTTTTAAAAATAAAACGAAGCACCGAAAAATAAGTATCGGAAGGTAATAAAATCAAATAAAACAAAGACATGCTGGTAAAAAAATCGACTCCATAAATAAAAAATGAACTTCCTTTTATTAATGCAACCTGCAAAAGCAGTAACAGAAAAGCACTCATTCGGGAATAAAATCCTATTATAATGTTAATACACAACATGATAAACATTATTTTAGCTCCTAAAATCACGGTACTTTCAGCAATTCCAAAAGATTCAAAAAAATGAATGATTTTTGAAAAAGTAAGCAGCCAGCCAGGATGAAAAACAGACATTATATCCTGTGGAACAATACTCTTACTGGAAAAAAACTTGTCAAAATCTCTTATGACTGATAAAAAATGTAATAATACCATTGTTCCTATTGAGATTCTGAAGAAACCCAGAAATTCGGCATTGCCTTTGTTTTCAAAAAAGAAATTTTCGATTTTTTTATATAAGATAGTGGCTTTTCTCATGATGTGTTTTTATTTTATTTGACTAACTAAAATCAGGTTATCTGTTTTTTCTCCTTTTTTATATCGGTCCAAAGTTGGATAATCGTAGAGATAAAGTTTGGCTGTACATTTTGTGGCACCATGGTGTTCATTAAGCACGCTTTTTGCAATTTGCTTCAGCACCACATCCAAATATTTGAAGTATTGGGATTCGCTTTTCTTTTTGGAAGAAACCACTTTATCCATAAACATATTAAAAACTGAAGTATATCTCACGATACTTTCCTTACTCTTCAATTCCGGCATAATGCGTTCTTCCAAAACATTCCCGTTTGCGTCCTGCAATTCAAAAAGCAGTACAAAATCGCTGGCAACATTGGGTGCAAAAAAACCATACCCGGTATCAAATCCGGTATAAGCCGTAAACATACTAACAGGTTCAAATGCTACAATTTTGTCTGAAAGTTCATAAACGAATGGTTTTTTATATTGTTCTTTATCATAGTAAAAACCGTAATAACCGTCAAAGGTCCCTTTTAATCCAATAGTGAACACCATAAACAGTAAAAGGAATATTCCAAAAAGCTGCCATTTTCTTTTCATTTTTATCGTATTTGATTGCTGAAAATCTTCTTTCTTTTATTATAAAAACAAGGACAAACCTTATTGATTGGTCCTTGTTTTAGTAATTATTGGTATTGTTTGATAACATTGATAACCTGTTGATTTAGTTTTTTATCAAAAGGTGTTCTGGTAGTTCTGGTCAGCACTCTGCTAAAGGCTTTGGTTCCCATATAATCATTACAGATATTATTTTCATCAATTCCCACTACGGTTAACCTGTTGAAAGTACTAACGTCTTTTTTAGATAATTTAGCGGCATTGACTACAATTTTATTGGCTGTTATTCCAATATTTCCATCCAAAGAAGCATATTTGTATTTTGATAATATTTTATCCAGTCTTACTTTGATATCCCCATAAGATTTCCAATCGATATCTGCTCTTTCAAAACAGCCTTTATGGATGATGTTCAATTTTGTAAATTTTGCCAGATGATCCCAGGTTTGTACTCGGGCAATGTGCTGGATTTTTTGTGTATAAACGATGTAATTCACGAAACCGGCGCCACCAATTTTTGCATATTCCTTATCAAGAGCGATAAGCCCGTTAAGATCTGCCCTGGACATTTCCTTAGTATCCTTAATCAGGAAATTATTGTCAACAATATAATTTCCATCTTCGTTATAGATCAACATTTTTTGGGGTTTGCGTTGGGAAAATAATACTAACCCAACGGCAATAACACCAATAACTAACAGTGTTTTTGTTTTCATAATTTCGATTTTTTTATAGTACCTACTCTTTTTGGCTTTTCGGCTTCCTCCATTTTAAATGAGTTATTTTATAATTAATATAAAAGTACTTTTATTTAAAATGATGATATAGAGTGACATAGCCCTTTTTATAAGGGTGTTTTTCCCCTTTCATACAAAAAGTTAACCCCTGCAAGTACTTGACATGCAGGGGTTAAAAAAAAATGACTTCTTTATATTTAAAATTGTAAACTTTTACGAGGAAACAGAAGCAAACGTTAATATTTATCTTTTTTATTTAAGTTGATTTCTATGTAACGGAGGACTTCCTTTTATCCCTATTTATTGTGGAAGAGTATTTAGGAAAATTTTGATATGGATTAGAATTATGGTTCAGTTGTATCTGTCATTCTTCTGATACGACAAAACTTTATGACCTGAGTTCGATTATTAAAAAGAAGGTTTTGAGTTACCTCCAGTTTCAGCTGGTGGTTTATAATTTCAACATAGCAAAGGCTTTAGCCAAATGAAGCCTTTGTGTTTTCGGCTAAAGCCAATTATCTTTACTTAATTTACCTCCAGCTGAAGCTGGAGGCAATTCACTTATGACGTAAATCTCAGGTTTATATTTTAAATAGATACTTAAAATTCTGTCCGTTCCAAAGCCGGATGTATCATTTCATTGA
The DNA here is from genome assembly GCF_000282055.1 of Flavobacterium sp. CF136. GTDB lineage: Bacteria > Bacteroidota > Bacteroidia > Flavobacteriales > Flavobacteriaceae > Flavobacterium. The sequence goes on from NZ_AKJZ01000057.1 coordinate 18,073, forward strand.
TAATAGATAAGGTAAGAGGATCAAATTTACCTAAAAAAAAGGCATCCAATACTTCCTGAAACACAGGGTCAGTATTATCAGTTAAGCTAAAAAGTGTCATGGAGGAATGTAGTTTTCGGGCATCCAAATCTCCAAAGATACCTTCAGCTGACTTCATCTTAAAACTTAACAATATCTTAGAAACTTCAATGAGGTGTTTTCCAAGGACAGGATGGTTAAGATAGGCTTCAGCTTCTTTAAGATTTTCGATTGCGTATAACTTCGACATCTCACTTTTGCCTAATCCTTTTAGTTGGGGAAATATAAACCACATCCAATGGGTTTCTTTTTTTCCTTTGCTAATTTCCGTAAGTGCTTTAAGATAGAGTTTGTTTTGTGCCTCTAAAAAGCGTGTTAAATCATTTTTTAATTCTGCCATTGGGGTAAAATGTTATTGGGAAAAGTTGGAAAAGTACTAAAAAAGATAAGTGTTGCCTAATAAAATGTATAAGAAACTGTATTTTATTTTATAGTGCTGATTTTGAGGTTTTTTTCTGATGCAAAACTGTGTTTTTAATAAAAAAAGTAAAGATTTTTTTGCATTTTATTATAACTTTTAAGACCTGTTTTTGGCGTGATTACTATAAAATAGTTTAAAAGAAGGACTTGAATTAATAGAAATATATTCTGAGTGATCAAATAAATTGATTTTAAGAAAAAAAAACTTTATAAAAAGATAAGTAAGTAATTTAAATGACTATGCGAGATAAGTTTAAAGTTCTGCCAGTATTTTAATATCTTCTATTTCTAATATTTGTTTAGGATAACCTTCTTTTACGGTATTAATCATAGCTTGTCCCACGTCTTTTAATGTTAATGTTTTTTTAGGAAACAAAACCGGGAAAAGCGGAATCATAATTTTGAGAATTGTTTTTACATTTTTTTGCTCTTTAAATGGTTTCATAAAACCCGGACGGAAATTATATTGTCCTTTAAATGGCAACTTCATTAAATCATTTTCGGTTTTTCCTTTTACGCGTGCCCACATGATTTTACCATTTTCAGAAGTATCGGTATGACTTCCGGTAACAAAATTAAAAACCATATTTGGATTAATTTCTGATAATGCCCTGGCAAAAGCTAAAGTGGTATCGTAAGTTACATACGTATATTTTATTTCATTCATTCCAACAGAACTCACTCCGGCACAATAAAAACAAGCATCATAACCCTGTAAAAAATCTGCGTATCGATTTAACTGCATAAAATCCAGTACAATCAATTCTTCCAGTTTAGGATGTTTGATATCAGAAGGTTTGCGATTTATCATTAACACCTTTTTTACAGCATAGTTTTCAAGGCATTCTAACAAAACACCTTCACCAACCATTCCTGTAGCTCCTGTAATAATTATATTCATCTTTTTTGTTTTACAATTTTATACTTACCTGAATGCCTGAAATTTTACTTTTTTAAACTCAGGTTAAAGATAATTTATTTCTTCTGAATCTTAAAGCAGCTTTATTTCGATACAAAGTAAATTTAAAAAATTCGCTTACAGAAATATTACTATCATATGTACATTTCATATATGGTTATAAAGCAGGATTTTCAACTTAGCAGGTTTTTTTTATATTTGAAAGAAAATAATGGTCTCCAAATTAATCTAATATAAATTCAAAATCATGATTAAAATAAATTATAAAATTCAATTTGTATTTTTTATTATTTGCTTATTCTTTATTGGTATTGGTATATATGAAACGTTAGGCGAAGGGTTAAAAACCGGAACGGATCTTTTTTGGCAAATTTCTCATTTTGTTCCATTTGTAATGGGAGCAATTATTTTTGGGATTAATATATATTCCAAACGAATAGAAAATTTCAAAAATTAAATACTCAAAATGTAAAATCTATTTTAAATTACCTATAGAGAATTATCATTTGATGTAAAAATACTATCATAAAAAGCTTCCATAAGGGAGCTTTTTTTATACAGATTATACAAGTAACCATTTTACAATATTTCTTCTTTCAAATTAAGGAATTTCAATATTTATCTGATATTTCCAGCAACCGATTGTCTTTTTTTAACATTTTTACCAACATGATAATTTTTGTAATTAAAAAGTTCTTTTTTGGATATATAAATGATATTTAGTAATATTTAGCCGATACTTTTTTATTTTTTTAACATTATTTAGGTGTTTATATTTACAAAAACCGATATAAATGTTTAGCTTTTTTCTTTTTTATGTTTTTTTTAAGGATTTGAAATAAATGACTTATAATCGATAAATTTGGTTTTTAAATCTCCCTTTATTTTGAATAATTAATACATTTTGAACAATAAAAATATATAATAAAAATTTATATCGCTATATTTTTAATGAATTAACAAACAATAATAAAACAACCGATTGCGTATTTTTGTTTTTATTTCTACATTTGTTAGATCAGGACTTCAAATTATAAGTTACTGATAATTTCTGCATTAGGATTCAAGGTTATTAACGAACCAAAACCAATTTTAATTATTTAAATCAATTTTTATGACTAACTTTTTTGTTACAAGTAAATCAAGGTATTTCAAATGCTTTGGTTTTTTGATTTTAATGTTTGTGTTTTCATTCCATGCGAATGCACAGACGACAGTCACAGGAACTGTATCGGATGCTAATGGTCCAATTCCGGGTGCGAATGTGAACTTAAAAGGGACAAAAACAGGTGTAAGTACCAGCTTTGATGGTAATTATTCTATTTCCAATGTACCTTCTAATGGTGTGCTTATTTTTAGTTTTTTGGGTTTAAAAAGTAAAGAAGTCTCCGTAAACGGGCAAAAAAATATAAATGTAGTGCTTGAAGAAGACTTGAGCAGTTTAAAAGAAGTAGTAGTAATAGGTTATGGTGCCCAGCGTAAAGAAGCAGTCACCGGTTCTGTTGCTTCGATTAGCGGAAGTGTAATGCGGGAAGTACCCTCGGCGAATGTTACGCAGGCCCTGCAAGGTCGTATTGCCGGGGTTCAGATGTCTCAAACATCAACAAAACCGGGAGCCACAATGCAGATTCGTATTCGTGGTACACGCTCTCTTACAGCCGGAAATGATCCGCTTGTAGTATTAGACGGGATTCCTTTTGCCGGAACACTGGCTGATCTAAGCCCTGATGATATTAAAAGTATTGATATATTAAAGGATGCTTCTGCAACAGCTATTTATGGATCGCGTGGTGCAAATGGGGTTATATTGGTATCCAGTAATAAAGGATCAAAAGGACAGAAAGCACAAATTTCCTATAATGCTTATACGGGTTATAAAACAGCTGTTAAGTATCCTATGATGGAAGGGACTAAATATGTTGAATTACGAAAATTGGCGGGTAAGAACCTGGTGAATGGTTTAGATGAATCTAATGATGTAAATACAGACTGGCAGGATTTATTTTACAGGACCGGAATTGTAACCAGTCACGATATAGGTGTTTCGGGAGGAAGTGAAAAAGGGAATTATAATTTTGGGGCGAACTATTATAAAGATGAAGCTGTAATACCGGGTTCAGAATACACGCGTTATTCTATACGTGCCGCTCTTGATCAGGAATTAGGGTTATTTAAGATTGGTTTTTCATCAAATAATAATTTTAGTATAACAGATGGTGCAGGTTTAGGAATGTATGGTGTTTTAAGTATGTCGCCTATTGCTAATCCGTATAATGCAGATGGCAGTCTGAAAAGAACAGTTAGGATGCCCCAGGATGAAAACTGGGTATATACGAGAGAGAGCATGGGAAATCTTGGTGATAAATGGGTAGACAGAGGTAAGACTTATGGTTCGTATAATTCGGCATATGCTGAATTAAAAATTCCTGCTGTAGAAGGTTTAAAAGCCCGTGTTAATCTTGGAGGTAACTACCGTACAAGCAATACAGGTAACTATACGGGTATCGGAGTTTTTAATTCCAATCCTAATAATCCAAATGTAGCTTCTATCAGTAATTCACTTACTACAAGCTGGACTATTGAGAGTCTTTTGACATACGATCATACTTTTGCCCAAAAGCATAAAGTAAACGCTTTGGCTATGTATTCTGCTGAACAGACTAGTTATAACGGTTCATCCATATCAAGAAAGAATATTGCCGGCGATAGTTTTCAATATTTTAATTTGGGACAAACCTCTACAGGTGATAATAATGATATAACAATAAATAGTGATAATCAGGGATATTGGCAGAGTGGTTTAATGTCGTATATGGCACGTGTTATGTATTCTTATGATGATCGTTATATGATAAGTGCAACTTTTCGTTCTGATGCTTCTTCAAGACTGGCGCCATCCAATCAATGGCATAGTTATCCTGCGGTATCTGCCGGTTGGAATATCAATAAAGAATCATTCCTGAGTGATGTAAGCTGGATTAATTCATTGAAGCTTCGCGGAGGATATGGACAAACTTCCAATCAATCTGTACAGCCATATGCTACACTTGGTTATTTAAGTACAAGACCTTATAATTTTGGGTCAACCAATGCTACAGGATATTATGTATCTACACTTCCTAACCCCAATTTAGGATGGGAGTATTCTATCACAACTAATTACGGATTGGATTTCGCTATTCTTAAAAACCGTCTTTCAGGTACAGTAGAATATTACACAACCGATACAAAAGATTTATTATTAAGTGTGAATCTGCCGGTTACTTCAGGAGTCAGCAGCTATGTTGGAAATGTCGGATCAACTCAAAACAAAGGTTGGGAAGCTTCATTAAACGGTGTGATATTGGATAACTACAACGGCTGGACCTGGGAAATGGGTGCAAATATATCCAGTAATAAAAATAAACTGGTAGCTCTTGCCTCAGGAACGACGGAAGATAAGACTAACTGGTGGTTCGTTGGAAAACCTCTTAATGTAATTTATGATTATAAAAAAGCCGGAATCTGGCAGACCGATGCGGAAGCGAAACAATATGAAGGAGCTGCAGGAGCTGCCGGGATGATTAGAGTAGAATATACAGGAACTTATAATGCTGACGGGACCCCGACAAGATTAATCGGAGCAGATGACAGGCAGGTTATGAATGCTGATCCTGATTTTCAGGGTGGTTTCAATACCCGTGTTGCTTATAAAGGATTTGATATAAGTGTTGTAGGTCTTTTTCAAAGCGGAGGTATTCTTAACAGTACTCTTTATGGATCAAATGGATATCTGAACATCAATGACGGACGAAGAGGACAGATAGATGTAGATTATTGGACTCCTGCTAATACAGGTGCCAATTTCCCAAAACCGGGAGGGCCTACAGAAAGTAATAACCCAAAGTATGGTTCTACTTTAGGCTATTTTGACGGATCATACGTGAAATTAAAAACAATTACGCTTGGATATAATCTTAACAAGGATTGGATAAAAACTGCCGGAATGGAAAGACTCAGACTTTACTGTACGATTCAGAATCCCTGGGTAATTTATTCTCCATACCATAAACAATCAGGTATGGACCCCGAAACTAATTCATATGCTAATGATGGTACAAATATGGCTGTGGCTTATGCTCCAAACCTGAGCCGTTTGCTGACTGTTGGTTACAATACGCCGCAGTCCCGTAATTTTATATTGGGTCTTAATATAACTTTCTAAATTGATAACGATGAAACATATAAAAATTAAAAAATATATAGGAACAGCTTTAGCTTCTTTGTTCCTGGTGGGCTGTTCGGATATTTTGGAGGAAAACCCACGAGCTATTTTTACGCCGGATTATTTTTCAACTCCGGAAGGGGTAATGGGAGGTGTAACTTCTATGTATGGCCATTTGCGTTACATGTATGGGAATGGTTACTTTTTGAATGTCGGGCAGATTGCTACGGATGAATCAACCTGGGGACAGAATTCTGACGGGAATGTTAAGAATTTGGATTTTTCGGGAGTAGGAACAATTAACCCTTCTACCAGTAACACAGGTGCTGTATGGAATAATGCATTTCCAAATATAAATACTGCCAGTGGTGTTATTGAAAATGCGACTAAAATCGGAACTATTTCAAACGCATTGATTGCCGAAGCAAGATTCTTCCGCGCTTTTGATTATTTTTTACTCGTACAAACTTATGGAGGAGTCCCTCTGGATCTCGGTGCCGGAGAACTAAAGTTTAATTCTTCTACCTTGAGATCTTCAGTACGTAACACAGTTCCTGAAGTATACAGTAAAGCGATTTTCCCTGATTTAATCAAGGCTATTGAAGATTTACCCGTTGCAGGACGTGTAACAGGAGGTGTGACCAAAACCGTTGCAAGGCTTTATTTAGCAAAAGCATACCTGACTTTTGGATGGTGGCTGGAAAATCCAAACAACATTCCAACATATCCGGTTGCAGACAGAGTTGATTTGGAAGGACATAATGCAGCATGGTATTTTCAGCAGGCATATGATGTGGCAACAGCAGCAATTACAGATCCTGGGCCTTTTGGATTACAAGCTTCGTTTTATGATGTTAATGTTGCTACAAAAGACCGCAATAAGGAAATGCTTTTATACGCAGATCATACCCAATCAAGTTCCATTTATAACGGAGGGGATTTGAGTTATAGCGGAGGAGGTTTCAGTACGGATTATTTTGCAGGTTGGTTTGAACAATTTAATTATCCGGGAATCAGAAGTTCATCAAGCAATACCAGCTGGGCGGCTGTGAGTTCAGTTCAGCGTGAAGCAGAACAGCATTTAGGCCGTCCCTGGACCATGCTGGCCCCGCCAATTGAAGTATTTAAAAATACCTTTACAGATAAAACAAACGATTCGCGTTATGACGGAACTTTTACAACAGTATACCGTGGTAACTGGGCTAAAGCAGGAAATACTGCAGCTGTATTGTATAATGCCAATTATTTACCAATTACAAACGGAGCTCCGGTATTGACTTTTTTAAATACGGATACACCTGGTATTGATTACTCTAATTCGGTTTTTAATAGTTCTGTAGGAGCAGGTGTTTTACCCGGAAGAGCAGATTTTGTAATCGAACCGAGTTATTTTTCAAGAATATGTTACCCGGGCAACTGGAAACTGGGACCTTACCGTACAGACAATGGTACAGGGTTAGGATCACCTAACGGGAGCAGTACCCGCCCTTTTCCGGTAGCCAAATTCTCTGAATTGTACTTTATTGCAGCAGAAGCAGCCGTAAAAGGTGCCGTTACGCAAGGTGGTAAAAGCGCCAGGGATTTGATTAATGTTATTCGCGCACGCGCAGGAAAATGGACTTTTGATAATAATGGAAATGTTGCTAAAGTACAGGATAACAGTGCTGCGATGGTTGCTGCTACCCCTGCCGTTATTGATATTGACTATATTTTAGCCGAACGTTCACGTGAATATTTTGGCGAGGGGTATCGTTGGTATGATTTAGCCCGCACCCAAAAATGGATTCAATATGGTGCTACTTTCACAATAGCCGGAGCCACAAATCCGAACGATTGGAAAGATCATTCCGTAAAATCATTTACAAGAACCATTTCTGTGACACATTATCTTCGTCCAATTCCAACCAGTCAGCTTGACGGTATGGAAATATCTGCAGCAGATAAAGCTGCTTATCAGAATCCGGGTTATTAGTAAAATTATTGTTGGCGGAGAATAATGAATATGATTTGAGCATCATTTATGAAGTATCCTCCAAAAAGGACAAATTTAAGTTTGACATATAAGTGTACAGTTATAAGTGTTATTTTACAGAGTTAGTTTATAAGTGGTTTTAAGTTTGTTTTTTAGTTAGAAGCCGAAAGCGATATGCTTTCGGCTTTTTTTGCTTTTAATTTCAGTTCGATTGTTTAAAAAAAAATGATTCACATAGAATAACACCAATAAAAACTTATAAGCAAATCTGTGAATTGCTTCCTGCTTTAGCTGAAGGTAAATTAAGTAAAGAGAACCCGTTGGGTGTAATTATTTTCAACCCA
>NZ_AKJZ01000058.1 GCF_000282055.1 Flavobacterium sp. CF136
TAAACGTTCTGTTAGCCTGGAATTCACAGGATCCTGTAAGCGCAAGAGAAATTGCCAGAAACAATGCGATTTATGCACGTCAAAACAACAGAAATCCATATATTGATCATCCTGAATATGTCCAAGCTGTTTGGAATCCTGTTCCAGATACAGAAAATCCAACAGCTGCCTCCGGTTTAGCAGTAACCGGCACAACGTCCAGTACTGTTTCTTTAAGTTGGTCAGCCGGGACGGATAATGTGGCTGTAACCAGTTATGATATTTATATGGATGGCGTTTTAAAAACATCAGTTTCAGGGCTGACAGCTACAATAACCGGACTTTCAGCATCTACTACTTATTCTTTTTATGTTATTGCAAAAGATGCCGCCGTAAATTCTTCTCCTACAAGTAATTCGGTAAATGGCACAACGACTATTGTTATTCCAGATACCCAAAATCCAACCGCACCATCGAACCTGGCTGTCACAGGCAGTTCTTCAAGCACAGTTTCGTTGAGTTGGATTGCCAGCACGGATAATATTGGAGTTACCGGTTACGATGTTTATGTCGACGCTGTTTTAAAAACTACAGTTTCCGGAACAACTGCAATAGTAAATGGACTTGCTCCTACAACAACTTATTCCTTTTATGTAATCGCTAAAGATGCTGCGGAAAATTCTTCCCTTCAAAGTAACTCAATAAACGGAACAACTACTGTTATTTCATCTTCTTGCGCCAGCGAAAGTTTCGAAAACATTCCTGCAAATGCATCATCGTATACTACCAGAACCTGGACAGGAGATTCCGGACTGGATTGGACAGCAACAGACGCTCGTACGGATCAAACTTTAAACACGAGAGCAATTACAGTGAGAAATGGTTCGCTTACTGCCTCCACTGCTTCAAACGGTATTGGAAACTTAACGGTTACAACTCTATTAAAATTTGGTGGAACCAGCGGAACCTTTAATCTTCGCGTCAATGGAAGTGTTGTTGGAACTATTCCGTATAGCACTACAGCTACAACAACAACCATTTCTGGAATCAATACTCAAGGTGATGTGATAATTAGTATTACCAATAACAGTACCACTACAAATCGTGTGGCATTTGATGACATTTCCTGGACCTGTTTTTCTGGGTTGGGGCTTGAAACCTTGAGCCAAAACGAGTTCAAAATTTATCCAAATCCATCAAAAGGGAATTTCAATATTATTTTTGAAGATTCCAATACTGTTCATTCCGTTGAAATATTCTCTTTATTAGGGCAGAAATTTTTCGAAACTAATAACACGCAAAGTTCTTCTGTATCTATAACTAACCTGCAAAAAGGCACTTATCTGGTCAAAGTGACCAAAGATTCCAAATCAATTACCAAGAAAATAATTGTTAATTAATTTTAAGTATCCCGAAAATAGAACATTTTTTAATATTTGATACAACAACCCCTAAAATCAAAAAAAATTATGAAACAAAAACTACTTATTCTCGCATTACTTTTTTCAGTTTTTTCATTTGCACAAATTCCATCCGGATATTACAACACGGCAACAGGAACCGGTTACACTCTAAAAACACAATTATACAACATTATTAAAGGTCATACCGATAACGGATATGCCGGTTTATACACTACTTATCAAACTTCTGATGTTGACAATTTTTATGAAAATGACGGAACTGTTCTGGATATGTATTCTGAAAACCCATCAGGAACAGATCCTTATAATTATAGTACTGGAAGCACACAAAGATGTGGAAGTTATTCTGTAGAAGGAGATTGTTATAACAGAGAACATATCATTCCGCAATCTGTATTCAACGAACAATCACCAATGGTTGCCGATGCACATTTTATTACACCAACAGACGGAAAAGTAAATGGAATGCGTTCAAATTATCCCCATGGAACTGTAAGTTCCGCAACTTATACTTCGCAAAATGGAGGAAAATTGGGATCAAGTTCTGTATCTGGATATTCAGGAACTGTTTTTGAACCTATCAATGCGTTTAAAGGAGATATTGCCAGAATGTATTTTTACTTCGCAACAAGATACGAAAATACCGTTGCCGGATATTCATACGCCATGTTTGACGGTTCCAGTAATAAAGTATTTACAACGGCTTTCTTAAACCTTCTGTTAGCCTGGAATGCTCAAGATCCTGTTAGTGCAAGAGAAATTGCCAGAAATAATGCGATTTATGCACGTCAAAACAATAGAAATCCGTTTATTGATCATCCTGAATATGTGAATCAGATTTGGGGAGGTACATCTTCTACAGATACTACGGCTCCAACAGCTCCAACGAGTTTAGCATCAACCTCAAAAACTGCTACTTCGATTTCTTTGAGTTGGACAGCTTCTACAGACAATGTTGGCGTTACGGGTTATGATGTTTATGCAAATAGTGTTTTAAAAACGACTGTGACAGGATTAACAGCCACTATTACTGGTTTAACGGCTTCAACAAGTTATTCAATTTATGTAAAAGCCAAAGATGCTGCCGGAAATGCTTCTGCGTCAAGCAGTACAATCGCGGTTACTACCAATAGTAGCGGTGGAACTGCAACCGATTTACTTTTCTCTGAATATATTGAAGGTTCAAGTAACAATAAAGCTTTGGAAATTGCCAATAATACAGGAAGTTCCGTTAGCATGTCAATTTACACCATAAAAAAACAAACAAATGGTGCCGGTTCATGGAGTACAGGTTTAACTTTGAGCGGAACATTGAGCAGTGGAAGCAAATATGTAATTGTTAACAGTTCGATTTCTTCAACTTGTTTTTTAACCAGTGCCGCTAATATTTCGACAACAGCAACCGAACTTACTTTTAACGGAAATGATGCTGTAGGTTTATTTAAAAATGGAGTTCTTATTGACATCATCGGAACATTTAGCGGTGGAACTGCAAACTTTGCAGCTGATGTAACCTTAAGAAGAAAATCAACTGTAACTTCACCTACAACTACCTTTAATTTAAGTTCACAATGGGATTCTTACACGACTGATACTTGTAACAATTTAGCGAGTAAAATGGCAAGACCGGTTGAAGAAGAAATTGTTTCAGAATCAGATGAAATAATCATCTATCCAAATCCTTCTGATGGAAATTTCAATGTTGGTTTAGGTACTTTTGAAACTCCGTATTCTATTGAAATTGTTTCATTTTCAGGTCAAAAAGTATTCGAAAAACAAAATGCTATAGATCCTGCAATAGCAGTAAGTAATCTTGCAAAAGGAATTTATGTGGTTAAAATTGTAAAAGATTCCAAAACTTTGATTAAAAAGATAATAATCAACTAATTAAAACCAGTTACCAGATAATTAAAAGCGGCAAATTGCCGCTTTTTTTGTTTTACTTAAGTTACTACTGCGGAAGCTTCTTTTATTTCACGCAGATTTAAAAAGATTAAAGCAGATTTGGCAGATTTATAAATCTTTCTAATGCGTTAAAATCTGCTCGATCTGCCAAATCTGCGTGAAACTAAAACTTTGCAACTCTGCGACTTTGCGAGATTAAAAACTTGTCTTTTTGCGAGAAATCTAAAATATTAAGTAGACGCACTGCTGTGTGTCTCTACGCATATGGTGAAAAAAAAACGTTCTGACTTTTTTTCAAAAGAGTTTGTTTTCAAATTTGCGCTTACTATTTATTTACACTAAATTTGCACATCAATACAACAAACTACCCATCACAATGATCCATTTCTTTGAAAACCAAAGCAAAACTGTTTTTGCAGTACAAACGCAAAACGAAATTTCGGCTCAAGACATTTCAAAACTAAACTGGCTTTTTGCCAACTCTAATAAGATCGAAAAATCCGCACTGACGGATTTTTTTGTTGGTCCCCGTGCCACTATGATCACACCATGGAGTACAAATGCTGTAGAGATTACTCAGAATATGGGTATTCCCGGCATTATCAGAATTGAAGAATTTCATCCGGCAACGGAAGATTTTACTGATTTCGATCCGATGCTTTCACAAAAATTCAATCAATTAGATCAGGAAATTTTCACTATCAACGTCCAACCGGAGCCAATTTTGGAAATCGATGATATTGCAACTTATAATAAAGTCGAAGGTTTAGCTTTAAGCCAGGAAGAAGTAGATTATTTAGATAATTTAGCGGTTAAACTAGGAAGAAAGTTAACCGATTCTGAAATTTTCGCTTTCTCTCAGGCTAATTCAGAACACTGTCGTCACAAAATCTTCAACGGAACTTTTGTAATTGACGGAGAAGAAAAAGAAACTTCTCTTTTCAAATTAATCAAAAAAACATCACAGGAAAATCCTAACGATATAGTATCTGCTTACAAAGACAATGTAGCTTTTGTAAAAGGACCAAAAGTGCAGCAGTTTGCACCAAAAACAGCTGACAAACCTGATTTTTATGAAATAAAAGAATTTGATTCGGTTTTGTCTTTAAAAGCTGAAACACACAATTTCCCAACAACTGTAGAACCTTTTAATGGAGCTGCAACAGGTTCAGGAGGAGAAATTCGTGACCGTTTAGCAGGTGGACAAGGATCATTGCCATTGGCAGGAACTGCAGTTTACATGACTTCATACTCCCGTTTGAAATCCTTCGACTCCGCTCAGGGTGACAGGTCTTGGGAAAACGCAATGGAAGAAAGAAAATGGCTGTACCAAACTCCAATGGATATTTTAATCAAAGCTTCAAATGGAGCTTCTGATTTTGGAAATAAATTTGGGCAACCGTTAATTACAGGATCCGTTTTAACTTTCGAACATTCAGAAAACGACCGTAAAATTGGTTACGATAAAGTAATCATGCAGGCAGGCGGAATTGGTTACGGAAAATTAGATCAGGCAATAAAAAAGAAACCACAAGAAGGCGATAAAATCGTTATTCTTGGTGGAGAAAATTATAGAATCGGAATGGGTGGTGCTGCAGTTTCTTCTGCAGATACAGGAGCTTTCGGTTCAGGAATTGAGTTAAATGCGATTCAGCGTTCAAATCCGGAAATGCAAAAACGTGCTGCCAATGCCATTCGTGGTTTGGTAGAAAGCGATCATAATCCAATTGTTTCTATTCACGATCACGGGGCTGGAGGACACTTAAACTGTCTTTCGGAATTGGTGGAAGAAACCGGAGGTTTAATCGATTTGGATAAATTACCGGTTGGAGATCCAACACTTTCTGCAAAAGAAATTATCGGTAACGAATCTCAGGAAAGAATGGGATTGGTTATTGGTCAAAAAGATATTGATATTTTACAAAGAATCGCCGACAGAGAGCGTTCGCCAATGTATCAGGTTGGAGATGTAACGGGAGATCACCGTTTTACTTTTCAATCACAATCAAATGGTTCAAAACCGATGGATTATGCTTTAGAAGATTTCTTTGGAAGTTCTCCTAAAACGGTTATGACAGATAAAACTATCGATAGAAAATATGCTGCAGTTTCTTATGACACAGCTGATTTTGAAAAATATTTAAAAGACGTTTTACGTTTAGAAGCGGTTGCTTCAAAAGACTGGCTAACCAATAAAGTTGACCGTTGTGTGGGCGGAAAAGTAGCCAAACAACAAAATGCAGGTCCGTTACAATTGCCTTTGAATAACGTTGGAGTTATGGCTCTGGATTATTTAGGGAAAGAAGGAATCGCAACTTCTATTGGCCACGCTCCTATCGCCGCTTTGATTGATCCGGTTGCGGGTTCTAGAAATGCAATTGGTGAATCGTTATCAAACATTATCTGGGCGCCAATTAAAGACGGATTAAAAGGAATTTCACTTTCTGCAAACTGGATGTGGGCTTGTAAAAATGAAGGAGAAGATGCTCGTTTGTACGCTGCCGTTGAAGGCTGTTCAGAATTTGCAATTGAATTGGGAATCAATATTCCGACAGGAAAAGATTCACTTTCGATGAAACAAAAATATCCAAATGATGAAGTAATTGCACCGGGAACGGTTATTATTTCGGCTGGAGGAAATTGTACAGACATTAGAAAAGTAGTAGAACCGGTTTTACAGAAAAACGGAGATTCTATTTATTATATCAATTTGTCTCAGGATGATTTCAAATTAGGAGGTTCATCTTTTGCACAAATCAGAAACACAATCGGAAATGAAACGTCTACCATTAAAGACGCTTCTTTCTTTAAAAATGCATTTAATACCATTCAGGAATTAATCGGTGAAAGCCAAATTTTAGCCGGACATGATATAGGAAGCGGTGGTTTGATTACTACTTTATTAGAATTGTGTTTTGCTGATGTAAATCTGGGAGCTAAAATTGATTTTAGTGCTTTCGCGGAAAAAGACTTATTGAAAATCCTTTTCGCGGAAAACATCGGAATTGTTTTCCAGGCAAAATCTGATGCAGCTGTTGAAGCGAAATTGAAAGCTAACAATATCGAATTTTTCAAATTAGGAAAAGCGACAACTACCGAGACTTTAGACCTTGGACTTTGGACTTTAGACATAAAAAATTACAGAGATATCTGGTTTGAAACTTCTTATTTATTAGATCAAAAACAATCTAAAAACGGAAGAGCTCAGGCACGTTTTGAAAATTATAAAAATCAGGTTTTAAATTATACTTTCCCAGCGCATTTCACTGGTAAAAAGCCTGTCATCTCGAGCGGAGTCGAGAGACCAAAAGCAGCTATTATCCGTGAAAAAGGAAGTAATTCTGAGCGTGAAATGGCAAATGCTATGTATTTGGCAGGATTTGATGTAAAAGATGTTCACATGACGGATTTAATTTCCGGTCGTGAAACTCTGGAAGATATTCAGTTTATTGGTGCAGTTGGAGGATTCTCTAATTCAGATGTTTTAGGATCTGCAAAAGGCTGGGCCGGAGCTTTCTTATACAACGAAAAAGCAAAAACTGCTTTGGATAATTTCTTTAAAAGAGAAGATACTTTATCTGTCGGAATCTGTAACGGATGCCAGTTGTTTATGGAATTGGAGGTAATTAACCCGGAACATGAAGTGCACGGAAAAATGCTTCATAACGAAAGTAACAAACATGAAAGTATCTTTACTTCTGTAAAAGTTCAGGAGAATAATTCGGTAATGTTATCTACTTTGGCCGGAAGTACTTTAGGAGTTTGGGTTTCTCACGGAGAAGGAAAATTCAATTTACCGGAACCGGAAGAAAATTACAACATTGTTTCTAAATATGCTTACGAAGGTTATCCTGCAAACCCAAATGGTTCTGATTATAACACTGCAATGATGTGTGACAAAACCGGAAGACATTTGGTGATGATGCCACATATTGAGCGTTCGACTTTCCAATGGAACTGGGCACATTATCCAAAAGACAGAAATGACGAGGTTTCGCCTTGGCATGAAGCGTTTGTCAATGCAAGAAAATGGATTGAGAAAAACTAAATTTAGTTTTCATTATATAGACAGTCTCAGCAATATGCATATTGCTGAGACTTTTTTTTATGATTATCTCTTTTCAAAATAATTATTTTTTTGAATTTAACTTTTAAGTTAAATTCAAAAATGAATGGTTATTTTCTTGCAAAAATTAAAGTATATTAGCCAAAGAAATTCCCCATTTTTAGAAAAAGTTACAAAACCTAAAACCTACGTAAAATGAAAATCCTAAAAGCATTCCTTTTTATCTTATTTTTTGTTACTATAAAATCACATTCACAAGTTCAGGTTGATAAAATCGTATATAAATCAAAAGAACATTATATTACCAATACCCTTCCTTATCATATTACCGGTACATTCTTGCCTCCAGAGAAAAAAGAGCCAAGCACGGTTTTAAATGAAGATGGAACCGGAGTGATACAATATGATGATATGACCAGAAAAAAAATAAATTGGGGCATAGAATGTAATTGGGAAGGTACTGCTATACTGAAGGAAGGATACAACAGTGCTTCGTATACATTTTGGTACAGAACGGAAGACAGCGACGAATGGATGTATAGCCAGTTTTCTATTCATTTTGCTAAGAAAAAAATATTTTTGATGGGCGATAGAATAAAATTTTACGAGGATTACAACGTACAATAAAGGTTTATACGACTAAAACATTAACTACTAGGATATTTTGCTTTTTCAATTGCTAGTAATCCCGAATTTAAGTAGTTACAGACAACTCCAGTAAATGGATTGAAAAAAACTCATAAAAACTTATAACTAAAAACGTCCGAAAAATTTTCGGACGTTTTTAGTTATTACCTTATTTTAAAGATACTTTCTATTCTGTACAATCAACTTTAAGCAGTGTATTTTTTGCATCAAATTTTAATGTTTTTTTATCGGTAAAACTTACCTTTCCATTAGCCTCTGTTGTTGGTCCATAACCCTCAATAAAAGTTCCGTCTTTTTGCAGGAAAGCAACTTCCCTAATTGATGATATACCTTCTGATAAAAAAGTATAATCAGCAATTAAGGTATCACCTTTCATATTACCAATCAAAGTCCCTTCATTTTTATCTTTACCGTATAAATTATAGCTTAATTTCCCGTTTACTTCCTGATGTGAGTTTATATTAAAACTCAATTTTATGGTATTGTTATTTTCTGATGAAACGTAACATTGATCTCCTGCCGGCTCAACAATTTCTGCTTCCTTTGGAGGATTTGGAGTTATTTGAGGAGGTGGAAGCGTCGTTTCTTTTTTACAGGAAATAAAAACACTAAACATAATAAATATTATTGCTGATATTTTTTTCATAATTCTTCTTTTTTAAAGTGATTTAGAATATAAATTTACTTTAAATAAAAAAAAATCCACTCGTATAACGAATGGATTCTTTTACATAATTCCCATAAAAGAGGTAATCATTTTTTAATGCTAAGCATCTAAATCTACTTTAGTCCTGCTTGCAATTTCTTTATATGTTCCGTTTTCTAATTTTTCACGGATAGCTTCAAAAGCAGTAAGTGTTTCATCAATATCATCCAACGTATGCGGAGCTGTTGGAATAACGCGCAATAAAATCATTCCTTTCGGAATTACCGGATAAATTACTATCGACAAAAAAATCCCGTAGTTTTCTCTTAAATCATTTACCATTACCATCGCTTCCGGTACACTTCCTTCAAGATAAACCGGCGTAACACAAGTATTGGTGTCACCAATATTAAACCCTTTACTTCTCAAACCATTTTGCAAAGCATTTACATTTTCCCATAATTTGTCTTTCAATCCCGGGTTATCACGTAATAATTGCAAACGTTTCAAAGAACCAATTGTCTGAATCATCGGCAATGCTTTGGCAAACATTTGAGAACGTAAATTGTATTTTAAATAATCAATGATGTCTTTATCAGCAGCTACAAAAGCACCAATATTAGCCATCGATTTTGCAAACGTAGAAAAATAAACATCGATTCCGTCCTGAACTCCCTGCTCCTCACCTGCTCCGGCACCAGTTTTACCAAGCGTACCAAAACCATGTGCATCATCAACCAAAAGACGGAAATTGTATTTCTTTTTCATTTCTACAATCTCTTTCAACTTACCTTGCTGGCCACGCATTCCAAAAACACCTTCGGTAATAAAAAGAATTCCTCCACCTGTTTCTTCAGCTAATTTCGTAGCACGCTGCAGGTTTTTCTCCATACTTGCAATGTCGTTATGCTTATACGTAAAACGTTTTCCACTATGCAAACGAACCCCGTCAATAATACAGGCGTGTCCATCAACATCATATACAATCACATCATTTCTAGTTACCAAAGCATCAATAATAGACACCATTCCCTGATAACCAAAATTCAACAAATAAGCCGATTCTTTCATTACAAAAGCAGCCAATTCATTTTCTAATTGTTCGTGATATTTAGTATGACCACTCATCATACGTGCTCCCATTGGAGCTGCTGCACCAAATTCTAACGCCGCATCTGCATCAGCCTTACGTACTTCCGGATGGTTTGCAAGTCCCAAATAGTCATTCAGACTCCAGTTCAAAACCTCTTTCCCCTGAAATTTCATTCTTGGTCCTAAGTCTCCCTCTAATTTAGGAAATACAAAATAACCTTCTGCTTGTGAAGCCCATTTTCCTAATGGCCCTTTATTGTTCTGAATTCTTTCGAATAAATCTTTTACCATAATATATTGAAGTAATAATTTTAACTTAATCAGCGAGCAAAAATAAATATTTATTCGGTGTTATCATAATAATTTAAAAATGATTCGGATTCAAAATCACTGTTTAATAAACTTTTAAAGCAAAATATTCTGACTTGAAGTAAAATTCTTCGTAAAATCTAAATTTCATTTAACAAAGATTAACAATTTAAAGTTGTTATAAATTCAGCACAAACCCTTATAATTGTTTATTTTTTATTAATTTTAAAAGCTTTTTATACAAAAAAACTAATACCTGACATAATGGCTTTAAGCAATACCAAAGACCTAAAACTAGCCGTTCTTATTGATGCCGACAATGTACCCTACAGCAATGTAAAAGGTATGATGGAAGAAATAACAAAATTTGGAACACCCACTACAAAAAGAATATACGCTGACTGGACTAAACCAAATTCTAATGGATGGAAAGCTGTTTTACTCGAACATGCCATAACTCCCATTCAGCAATATAGCTATACCGTAGGTAAAAACTCTTCTGATTCCGCATTAATTATTGATGCCATGGATCTACTTTATTCCGGTAAATTAGATGGTTTTTGTATAGTTTCCAGCGACAGTGATTTTACACGTCTTGCCATTCGCTTACGGGAATCCGGTATGAAAGTGATTGGTATTGGAGAAAAGAAAACACCAAATTCCTTTATCGTTGCCTGTGACCGATTTATTTATATTGAAGTTCTGGATGGTGCCATTCAGAAGAAAAAACCAAAACTAACTACAACTACTACAACCGATACTAAAAAAACTATTGAAAAACCTGCTGCAAAAGCTTTAGCAAAAATTGATGCTGCCACAATTGAACTTATCGAAGCCACAATCGAAGATATTGAGGACGATGATGGCTGGGCATTTTTAGGAGATGTCGGGAACTTAATCGTGAAGAAAAAACCCGAATTTGACCCTAGAAATTATGGTTTTTCCAAACTTACACCCATGTTAAAATCATTAACCGATATTCTTGAAATTGATGAAAGAGAGTCGGACAAAAAAGGAATTAAACATGTGTATGTCCGTCTACGATTCAATTAATTTATTACATTATTAAAGTTTAAAAACATGAGAAAAAAATTCTTCATTTATGGATTTTTATTGTTTCTAATTGTTGCTACAATTTATTACTATACCAATCGTGGTTATTTGCTACTCTTTATATTACCTGTTTTATTGGTTGTTGGATTTTATAATACCATTCAAAAGAAGCATGCTATTTTAAGAAACTTTCCGGTTTTAGGTTATTTCAGATATTTATTTGAAATGATTGCACCCGAAATTCAGCAATATTTCATAGAAAGATCAACTGACGGAAAGCCTTTTTCAAGAAATCAGCGTTCTTTAGTATACCAAAGGGCTAAAAATATCGATGCCAACTCTCCTTTCGGAACACAATTAGACCTTAACCATAATAGTTATGAAGGCATTAAACACTCTATTTTTCCGGCAAAAGTCAATGAAGAATTACCTCGTGTACTAGTGGGCGGAAAGGACTGTAAACAACCCTATTTAGCTTCCTTATTAAATATTTCGGCAATGAGTTTTGGCTCGCTAAGCGAAAATGCCGTTCGTTCGTTGAATATTGGTGCTCAAAAAGGAAATTTTTATCAAAACACGGGCGAAGGCGGATTAACCGATTATCACCTGGAAGGCGGAGGTCACATTACCTGGCAAATTGGAACAGGTTATTTTGGCTGTCGTGATAAAAATGGTAATTTTAGTCCTGAAAAATTCAAAGAAAAAGCCAATCTTACCAATGTAAAAATGATTGAGATAAAATTATCTCAAGGAGCAAAACCAGGTCATGGAGGAGTTCTTCCTGCAGCAAAAAACACAGTACAGATTGCAAAAATAAGAGGAGTTGAACCACATACTTTGATTCTGTCGCCTCCAAGCCACAGTGCATTTTCCGATGCTAAAGGTTTAATACATTTTATAGCGAAACTACGGGAATTATCTAATGGAAAACCTATAGGTTTTAAATTATGCATTGGAAACACTACTGAATTTGAAGCCATTTGCCACGAAATGATTGCCGAAGATACTTATCCTGATTTCATTACTGTTGATGGTGCAGAAGGTGGCACCGGAGCTGCACCGTTAGAGTTTGCCGATGGCGTTGGAATGCCTTTTGAACCCGCTTTAATTTTTGTTAATAAAACTTTGGTAAGCCTTAATATCCGTGATAAAATACGAATTATAGGCAGTGGAAAAATCATTTCGGGCTATTCCATTCTTCATGCAATTGCCTTAGGCGCAGACATGTGTAATAGCGCAAGAGGCTTTATGTTTTCCTTAGGCTGTATTCAGGCACTACGCTGTCATAATAATGAATGTCCAACAGGTGTAGCTACTCAGAATAAAATGCTCATGAAAGGTTTGGTTGTCACCGATAAATCAGATCGCGTTTATCATTTTCATAAAAATACACTGCACGCGGCGAATGAACTTTTGGCAGCAGCCGGAAAAAATAGCTTTGCCGATGTTGATATCAATATTTTCATGCGTGGTGATGAATTTACTCATTTATCAGATTCTTATTTCCCGGATAATTTTACAAATATTACCAAGCATTAAAAACTAAAAGGCCTTTTTGAATTACACAAAAAGGCTTTTTTTTTTATTTCAACAGCGCGTCCATTTCTTCTTTATTAATTATCTGTTTAACAAAAACAGTATTATCATTCGCTAAAAAATAAACATGAAATGCGACACCTTCCTCAATTAATTCCTTAGAAATCTGACCTTTCTTTATCATCCCCTTTAGTAAAACAGGAAATTTCTCTTCGGCCTTTTTTTTATTTGTTTCGTTGTTTTCTAAATTTGTTTCAAATCTTAATTCAATTTTGTTGTCATTCAGATAGCCCCTCGCGGTAGTAAGCGTTACATTTTCGCTTTTAAAACTTGCTGCCTCAATATTGTATTTAGCAACATATTCCTGAAGTTTTTGCTTTGTATTTTTACAACTTATCATTAGCAGGGCAAAAAATACAGCAAATAAAATTCGGGTTATTTTCTTAATCATATTTTGTAGGTTTAGATTCGTTGTTATTGTATTACTTCAAATAAAATCGAATTATATTTCTACTTTAATTACAATTTTATTTAGCATTCCGTCTGTAATCATTGGAGCATGCACGTCTTCCGGAAAAAGAATTACAAATTGATTTTCTTTTAGCTGAAAAAACATATCCGGAGCATCGCTAAAAAAACGCACATCCTTCTCTTCATTATATCCTCCGTTTGGAGTTTTGCAATTTTCTCTTGGTTTCCATGCAAAAGTCTCGGTTTCGCTGATACAAAACTGAATATCAATATTCTTATCATGACATTCAAAAGTTGCTAAACTTTCTTCTTTAGTTTTTCCTTTACCTTTAAATCCGAAAAATTTTACTCCTTCAGTTTCATACTTAAAATCGTCCGGAAGATTTTGAACATCATTTTGGCGTAAATAATCAAAAGCTTTTTTGAAAGATGGGTGCAAAGCTTCGTATTTAACTGCATTTTCTAAAGAATCTATAATCATAATTTCTATTCTGTATTAATTGTAGGTTTGGTTAATTCTGAGTTGTAAAAATAGTATATAAATTTTTATTTCAAATCCTGAAGTTCCGTATCACTTGTAAATACTTCTGTTATTTGTAAGTTTGTATTTCAAAACTATTATAAAAGCACACAGCATTCAACTTGAAAACCCCCAGAATATATTATTTCTTTATATTGATATCGATTATTCTTCTTGGAATTATTTCCAGAAAAATAGCTGTGATTCCATTATGTATTGGTGATTTGCTTTATGCGGTTATGATGTATGTGCTGATTCGAATATTGTTTATTAATAAGAAAGCAATTCAAATAATGATTATTTCTTTATTGATTTGTTATTGTATCGAGTTTTTACAACTTTATCAGGCTGAATGGATCATTACTCTTAGAAAAACACTTTTTGGAAGATATGCCCTCGGACAGGGATTTTTATGGAGTGATCTTTTAGCCTATACTTTTGGAGTTGCCATTGCTTTTATTATCGAAAAAATCATTTTAAAATATTACGCTCATGAATCTCGTTTTCGCTTCAAACAACAAAAATAAAATCAAAGAAATACAAAGCATTCTTCCTGAAACCATCAAAATTTTAAGTCTGGAAGAAATTGGCTGTTACGAGGAAATCCCCGAAACTGCTGACACAATCGAAGGAAATGCCATCTTGAAAGCCAATTATGTAACTGAAAAATATGGTTATGACTGTTTTGCTGATGATACAGGTTTAGAGGTTACGGCTTTAAATGATGACCCTGGCGTATATTCCGCTCGTTATGCGGGTGAGCAGCGTGATGCAAATGATAATATGAAAAAACTTTTAGAAGCTTTATCAGGAAAATCAGATCGCAGTGCGCAGTTTAAAACTGTTATTGCATTGAACTTAAAAGGAAAGCAATCTCTTTTTACCGGAATTGCCAAAGGAACTATTATTTTGAATAAAACAGGGAATCAGGGTTTTGGATATGATCCGATATTTCAGCCAGAAAACTATAGTGAAACATTTGCCGAATTATCTTCTGAAGTTAAAAATAAAATCAGTCATCGCGGAAAAGCGACACGGCAACTAATTGATTTCCTGAACTCCATCTAATAATTGTTTGAAATACAACATTTAAATAGGTAAAATTTATATTTTCAGACGTAAATTTTTAGATTTCTTATCAAATTGTTTTTACGATAAACATAACTTTTTGATAATCAAATCATAACAAATGCATAATTATTAAAATTGCATTAGTTTATCTGAATAATTAACAGTAATTTTGCACCCTATTTTAAAAATACATATGAATAAATTTGAACAATTAGGATTGAATGAATCGTTACTGAAGGCGATTTTAGATCTAGGATTTGAGAATCCGTCAGAAGTACAGGAGAAAGCGATTCCCCTATTATTGGAAAAAGACACAGATATGGTTGCGTTGGCTCAGACAGGGACAGGGAAAACGGCAGCTTTCGGTTTTCCGCTAATTCAAAAAATTGATGCTGACAACAGAAATACACAAGCATTAGTTTTATCGCCAACACGAGAACTTTGTTTACAGATTACCAACGAACTTAAAAACTACTCAAAATACGAAAAAGGTATTAATGTGGTAGCAGTTTACGGCGGGGCTAGTATTACAGAGCAAGCCAGAGAAATTAAAAGAGGAGCACAGATTATTGTGGCTACTCCGGGGAGAATGCAAGACATGATCAACAGAGGATTAGTAAACATTAAAAATATAGATTACTGTATTCTAGATGAAGCTGACGAAATGTTGAACATGGGGTTTTATGAGGATATCGTATCTATTTTATCAGATACTCCGGATCAAAAAAGTACATGGTTGTTCTCTGCAACTATGCCACAAGAGGTTGCCAGAATTGCAAAACAATTTATGAGCGATCCTGTAGAAATTACAGTTGGAACTAAAAATTCAGGTTCTGCAACGGTTTCTCACGAATTTTACTTAGTAAATGCACGTGATCGTTACGAAGCTTTAAAACGTTTAGCCGATGCAAACCCGGATATTTTCTCTGTGGTTTTCTGTCGTACTAAAAGAGACACACAAGCTGTAGCTGAAAAGTTAATTGAAGATGGATACAGCGCTGCTGCATTGCACGGGGATTTATCTCAGGCGCAACGTGATGGTGTAATGAAATCTTTCCGTGGAAGACAAATTCAGATGCTTGTTGCTACTGACGTTGCTGCACGTGGTATTGACGTTGATAATATTACTCACGTAGTAAATTACCAATTACCTGACGAGATTGAAACATACAATCACCGTTCCGGACGTACTGGTAGAGCTGGAAAATTAGGAACTTCTATCGTAATTGTTACTAAAAGCGAATTACGTAAAATTTCTTCTATCGAAAGAATTATCAAACAAAAATTCGAAGAAAAAACAATTCCTTCCGGAATCGAAATCTGCGAAATTCAATTATTGCACTTAGCAAACAAAATTAAAGATACTGAAGTTGATCACGAAATTGACAACTATCTTCCGGCAATCAATAATGTTCTTGAAGGTTTATCCAAAGAAGAATTGATCAAGAAAATGGTATCTGTAGAATTTAACCGTTTTATTGCTTACTACAAAAAGAACAGAGATATTTCAAATCAGTCTTCAGGTTCTGAAAGACGTGAAAGAAGTGATTCTGAGCCAAGAGAATTCAATAATAACGGAGCAGTTCGTTATTTTGTAAACATCGGTTCAAGAGACAATTTCGACTGGATGACACTTAAGGATTACCTGAAAGAAACATTAGACTTAGGTCGTGATGATGTTTTCAAGGTAGATGTAAAAGAAGGTTTCTCTTTCTTTAACACTGATCCTGAGCATACTGATAAAGTTATGGAAGTATTAAACAACGTACAATTAGAAGGACGTCGTATTAATGTTGAAATTTCTAAAAATGATGGTGGCGGAAGACGTGACCATAATGGACGCAGCGGTGGCGGAAGAAGCTCTGGCGGACCAAGACGTGAAGGAAGCTTTGCTCCAAGACGTGAAGGTTCTGGCGGTGGTGGATTTAGAAGCGACAGAAGCTCAGCTCCAAGAGAAGGTGGTGGTTTCAGAAGCGACAGAAATTCATCTGCTCCAAAAAGAGAAGGTGGTTTTAGAAGCTCAACACCAAGAACCGAAGGAGGTTCAGACAGAGCTCCAAGACGTTCTGAAAGCTTTGGTGATTCGCCAAGACCAAGAAGACCAAGAAGAGATTAATTCTCTTTGTTAATTTTCTGATAATTATATTCGGAGACTGCGAAATATTTAATCCTGATTTACTACTTTTAGTGCTTTAAATCAGGATATGAAATATTTCGCAGTTTTCTTTTTTATACTACTATCAGGCATAGGTTTTGCTCAAGAGACTCAACCTACAGTCCCTCAAAGAGTGTCCGGTTACATTATTAACGATAATAGTAAACAACCTCTTCCTAATGTAAATGTCATCAATACAAACAAAGTACGTGGTGCAATGTCTGATTCCAAAGGGTATTTTGAAATTGATGTACAGGTAAATGACACATTACATTTTTCGATTTTAGGATTTCAATCTCTAAGAATCAGGGTTACTAATGACTGGATAAAAAATAAAGTAACACGAATTCAGCTTACTGAAAAAGCAATTGCACTTGAAGAAGTTATTATTGCTCCTTTTAATCTAACCGGTTATCTTGAAGTCGATTCAAAATTAATCCCAACCAAAGAAAACTATCGTTATAGTATTTCAGGCCTTACACAAGGTTATGAAGCAGGTGAATATTCGCCTAATGCATTCGGAAAAGTATTGGGTTCAATATTCAATCCGGCTGATATGCTTTATAATTTCTTTGGAAAAAACGCAAAAGAACTCAAGAAGCTAAAAGAGATGAAAAAAGATGATACTGTGAGGAATCTTTTAGAATCTAAATATGACCGTGAAACTATTTCGGTACTCTTAGGGATAAGCAAAGATGAAATCCCTGAAATTTTGCATCGCTGCAGTTATTCTGATGCTTTTATTCAGGAAGCAAACGATCTGCAAATTATGGATGCCATAAGCGGCTGTTATGAACAATACAAAGTCTTAAAACGAAATTAATTATTTCTTATAAATGAATCCTCAATTATGAATTGGGGATTTTTTATTTTAAACCAACCCCCTTAATTATTTAAATCTAAAAATATGTCTGCCATACCTTTTCAAACAATTGACTGGAATCAAATTTCAAAAACGGAACACCTTGGAGAAACAGGAAAAGCATATTGGCAAACTATACAATTAGGAAATTTGCGTATTCGAAAAGTCACTTATTCTGAAAATTACATTGCCGATCACTGGTGCCGGAAAGGACATATTGTACATTGTCTTGAAGGAGATTTCATTAGCGAATTAGAGAACGGAGAAAAATTCAGCCTTTCAAAAGGAATGACTTATATAGTTTCTGATGATGTAAGTTCTCATCGCTCAATAACCACCAAAGGAGTTGAGTTGTTAATAATAGATGGTGATTTTCTAAAATAATATTACAAACAAATTAAAATATTGTGTGTACATTTACTCATATACAATTGAATTAACTAAAATTAAAAGATATGGCAAAGAGTCAGGATGCAAAAAAGACGGTAAAGAAAGAACCTCTTAAAACCGCAAAAGAAAAGAAAGAAGAAAAGAGAGAGAAGAAAAACGCTCCGAAAAGAGATTAAATTTAGTATTCAGCCGCAGTCGCAGTTTTTAGTATTTACAACTGAAAACCGTGACTGCAAACTGAGACTAAAAACTTATTTAACCGGAATATTCGAAAGAATTTCTAATACAAATTTCCAGTATTTTTGAGCCGAAGAAATACTTGCTCTTTCATCAGGAGAATGCGCTCCGTGAATTGTTGGCCCAAAAGAAATCATATCCATATCCGGATAATTCGTTCCTAAAATCCCACATTCCAAACCTGCATGACAAGCTACAACTTTAGGCTTTTCATTATTCTGTTTTTCGTAAATATCCTTTAAAACTTCTAATATTTCTGAATTCACATTTGGTGTCCAGCCTGGGTAAGAACCTGAAAGTTCAACTTCACATCCAACCAATTCAAAAGCAGAACGCAACGAATTAGCCAAATCAAATTTCGAAGTTTCCACAGAAGAACGTGTTAAACATCCAACCAATATTTCTCCATCTTTTACAATAACGCGGGCAATATTATTTGAAGTCTCAACCAAATCAGCCATATCAGCACTCATTCTGTAAACCCCGTTATGAGCTGCATAAATGGCACGAATAATTCCTTCCTGAACTCCTAAATCCATTACTTTTTCAGGCAAATCACATTTCACGATCTCAATAGAAAGATTTGGTTCAGTAGTTTTATATTCAGCTTTAATATCATTGATAATTTCCTGCATATCAAAAATGTAGGCTTCATCAAACATCTCTGAAATAATTACTTTCGCTACACTTTCTCTCGGAATTGCATTTCGCAAACTTCCCCCATTAATCTCAGCCACTTGTAAACCGAAGTTTTCAAAAGCATCAAATAACAAACGGTTCATGATTTTATTGGCATTTCCTAAACCTTTATGAATATCCATTCCTGAATGACCGCCATTTAATCCTTTTACGGTGATAATATGGCCAACTGAACCTTCCGGAACTTCTTCTTCATGATACGTTCTTGTAGCCGTTACATCAATTCCACCGGCACATCCAATATCTATTTCATCATCTTCTTCAGTATCTAAATTCAATAAAATCTGACCTTGAAGAATTCCGCCTTTTAAGTTTAATGCACCTGTCATTCCGGTTTCTTCATCGATTGTAAACAAAGCTTCAATTGCAGGATGAGGAATATCTTTACTTTCCAGAATAGCCATAATAGTTGCCACTCCTAACCCATTATCCGCTCCGAGCGTAGTACCACGGGCACGAACCCAGTCACCATCAACATACATATCAATACCTCTAGTATCGAAATCAAAAACGGTATCTGCGTTTTTTTGATGTACCATATCAAGATGTCCTTGCAAAACAATTGCTTTACGATTTTCCATTCCCGGAGTTGCAGGTTTTCTGATAATTACATTTCGAATTTCGTCTTCAAAAGTTTCTAAACCTAAACTATTTCCAAAGTTCTTCATGAACTCAATTACACGTTCTTCTTTTTTTGATGGACGCGGAACAGCGTTCAAATCGGCGAATTTATTCCATAGCGCTTTAGGTTCCAGATTTCTTATTTCCTGACTCATTATATTTTGTTTGAAGTTTAACAATTAAGAGCTCCAAAGTTACAAAGTTTAAATTCTTTTTCGATACTAAAATATTGTATTTAAAAATTATGTATCCGAAAATATATATAACCACTATACTTTTTTTCCCTATTTATTATATTTCGAAAACCTTTTTAGAAACACTTATTCCTTTGCCTCCCGCCATAAGTTTAATTATTTTTGAATCTTCCAAAACTAAATCAACATAAATTAAACTTGGTGAAGGAGTCTGCATAAAATTACCCTGTTCTATTAAAAATTTTGATTGGTTAAAATTCAATTTATCATATAAATAACATGCCAATGGTCCAGCAGCCATACCAGTTCCTGCTTCTTCTTTTATTCCGTATCTTGGCGCGAACATTCTTGTGGTTACGTCTCGTCCTGAATGTTCACTCTGCGTAAAAACATAATATCCTATTAAATCTAAATCTTCGCTAATCTTTTCAATTAAATCAAATTGAGGTTTAATTTTTTCTAAAACACTGGTATTTAAAACAGGAATAATTATAAACGAATTTCCTGTACTAACCAGTAAGACTGGTGCATTCTCCGGAAGATCATTCTCATTTAATGATAAAGATTCTAAAATTATTTTCTTTTTATCCGAAACATCTTTATAAACCGGTGCTTTCTGCTCCATAAAAGCCAGTTCGCCATTTATCATTATATCTCTTTTTCCGTCAATAGTTTCTTTTGAAGAATTTGGATTTGCAATCATATCTAACTGACTTAAATACGAAAAAGCACCAATTGTTGCATGTCCACAATGGGCGATTTGCCTTTTTGGAGTAAAGAAATCCAATTTAAAATCTGCAACATTTGATTTTGAGACAAACGCAGTTTCTGATAATCCAACTACAGCAGCAATTTTTAATTTTTCTTCATTTGTAAAATCATCTGCATTAAGAACTACTCCCGCAGGATTACCTCCTTTATCATTATCAACAAAGGCATTTACAATTTGAACCTCAACTTTTTTCAGTTTTTTCATTTCTCTATTTTTTAGAATTTATAATTCATTTCTAAACTATAGACGGTAACATCAAAAAAAAGACGCAAAATTATTTCTAGCTAAAGTTATCAAGATTCAGTTCGTCTTTGTTTTCACAATTTAAAACAAGCGTCTTTACTTTTTCTTTACCTCGCTGTACTCTTGATTTGGCACCTGAATAAGAAATCCCAAGATATTCTGCCAATTCAATTTGAGAAAAATTTTTTAGAATCGTCAACAATAGAGCTTCTTTATATTTATTTGGTAAATTGTTTATTTTACTATTGATACAATCACTAAGTTTTGAAAAATTCTCATCATTATCAGCATTAGCAATATCAATACTTTCGAGAGAGAAAAGATTATTATCCTTTCGAAAATGATCCAAAATGGTATTTCTTGTAATTTGATATACCCACGAAGTAAGTTTTGAAGAATCTTTTAAGTTATGTACTTTCAATTGTATTTTCAAAAATACATCTTGTAAAATATCTTCACTTATTTGTTTGTTTTTTACTTTAAAAAAAATAAACTTTTGAAGCTCCTGATGAAGGTCTTTCCATATATTTTGAATTTCGTTTTCCATATAAATCCATTTTTTAAGAAGTAAGAAATTTTATTTATAAAGATAATAACAAAATCATCAGCAAAAATAGTTTCTTATATTTACAATAATTTATTAAATCAAAATGCTAAAAAGAAAATACATTTTACCTCTATTACTTCTTGTACAGATTATTATTTTAAAGATTTTACCATTCTTTCCTGAGTTTACAGAACACTTTTACAGCAATGGGTTATATTTAAAAATCTCACATTTTTCGAGAATTGTTTTAGGCAGGATTCCTTTTTCTGTTGGCGATTGTATTTACTCTGTTTTGATTATATTATTGATTCGATGGCTTTGGACATCACGAAAAACCTGGAAGTTGCAATGGAAAGACAATATTTTAAAGGTTTTAAGCTGTCTTTCTATATTTTACTTTTTCTTTCATGTCCTTTGGGCATTGAATTATTACAGGGAACCTCTTTTTGAAAAAATGAAAATAAAAAGAGAATATACCGATACCGAATTGCTTGTTTTTACTAAAAAACTAATTGTAAAAACGAATGAAATTCAGCTTCAAATAACAAAAAAAGACAGTTCTAAAATAGTTTTTCCGTATTCACAGGAACAAGCTTTTCAGATGAATTTAAATGGTTATAAAAACCTTGCGAAAGAACATCCTTTCTTTAAATATGAAATTTTGAGCGTTAAAAAATCACTTTTCAGCCTGCCTCTGACTTATATGGGATTTGGCGGTTATCTGAATCCGTTTACTAATGAAGCTCAGGTAAATGATTTGTTGCCAATGTACAATTTTCCCGCTACAACCTGTCACGAAATGGCGCATCAAATGGGTTTTGCCAGCGAAAGTGAATGTAATTTTATTGGTGTTTTAGCATCTGTTAAAAATAAAAATTTATATTATCAATATTCCGGTTATAGTTTTGCTTTGCGCTACTGCTTAGGAATTTGGCAGGTTAAAAACGAGAATATTTTTAATCAGTTAAAGAAAACAGTCCACGTTGGCATTTTAAAAAACTATAAGGAGAGTCACGATTTCTGGAAACAATATGATACTTTTATTGATGAAGGTTTCCATGTTTTTTACGACAATTTTTTAAAAATAAACCATCAAAAAGATGGCATGGAAGGTTATAGCAAGTTTGTAGATTTGATGGTGAATTATTATAAAACACGAAAATTATAAAGGCCGCCACGGATTGCACGAATTGTCACGAATGCTCTTAATCATTAATTAAAAAACTAAATCATAATTCGATAAATTTGTGAAATTCGTGGCAAAAAAACAATTCATTGTAACAAAATAGATTTCAATACTACTAATACCTATATGAGCGAAAATCTAGAACAGTCATTTGTGGCGCAATTGCAGGCAAATCAGAATATAATCCACAAAATTTGTAGATTATATACTGCTGGCGAAGATGCTCATAAAGACTTGTTTCAGGAAATCACCATTCAGCTTTGGAAAGCGTATCCTAAATTTAGAGGCGACAGTAAATTTTCGACCTGGACGTATCGCGTTGCTTTAAATACAGCCATTACCTTATATCGAAAAACCAAAAGAACCATATCTACCGTAGATTATGAAAGTCATCAGCATTTTGTGAAGGATGTTGATTACAACTATGAAGAGGAAGAACAGATTAAATTGATGTATAAAGCCGTTTATCAGCTCAATGACATCGAAAAAGCATTAGTTTTTATGTATTTAGAAGACAAAGATTATCAAGAAATAGCAGAAACCTTAGGGATCAGCGAAGTGAATGCACGTGTGAAAATGAACAGAATTAAAGGGAAACTTAAAAAAATACTAAATCCTTAAAAATTATTATGAAAGAACTGGATTTATTAAAAAAAGACTGGAAAAAGAACGCCGATTCTTTTGAACAAATTTCAGAAAATGAAATCTATAAAATGATTCATAAAAAATCATCTTCCATTGTAAAGTGGATTTTGATTATCAGCATTTTAGAAATTTTATTCTGGACAGTTTCAAACTTATTTTTCAGCACTGACGAAATGCTTATTAAGATAAATCATCCTGAAATGATTTTTTATCTTGAAGTTTTAACATACTTCAATTATGTCGTGGTTTTGGTTTTTGTCTATTTTTTCTATAAAAACTACAAAACTATATCTGCCACAGAATCTACAAAATTACTAATGAGCAGTATTTTAAAAACCCGAAAAACCGTTCAATATTATGTTTGGTACAATTTAGGGATGGCCGTTATAAGCTCCATTATTAGCTTCTTTATTGCTTTTGTATACAATCCTGACATGGCATTTTTAAAAGACAAATTAGCTGCGAATGGTAAAACAATATTTATTACTGGCGGAATTTTACTCTTGGTAACACTAGTATTTTTAGGTATGTTTTGGTGTTTTTACAGGTTGCTGTACGGAACACTGTTACGTCGCTTATATACCAATTATAAGGAATTGAAGAAAATTGATTTCTAAAACGAAAGTTGTGAAAGGCAAAAGCAAAGATTAAAAGGTTTTCTTTGAAAGTTATTACATCTCTTAGATACTAAGTTTTTTTCTATAATTTGAAACCAACTACACCGAAAGTCGGATTGGAGATGCAAGCGTAAAATAAAAACATTTATAAATCTAATTTTCATTTTCTGATGCCTTATAGCTCCATCTTCTCTTTTCGTTAAGTTCTTCCTCAACTTTTATTACTTCGGCTGGAATAACTTTTAAAAATGATGGATGCTGCTCAATCGCGTATTCTACTTTTTCAACAATTTCGTCAATCGTATCATTTTCATAATCAATGTCAAGAGGTTCTTTAATGATGAAAGACTGCAGAATATTTTTCTTTTTCATTCGTAATCCTTTTTTATCAAACGAACGGCGGAAACCGTCAATCACAATCGGAATTACAATAGGTTTATGTTGTTTAATGATATGTGCGGTACCTTTTCGAACAGGCTTAAACGATTTTGTAGTTCCCTGCGGAAATGTAATTACCCAGCCATCTTCAAGCGCTATTCTAATATTTTCAGTATCATTTGGGTTAACATCTCGTTTTTCAGTAACATCAACACCCTTGGCACGCCATGTTCTTTCGACTGTAATAGCACCCACATATGCTAAAATTCTTGGCAGTAAACCTGCCTGCATCGTTTCTTTGGCCGCAACATAATAAATATTCATTTTAGGCTGCCATAAATAACCAATATTCTTAATCGTGTCCTGGCGTCCTGATAAACTTGCATTAAAAACATGAAACATCGCTACAACATCGGCAAAATAGGTCTGGTGGTTTGATATAAACAAAACATTTGTATCCGGCAAAGTTTTAATGATTTCAGATCCTTCAATCTGCAATTCATTAAAGCCCCTATATCTTCGGTGAGTCATGGCTCCTAAAATACGGATTAACCATTTCTTGATGAATAATATATGTCCGAAAGGATTTCGTTTAAACAACCCCATAGCTTTGTTATTGTATTTTTTAGTTAAGTCGCAAACATACAAAAATTATTTATTTGGTAATACTTTTAAGCAATTTCAAAAACAAATCGTTATCCTAATGAATATCAAATTGTTATTTTTATGTTTTCATATATTTTCTTCAAAAGTAATTTTTAAAACATCTCTTAATTCACTTAATATCATCGCCGTTGCCCCCCAAACTACATGATTTTGGATATTAAATGCCGGAACCAAAACATTAGCAGCATAAGAAGTTGATAATGTGGCCTCGATTATAATTTCATCATTTAAAAAAACTGAAAGCGGCAATTCTATAATATCGGCTACCTCTCTAATATCCGGATAAAATGAAAGCTCTTGTGATGAAATCCCTAAAAAAGGATGAACTAAAAAATTACTTGGCGGTATATACATTGGTGTAAACTGCTTTATAATTTCTATTTTTTCAGATGAAATCCCAACTTCTTCGTGTGTTTCCCGTAAAGCTGTTTCCTGAAAATTGGCATCTGAAATTTCATATTTGCCTCCCGGAAATGCAATTTGAGAAGAATGAACCCCATCATAAGCATTCCGAACGATTAATACCAGATGTGTTTTTCCGTTTTTAGGGTAAAACAACATCATAACAGCAGCTATTCTTGGTTTTTTTTCAGACAGATCAAGATTTTTCATCAGCGTAACCCTTTCTAAGGGAGCCATTTTTACATGTGCTTTTTCAGCAGGCAATTCAACCGGAATTAAATTAGGAACATGTTGCAAAAAATCTTGAAAATCCATAATCAAAGTTTATTTTTGTACTTTCAAACAAAGTATAAATATAGTCCAGAAAACGCGTTTTTACAAGTTTTCCCGGATCTAAAGCCATAATAAATGTACAGCAGAGAAGAATCACAAAAATTAAAGAGAGAATTTTGGGTGGCTTTCGCCGAAAAACATCCACGAAAATGGGTCCTTTATGATACCAAGATTAAAGATTTCTCTTTTAAGTTTTATGTAGATAATAAAAAAGCCCAGGTTTTAATTGATATCGAACACCGAAGTGATGAGAAACGAACTGCTTATTTCGAAAAAATAGAAGCTTTAAAAAACATTCTGGAAGAAGAGTTTATCAAAGATTTAGTTTTCGAAAAAAATTACACTTTAGAGAGTGGTAAAACAATTAGCCGAATTTGGATCGAGAAACAAGGGGTCGGATTCAGTAATCGTAATAATTGGGAAAGTATTTTTGACTTCTTTTTTGAAAAAATGAATGCTTTAGAAATGTTTTATTTGGAATATGACGAGTTTATAAAAGATATTGAAAACAATTAATAAATACTTACTTATAAGCAGGTATTCATCACGCATCAAAAAGTTTGAATTTTATAATAATGGATGATTGTCTCATATTTTATGAGTTCACATAAATCACACTGTAACAATGTTATACAAAATAATATGTTCATCATAATTAATATAAAGCTGCTTGCGATAGTCTTGTTTTTTTCGGGTAATAATTGATATTTTACAATCAACACCATTATTATCTTTGCAGATAAAAGAATAAACAATATCAGTATCATTTTCTTCTCTTGCAATATAATCTATAATATTAAACAGTTGTATTTCCTGCGAGTATACTACAATTCTGTGTTTATCGGTATCCAGAACCACAGAAAGATTAACCAAATCAAGGTTTGACCATTCGCCCCATTTTCCTTTATCATTTTTTTCTAAAACACTAAACCCTGAAGTTTTAAAACGATAGGATTGACTATAGGATTGATGCAAACCAAATCCTAAAAAAAGAAACAATATATAGACACGAATAGTATTCATAAAGTATAATTAAGCTTTAAAACTCAAATTTAGTTTTTTCCTGGCTGGCAATTTCAAAATCGGATATCATTTCTTTAATAATTTGTTCAACCGGCAAAATTTCGTGGATTAATCCTGCAATTTGTCCAATTTCAAGTTCTCCTTCTTCCATGTCACCCTCAAACATTCCCTTTTTTGCCCTTGCTCTGCCTAAAAGTTGTGCCAAATCTTCTTTTGAAGGGCATTTTTCATATAGATCCTGAACATCCTGATAGAATTTATTTTTAATCAATCTGACTGGTGCTAATTCTTTTAAGGTTAATTGAGTATCACCTTCATTTAGACTAATAATTTTTTGTTTAAAATTATCATGGGACGATGATTCAACCGAAGCAGCAAAACGACTTCCGACCTGAACGCCATCAGCACCTAAAATCATGGCGGCCAGCATTCCTCTTCCTGTAGCAATTCCTCCTGCTGCAATTATTGGAATCCGAATTTTTTCTTTCACCATCGGAATCAATGTTAGCGTAGTTGTTTCATCACGTCCGTTATGACCTCCCGCTTCAAAACCTTCAGCCACAATTGCATCAACACCGGCTTCCTGCGCTTTTAAAGCAAAAACACTGCTGCTGACAACATGTACAACCGTAATCCCTTTTTCTTTTAAAAATGAAGTCCAGGTTTTAGGATTTCCTGCCGAAGTAAAAACGATCTTTACACCCTCATTAACTACAATATTCATTATTTCTTCGATGTCTGGATACAACATCGGAATATTAACCCCAAACGGTTTATTAGTTGCTATTTTACATTTTTGAATATGTTCTCTCAAAACTTCCGGGTACATGGAACCTGCACCAATAAGACCTAAACCTCCTGCATTACTTACGGCTGATGCCAGTTTATAACCGCTGTTCCAAATCATTCCGCCCTGAATGATTGGATATTTTATATTGAAAAGCTGTGTGATTTTATTCATTCAAAAATGCTGTTATTGTTTGATTATCTTTCCGGTTTTGTGTAAACCATCGGTGTCAAAAATATAAAAATAGAGTCCGCTTTTTAATGATTCTACTGAAAGATTTGGATTTTGACTTGTAATTTTT
Organism: Flavobacterium sp. CF136; assembly: GCF_000282055.1. GTDB lineage: Bacteria > Bacteroidota > Bacteroidia > Flavobacteriales > Flavobacteriaceae > Flavobacterium. The sequence continues at coordinate 27,779 of NZ_AKJZ01000058.1, forward strand.
TTGTCAATTACTTTCTGTCCTAAAATTGAATAAATTGAAACTAAAGCATCATTTATTTCATTTGAAAATAAAAATGATATTGAGGTTTTGGCAGGATTCGGATACACTATAAAATCTTTATTCTCAAAAGTTGTAATTCCTAAAGTAGTACCAAAATTAGGAATTCCATAACCATAATTGTTATCAGGAGTTAAATATTTATCTGAGGATTGAATGACCATATCCCTGATTTCCTGATTTGTTTTTGTTGGAAAAGCCTGCCATAAACAAGCAATCATTCCAGCCATAATCGGACATGAAAATGAAGTTCCGTTAATAGTAACAATATTGCCCGAAGTATTCGAAACTACAGCCGCCGTACCTTGTGCCATAACATCAGGTTTTATTCTTCCATCATAACTTGGACCTATTGAACTAAAACTGGATCTTACTTTAGCTGCTGTAACTGCTCCAACAGTAATTACCGAAACGGCATCCGCAGGTCCGCCAATATGTTTTTCAGTTTGATTACCTTCATTTCCTGCAGAAGCAACGACGATTATTCCTTTACTAAAAGCAATTTCGGCACCACGCGAAATAAAATTAGTTATTCCATTCATATCGCTATATGTGTGGCTATAATTGGCATTATCATAACCAAAATAACCCAGTGAAGTGGTAATAATATCAACACCTAAACTATCTGCTTTTTCAGCTGCTTCTACCCAAAGTGATTCTTCAACCGGATTTTCTGACGCATCATTTTCGGTAATAAACAAATAATAGGACGCATCCGGAGCTGTTCCTATCAAAGCATTTTCTTTATAGCCCCCCATTGTTGAAAGTACCATCGTACCATGATCATCGCCTGCATAAAAGTTTGTGTTTCTGGAAACAAAATCATAACCTCCTAAAATTCGGTTATTATTTATTAGATTTTGAAAAGGCTGTGCGGTATTAACATTCGGAAAACCGGCATCTAAAACTGCAATTATTTTACCCGAACCTGTATAATTTTGTTGATGGAGAACTTGCCCGTTAAGCATCTGAATCTGATTTGCAGAAGTTCCGTAAGCATAGTCAATTGTAGTTTCGAGTTTATCATTCGTTTTTACAATTTGATTCTCACGAACCTTTTTTGAAGTTGTGTTTAATGCTTTATTTGCAAAAATTACCTTATCAACAAATGAAATTGATTTTAATGCTAAAATATTTACCTGAGTTCCTCGAATATGAAGTGCATTCAACCATTTAGATTGAGCCATAACAGTAATTCCGGTGCTCGATTTTATCTGGTCAATATAGATTGTTTCCAAAGGAGCATCGGAAAAACTTAAAGCAATATTTTGATTTGTTCTTCTGTCGAGAGCCCGCTGGGAAAGCATTAAAGAAGGTGAATCCAAATAGGTTTGTGCATTTGGTTTGGCATTAAAATACACCCAGGCATCTTCCTGCGAAAACATCGCAGTAGAAATTAATAAGAAAAAAAATAGGTAATTTATCTTCATAGCAGCTTATTTTTAAAAGCAAAAGCCTTTGTAAAAAAGTATAAAGCTATGAAATTACTCCCGAACCAACTAATTCATTTTCTAAATACCAGGCAGTAAACTGACCTTCGGTTATAGCTGATTGTGGTTCATCAAAACGAACGTACATTCCGTTTTTGAATTGGTATAAAATTGCTTTTTGTAATGGCTGGCGGTAACGAATTCTCGCCATTACCTCCATACTTTCTCCAACTTTCAAAGTCAAATCAGTTCGAATCCAGTGTACCTCGGATTTTTCTATAAATAATGCTTTTTTAAACAATCCCGGATGCTGGCTTGTTAATCCTGTATAAATCGTATTGGTTTCAACATTTGTGGCAATGATAAATAACGGATCTGTTGTTCCGCCTACATTCAGTCCTTTTCGCTGTCCGATTGTAAAATAATGAGCTCCCTGATGTTTCCCTACAACTTTTCCCATTGTTGGAAGATAATCAAGTTTTTGAGCTTCTAATTTCAATTCTTCTTCCAGAGAAAGACCTTGAGGTTTTTCAATAGTATAAATTGGATCGTTTTTATCAATCTGAACAATTTTGCCTTCTTTAGGCTGCAATTTTTGTTGCAAAAATTCCGGCAAACGTACTTTTCCAATAAAACATAATCCTTGAGAATCTTTCTTTTCGGCAGTTACCAAATCCATTTCGGCAGCAATTTCACGAACTTCGGGTTTGGTTAAAGCACCAATCGGAAACAATGATTTTGCTAATTGCTCTTGCGATAACTGGCATAAAAAGTACGATTGATCTTTATTAGTATCTGCTCCGGCAATTAATTGGTAAACAGTTTTACCATCAACTTCGATTTCACTTTTCTGACAATAATGACCTGTTGCGACATAATCGGCACCAAGACTTAAGGCAATCTTCATAAAAACATCAAATTTGATTTCACGGTTACAAAGTACATCAGGGTTTGGAGTTCTCCCTTTTTCGTATTCATTGAACATATAATCAACGATTTTTTCTTTGTATTCTTCACTCAAATCAACAGTTTGAAACGGTATTCCGAGTTTTTCAGCTACTAATAAAGCATCATTACTGTCTTCTAACCAAGGACATTCATTAGAAATAGTAACCGAATCATCATGCCAGTTTTTCATAAAAAGGCCAATAACTTCGTATCCTTGCTGCTGCAGCAAGTAAGCGGCAACACTCGAATCTACACCTCCGGAAAGTCCAACAACTACACGTTTCATTTTAACTCGTTTATATTTTTACAAGGGTGCAAAGGTAAACCAAATTCCAGATATTTATAATGCTTTTGATTAGTTTATATAATCCTGCGGTAGATAAAACTTATTGCTTTTTTTATTTACTTTTAATCTCCAATAAAAACATCATGTCAAAACAGATTTACAGTTTTATTTTCCTTATCCTTTTTACCGCTTTAAATGCACAAAGTTACAAGCCGAACTTACCTAACTATGAGGATTATAAAGCCTTTAAGGGAAAACCTTTATCCGACAAATTTTCTAATATCGAATCGGTAAAAGTTATTTATGATCTGAGAAGACAAAAAATGTATTATTTCAATAGCAGTCTGATCCGTTTGCATTATGATTTTGTCACTGATAATTTAGGATACAGTAAAGGTTTGGAAGTTTTTAATAATGACAATTACAGCAATACAGAAAAAGGGAGAGATTTTTTATTAGGAAATCTGAATCACATCAAAGGAACTGAGAAATGGATTTTCGAACTCGCTGCTTCAGATCATATGCCAATTTTATTAATAGAACGCTTTTACAACTTAATCGTACAATCTACTTTTATTGGCAAAGATTTAAAATTTTACCTGAACAATTCTGAAAAAATTGAATGGTTTCAAGAGAATAAATTTAAAATTCCATGTGTAAAATCTAATTATATTTTTAGTGAAATTACCTATCAGGAAGTCGTTTCCGGGCGCAATGTTGGAATTTTAAAACAATATAAGGTCAAGGATTTAGAAAACACAACTCCTGATCCTGATGAAATTATTATTTTGGATGGAACTCCTGATATTTTACCAAACGTAAGAGGAATTATTGTAAATGAACTGCAGACTCCGCTGAGTCATTTAGTGCTATTAGGAAAAAACAGAAAGATTCCGATTATGGCTTACACAACTGTTTTTAAGGATTCAAATATCAAAAAGTTAATTTCTAAAAAAGTAGAATTAAAAATTTCTGTGGACACATTCTACATCAAAGAATCCAATAAAAAAATAACCCAAAAAATAATTAAGAAAAAGAAAAAATTAATCGTTGATAACACCGTAACCCAATTGGTAGATTTATCTAAAATTCCAAAAAAAGGAGCCAATTCTATTGGATCAAAGGCACAAAATATGTCGTATTTGATCGCAATTTCAAAAGAAATTCCGTTTAAAACACCCGAAAATGCTCATGCGATTCCATTTCATTTTTACACCAATCACATTCAAAAAAAATCTATTTCGCCTTTAATACAGGAACTTTTAACTTATCCGCATAAAGATTCTGCACAGTGGATTAATAAACAATTAAAAAAAATACGTGATGCAATTAAAAAAGAGCCAATCAATACTGAGTTAATTGCAAAACTAAATCAGGCTTTTAAAAATGCGCCTTTCAAAAATTTCAGATTTCGATCTTCTACCAATGCCGAAGATATGGATGATTTTAATGGTGCCGGATTATATGATTCTAAAACAGGAATTATGGGTGATAGTATAAAAACTTTTGAAAAAGTTATTAAACAGGTTTGGGCAAGTGCATGGAATGAAAGTTCATATATGGAAAGAGAACTGTTTGGAATTGATCAGCAGAGTATTGCCATGGGAGTTTTAGTACATCGGTCTTTTCCTGATGAATTGGCTAATGGCGTAATAATCACAAAAAATATTTTCAGGGAAAATTTTTCAGGAATTACAGTAAATATCCAGAAAGGAGAAAACTCTGTTGTTAAACCTGCAAAAGGAGAAGTCTGCGAACAATTTGTTATATATCATTTTAATACGGGAACTGATACTGATGATTTTGATGTAGATTATACTTCTAACTCGAACCTGAATAATAACGAGCCATTACTGACCAGAAAAGAGATTGGTAATCTTTTCCTGGTTAGTAAAAAAATTGAAAGCAAAATGTATCGCTATTGGAGAAAAAACCTGTTCCATCCCGTAGATATTGAGTTCAAGATTGTTGGGGCAAACAGAGATTTATATATCAAACAAGTACGCCCTTTTAATGAATAATTTTTAGTATAAAACCAAAAGATCAATTTCACTTGAAACAGTATTAATATTAAGGATTTTAAAATCAAAATTCTCAATATTAATTTTTTCCTGAACAGATCTTCTGATATTTTGATTGTCTAAAGTAAAATCATTTTCTAAAACAATTTTCAAGCCGACAGTATTCAGGTATTTTGTTGCTTTTTTGTTTACTATTAACGAAGCAATGATATAGAAACCAATTATAATGATCTGAAAGAACAAGAGAACTTCTATTTTTTCATACGGATACATAATATCCAAAATAGAAAGCGTAATCGTAGCAAAGAGAAAGATAATTGCGTTTACGGTAAACGATTGTGTTCTAAATCTCAGAATAGAAAAAATGGCAAATAATCCGAAGCCAATTCCTACTCCAATTTCAATTTTTGTAAACAAATAACAGAGCGAAAAAGTACAAAGACCGACAATAACCATCAAGGGATTTATAGTTTCATTATCCTTTCTGTTCGAAAAAAAGTAAAGAATCAGAATTGAAAAAAACAATAATAAAAATCTCCCTGAAAGCTCGTTTAAATCCATTTATCTTAATTATTTAAGAAATCAAATTTAATCATTTTATCCGTTGCCTTTTTATTTATTTTGAGCAGATTATTATATAAATTACATCTCAATTTTTAAGTTAGTTACACCTTTAAATTGATGATAATTAAAGAAAAATTATTCCATTTTAGGTTTAGAATCGGCTTGGTAATTGCTTTTTGGATCACTCATATTCACTTCTTTTTTCAACACCCCTTTTGTGAAAAATTGCCACATTCCCACTTTCTTTCCATTTAAGAATTTTCCTTTAGAAGCAATAGTTCCGTCTGAATCATAAAAAACCGCATCCCCGTTATACTCATTATTTTTGTATGTTGACTGCTCTAACAGCGTTCCGTCTACTGCTGTTTTTTTATAGATTCCATCCTTAATACCATTTTTATACGTCATCTCTTCTGCAATTTTAGTATTTGGATAATATACAGTCCTAAGTCCCTCTAATTTTCCGTTTTTATAATTTTCGATTGTCATTACAGCAGTAGAAGCTTTGTGGTAATACTTCCATTCCCCTTCATAATTCTTTCCAATGACTTTGCCTTCGCTTACCTTGTTTTTCTTTTGGTCATAAAAAATCGTATAGGCACTTCCATCATTAGCACTAAAGTCACGTGTCGCTATAACATCTCCTTTTTTAGTATCATCAAAAAATTTGAAAATCCCGGTTTCTTTTCCATGATTAAATGTACCTTCATAACGAGGTCGTTTAGAAACTTCATAAGTACCTTTCCAAAGACCATCTTTTTTTCCTTTGGTATCTACTTTATTAGAATCCTGCGCAAAACCCATTGCACTTATTAAAAACAAAATCCAAAAATTCTTCATATTTTCTTTTTTCTATATAACAACAAATATTGCTTTTTAGTATTGCAAATGTATGACCATTTAAAGAGAAACATAATTTATTTTATCTGTAAAGTATTCATCAAACATGAACGACTAAAAATTACTTGTAAAACTATCCAATTTTAAGAAATCAAATTTAAAAAAATCTAAATTATCGGGGTAAACTTTCGAGTGATTTCAATCATTTTTTTAATAAAATAAAAACAAAAAAGGTTTTAATAAGTTATAATACATTTTACAATTTAAACTATATTCGCAGGAAAAAAAACTGCAAAAATTATTATTAAACCCCAACGATAAAATCTGCACATTAATGAAATTTTTAAACCTATTCCTGCTTACACTTTTTCTTGGTGTTACACAATTACATGCACAAGTTAAAGTTGAAGAAATTACCTATAAGACTAACAACCATTTTATTACGACTACTATTGGCTATCCTGTTATCGGAATTTATTTTTCGGCAGAAAAAAAGGAACCTACTATTGTATTAAACCCGGACGGAACAGGAATTTTTCAGCATGACGATTTAACTAAAAAAAACATAGCATGGGGAATTGAATGTTCAGAGGAAGGAATTCCAATTTTTAAAGCAGGTTTCAATAGTGCTTCGTATACATTCTGGTATAAAACAAATGATAATGAAGGTTGGGTTCATACCCAATTCTCTATCCATTTCAATAAGAAAAAAATGTATCTTATGGGAGAAAGAGTCAAAGAATATGACGATTAAAACACCGTTGGCAAATTAAAACTCATTATCATTTGAGAAAAATTTACTGCTAAAATGAAAACGTTTTCGTTGAATTTAAATACTAACTCAAAATTTCACCATTTTATTTTACAAAAATAAAAATTTTACCTATTTTTTATTTAATTTGCAGTAAAATTCAATATATCACATAAATGGTTTCAATCACACGCCTTTTTGATTTTCCTTATTATCAACAAGAAACTTACAATCTTCCGGTTGCCTTAGCGACCAAAAAAAATGGGGTTTGGGAAAAAACATCCAGTAATGAATATATTGCTAAAGCCAATGCAGTTTCAAGAGCATTGCTGCGTATGGGCGTTCAAAAAAATGACAAAATTGCCTTAATCACTTCTAATAACCGTACAGAGTGGAATATCATGGATATTGGTATTTTACAAATGGGAGTACAAAACGTTCCAATTTACCCAACGATTGCTGAAGAAGATTACGAATATATTTTAAATCACAGCGGTAGTATTTACTGTTTTGTCTCTGATGAAGAAGTGCTTCAAAAAGTAAATGCAATCAAAGCAAATGTACCGACTTTAAAAGAAGTTTATTCTTTTAATGAAATTGCAGGCTGCAAACATTGGTCAGAGTTATTGACTTTGGGTGCGGATGAAAGTAATCAGTCTGAAGTTGAAGCCATAAAAGACAGTATTGAAGAAGAAGATTTAGCTACTATTATTTATACTTCGGGAACTACCGGAAGACCAAAAGGTGTTATGCTTTCGCACAAAAACATTGTTTCGAATGTTTTGGACAGTGCACCAAGAATCCCTTTTGATGCCGGAAAAAGTACGGCCTTAAGTTTTCTTCCTATTTGCCATATTTTCGAAAGAATGATTTTGTACATCTATCAGTATTATGGCGTTTCTGTTTATTTTGGAGAATCTATTGATAAAATTAGTGATAACTTAAAAGAAGTTCGTCCAACAGTTATTACAGCAGTTCCAAGACTTCTGGAAAAAGTATACGATAAGATTTATGCAAAAGGGGCTGAACTGACAGGAATCAAGAAAAAATTATTTTTCTGGGCTATCGATTTAGGTTTAAGATATGAGCCTTACGGTGCCAATGGTGCCTGGTATGAATTTCAGTTAAAAATTGCCAGAAAATTGATTTTCAGCAAATGGAAAGAAGGTTTAGGAGGCAATCTGGATTTGATGGTTTCCGGAAGCGCCGCTTTACAGCCAAGGTTAGCCAGGGTTTTTGCTGCTGCTGAAATCCCGGTTATGGAAGGTTACGGTTTATCTGAAACTTCGCCGGTAATTGCTGTAAATGATCAGAGAAATAAAGGTTTCAAGATTGGAACTGTTGGAAAAGTGATTCGCAACGTTGAAGTTAAAATTGCTCAGGATGGAGAAATCCTTTGCAAAGGACCAAACGTAATGTTAGGTTACTTTAAAGATCCCGAAAAAACAGCCGAAGCTTTGCAGGATGGTTATTTCCACACAGGAGATATCGGGGAAATTGACAGCGAAGGTTTCCTAAAAATTACCGATCGTAAAAAAGAAATGTTCAAGACTTCCGGTGGAAAATACATTGCACCTCAGCTTATTGAAAATGCCATGAAACAATCTCGTTTTATTGAGCAGATCATGGTTATTGGTGAAGGTGAAAAAATGCCGTCAGCTTTTATTCAGCCTAATTTTGAATTTGTAAAAGAGTGGGCAAAAATTCATAAAATAACACTGGGCAGTACAAATGAAGAAATAATTGCTAATAAGGAAGTCATTAAACGTATTGACGAAGAAATTGAAGGTATAAATGAAAAGTTTGGTCATTGGGAAAAAATCAAACGTTTTGAACTTACCCCGGATGTTTGGTCAATCAATGGCGGACAGCTTACTCCTACTTTAAAATTAAAACGTAAAATCATTAAAGAAATCTACAAAGATCTTTATGCTAAAATCTACGGTCAAAATTAATAAATCAGAATAATATATACCAACGGAAAACGGCTGTCTTATGTGACAGCCGTTTTCTTAATTATGCAAACACCAATTTAAAATTTTGGCAATATTTTTTGCATCATCAATTCCGCGGTGATGTGTTCCTTCCAGCGGAATATCCAATAAATGCAAAGCACCATTCATTCCGGTTGATTTTAATAGACCAAATTTCTCGGCAAAAGTTACTTTTACATTAATATGCTCATCTCCCATTGGATACGGAATTCCAAACGACTTACTTTGTTTTTTAAGCATATTAAGATCGTACTGACCGTAACTTGCCCAAGTGTATAAATCAGGCTGATATTCATCAACCAGTTGTTCAATAGCTTCTTCAAAACTTACGCCATTTTCGTCTAATAAATCTTGTGTAATAGTCGTTAATTCTGTACAAAACGGACTAATACTCGAACGCTGCGGTTTTATTAATATCCCTTGGTTCTTCGTAATTTCGCCTGTTTCGACGTCCAAAACAGCTAAACCAATTTCAATAATCTCATTTTCCTGTCCCTTGGGAACCATACCTTGCCAACATGTGGCTTCTAAATCGATAATAATAATTTTATCTGTAGTTTTCATTTTTTTATTTTTTAAATATTTTATAATTCTCTTTCTCAAAGAGTTTTTTACTTCACGAAGATTTCCTTCAATTGACCAATGACGTTTCCGCCTCCTGAAATTGTAATTTCACCAATTTTATCGGCAATTTTTTCTACGTATTCCATCTCTTTCAATTTCCACAACATTTCGTTTTCTTCCATCAGCTTGGCTGTGTTCAATAAACTTCTGGTTGCAGCGGTTTCTTCTCTTCTCATGATGCTGTTGGCCTGTGCTTTTTTCTCGGCAACCAAAACCTGATTCATGATTTCTTTCATATCACCCGGCAAGATAACGTCTCTAATTCCGGCATCAGAAACAATCAATCCCAACTCGTTGATTTTGGTTTTTACTTCAGCTAAAATCGCTTCGGCAATCGTGTCTTTTTTAGACAATAGTTCATCCAAAGTCAATCCACCCACAAAAGCTCTTAAAGCCAATTGCATCGCAACATACAATTGTTTCTCAAAGTCTTTGTTATCTACTAAAGCTTTCATAATATCAACAACCTGGTATCTCACAAAGAAATTGATTCTCAATCCTGCTTTATCTTTCGTTAACAATTCCTGACCTGAAATTTCTACTTGCTGTTGTCTTGCATCAACCGTTTTGACTTCGATCGTAATGGCGTTATTCCAAAAGTAATGTGTTCCGGCTTTTAACTCTTTCACAAAAGTTCCGTTTACAAACAACAATGCTTTGTCGTTGCTGGAAACAATGTATTTTCTTGTAAATAATCTCAATTGTGGATTCTCTAATAAATTCACTGAAATTTTTTCTGTGATTTCAATTTTAGAAATATCTGCTTTTATGAATTCATTATTTACAATTCCTTTCCAAAATGTATATCTGCCTGCAGCTAAAACACGTTTAAAGTTTCCGTTTTCGAATTGCAAAACAATTTCATTATCGCCAACGGCAACAATATCCAACATAGAAGCCAGCACTTCATTCTGCAACAAAATATTTAATTCAAATGGTGCCTGAAATGATGCATTCATATCATAAATCATTACATTTTTGTTTCCAAAAATCCACTGCAATCCTTCTTCCAATACGGTAACTAACTTCTTGTTTTCGAATACCAAACCTACTTGGTAAGCCTCAATTTTAATTCTCTTAATCATAATTTTTTTGTTTCAGGTTTTCTTCTTTGTTGAGGTTTCAAGTTATGAAACCGATAAAAACCTATATTCTTTATTCTATTCTCTTAAATCTATTTTCTTGTTTTCTATTTCTAAAGTCCAAACGTTACACTTCTAAGATTTGACTTATAACTTTCTTTATAAAAAACCTCCTTGTCTTTCTCCTCTGAGAAAAACGGACGAATAGTATGTGGTTTGCTTACACAATTTGTTTTCTAGTTTTATTTTGAAAAAGTGATTCTAAATTCTAAAAAAATCACCAAAACAATCAAACCGAAAAGAAAAAAGAGTATTTCAAAATACATTTCTATTTGCACTGGTTTTATCATGAGTGTGAAATTTTGGATCCCCAAATCCTGGTTTCACTGACAAAGACAAATCAGTTTTTTCATGAGCATCTTTAAAGAGTGATGCGCTCTGAAATACAGATTTTCAGTCTGTTGACTTACCGTTCGTCCAACCAACCCTTTAGGATTGGTGCAGGATTCGAACCTGCAAATTTTCTATTGCTCTAACCAGACTGAGCTATCACATTGCTGCGAATGGGAATCGAACCCATGACCCATAGAGTGGTGCGATAGTTTTTTGGAAAACTTTCAAAACCTCCAAATCAAGCTGCATAGAAAAACATAATTCGCTTTCGCGGAAAGTTCCCTACAATGGTGCTATACAGAAACACGCAACCGGACTTGTTTGATATTTTAAATTCAAAGTTTCCTTTGATGTATTTTATTTTTAAAGAACTCTTTTTTATTTCCTGAACAAATATTCAAATTACACTACGCAATGATTCCGCGCAGCGCAATGATTTAATTTACCCATTCAATTACAGTCGACAAATAAGCTTGTCTAATCTCATCAAATCGTGTTATATTAGGAATATGATTTACTTCTAATAAATATTTCGTTCCATCTTTTGCAACGATGTAGTCATTTCCAATCATATCCATATTTAAAGCATTTTTAATATGCAAAGTATCAGCAAGTAATTCAGAATCGACATCCATAAAACCAGCATCATCAGGATGAATAGATTTTAACCATGAATCACCTTCTAATTTAATTTGCCAATAGACATCACCAATCATCATGATACGAACTGCTTCACCTTCAAAATAAGGTTCAATTGTCGCTGTAAATTCACTTTCCCATTCTCCGATAAAACGATGTTTGTTTTCACCGCAATGCCAATTCCCCCATTTTGCAACACTATCTTCGTTAACGTTAACAGAAGAACCTCCACTTATAAATCCACGAGGAGCACTGAATCTTGAAAGAGACAAAGCTTTTACCAAACACGGAATTTTAAATCTGCAATCGAGCATAGCTGCAGCGTTAGGATAACAAGCACCTCGCCAGATTGCTAAACCTGAAATAAAATCAAAATCATTGTCATATATCCCGTAGTAAACTACTTTATCTACTGGTAGCATTCCAATTCCATTAGCTTTTTCCATATAAAGAACTTCATCTTTAACAACAATTTTTGGAATAGATTGATGCCAGATAATATGTCCAGAATAATTTGCTTTTATAATGTCATATTCTTCCTGTTCAATACCAACTAGTGCTATTCTATTGTAATCTTGTTTCATAATCATTGTTTTTAAATTAGACTTCATTTATGGAATCGATTCAATCGGAACTAACTCCTTGTTTGTACAGGAAGAGAGACTCGAACTCTCAAAATACTGATCCTAAGTCAGCCGCGTCTGCCAATTCCGCCATTCCTGCATTTAATTCATCCTCAGGATTAAACCTGAAATTTGTGGAAATAGTAGGATTCGAACCTACTCAGTCAAAAGACAACGGTTTTTAGCTCTTCATTTTATTGTTTTTTTGGTTTCGCTGAATGAAAAAATTCCATTTCAGACCGCCCTAACTCTCCAAGCTTTAGCGTATTTCCATTTTGTCTGGGAAGCAGGGTTCGAACCTGCGACCTCCCGCGTCCAAGGCGGGTAAACAACCACCGTTATCTTCCCAGTTTTGGGTGTTTTCGGGAATCGAACCCTGTTCTTCGGATTCACAGCCCGAGGTTTTACCAAATAAACTAAAAACACCATTTGCGGCTCATACGGGAGTCGAACCCGTTTCTCCCGAGAGACAGTCGGGAAGGTTAGCCAGTAACCCCAATGAGCCAGTTCCTTCTAGAGAACACTTGCAATCCCAGAAGGATTCGAACCTTCAACCTTCAGTTTAGAAAACTGACGCTCTATCCAATTGAGCTATAGAATTTTATTTTTGGGCATAAAAAAAGCACCCGATTAAAAGGTGCTTTCTAAATTCAATACGATATCACTATCCTATTGCCTGTATTGATGCACCTGTATTGTTAAACGTCCAAGATCAAAACCCGGGTTTAGCAGTTGTGTGTTGTATATGTGGTTATGTAAAGCCATTTTATCTATTATATTATATTTTGAAATTATTGTTGTTTGAATTTCTGTTTTCAGATTTTCTTCGGCAAAGATAAAGTCGAAAAAATCAATTATCCAAATCATTTTTAAAATTATTTTATTGATTATCAAATAGTTATACTTAAAATTAAAACAAAGAAAACCCTGTCCGCATACTGGTGCAGATCTATTTTTGTATCAAATGACTGTCTCTCATCAGATTACTTTTCAAGGTTATATTTCAATATTAGGTTTAGTCATTAAACATTTGATCAATTATTTTTAGTTAAAGGTTATTTTTCTATCATTTTATGTCACACTGAGCGAAGTCGAAGTGCCTTAAAACAAAAAAAGCGTCCTGATATCGGGACGCTTTTCTATATTTATGTTGAATTTGAAACTACAATTTACACTTCAATTCTATAAAACACATATCACATCCATAATCATTAGCCGGAAGATATCCTGCTAAACGATCACTATTTTGTCTTACTGATAGGTTGATATGTATGTTTTTTGTTTTCATTTCGGGAACAAATGTAATTGTTTTATGCAAATATTTTATCAATTTGGCTTAAAATTGTAGGATCTTGTATTTCCTTTGCAAATAATATTTTTTAATTTCTGTATTAATTTACTTTTGCTACACTAATTTTTTCCAACGTCACTTTAGCATCTCCAACTCCGGTCTTTTTTATAATAATTTCGAAATCATTAGCTGAATTCGATAAATCATCCGAAATATAATAAGAGAAATTAAGTTTTATTCCATCTTCTCCTACTGCATGATTTTCTTCCATTCCGTGATCATGAGCAACTCCAAAGAAAGTCATCACTCCAACATATTGATCTTCTTTTCCGGGATAATGAAGATAAACCGTATAATAGTCTTGTGGCTCTTTATAAACTACTACATCTAAATTTAGTATTATTTTAGAATTTGCTTCGGCTTTAAAAACTTTATTTGTGCTCTTTGCTAATTTACTGGTTACTTTATGAGTAAAAGCTGTTTCTCCAAGCGTTTTTCCCACCTTTTGTTCCCAAATAATTTTCTCTTTTTCCTGAAATGGGATTCCACTTTTTAGTTTCGATTCATTAGAGGCCACTAAAACCGGAGATTTAGGTTCATAAAGCAAATTATCATATTTATAATCTAAATTGAAAACTATATTATACACTTCCTCCATCGTATAAGTAACATGGTCTCCATTTGGAGCTATAAACTCATATGGCCAGGGATTAGCTTTCAACTGCTCTAATGTAGGACGTTGGCCATAAGCTGAAACATCCCAGGATTCCCAAATACGATCAACCATACTGTGATGTAGCCAAAAAATAGGGTCAAATCCTGCAGAAGGAACATTTGCCATTAATCCGGACATATTTGTCTGATATATTTGGTTATAATAGGTTTCTTTTGGACTTGCGTAACCTCCACCTATAAGATTGTGCATATAACCATGAGGTGAGCCTTCCAGTTTTTTACTAAATCCATAGTCTCCTGCAAATGAAGGATTTGTTTTTAATTCATTAAGGGCTAATTGAATTGCCTGAACCTGATCTGCAAGAATTGGTTTTCCATCATTAAGAATACTATATCTGGCTGCTTCATACAAAGAACCTGTTTTATTTCTTGTTTGCTCTGCCATAATATTATCAGTAACCTCTACACTTCCATAATTCCAATAGGGTAAAGCAAAATCTTTCTTTCCTGATAATTCCCTAACAATTTTTTCTAAATACCATGTATACAATCTATGCCATAGCAGAAAATTCAAAGAAGCATTTTGTGTACCATTGTGTGTACAATCACTCCAGGCCCATAACTTATCATTAATTGTTTGATATTGTGGACAAAGTACATTTTTCCCATTAATTACTTTTGGAATATTATGTATTGCTCCCTGATAATACCACGCAAGACCTTTCTCACAGCCCATTTCCCGCATTTTTTTGAAGGCTGTATTCATTGCCTCAAGATCAGCCTGCGCTTCGGGCGTATTAGCATTCCGACGAATATACTTCGTCACAGTTTTATCCTGACCATAGAATAATCCTGAAATCAAAATAATAAAGAATAAAATAGTAATTTTTTTCATTTTGTTTGTTTTTGAGTGAATATTGAATTATTTATTTCCATTAAAGCACTTCGACTTCAAAGGTTAAAATTTTAGCATAATCCGGATTTGCTTTGTCATAGATTTTAAATTTCACAATTCCGTTACCAGATTTGTTAACAGGGATTACATGAATGGCAATAAATCCCTGTTGGTCTGCATTTAGTTTATTAAAAGCTGAACCTTTTGGAATTCCTATCTGGCAGGCTCCATGCTGACACATAGAACAATCCCATTCTTTAGGAAATGTATTCGATACTGTTTCCCAAACAAGATATATGGGTTTATTAGAGATATTTTCGACTTTAATTTTAGAAATATCCAGCCGTTTATTTTTTAATAACTTTTCTTTATTTATTGGATTACCAACTACAGAAAAAGTAGGTTTATTTTGTGCAAATGAGCAGGAAAAAGAAAAAAGAATGATGAGATAAAAGAATATTTTTTTCATGATTGTTTGTTTAAATTTTAATAAAAAACCGGAATATTAGCCTTGTAACATATCTTTTTTGAAATTGAATCTATAAAATGATAACTAACCTGTTCTTTCTCCCCTACATTTTCTAAAAAAACGAGTAATTCAAGACATTCGCCCGGATGAAGCTGTACTTTATATCCTTTAGACAATACTATTATATTAGTATCGTTTCCAGAGATTAACTCAAGTTTTATATTAGATGGAAACAGTATTTCATGAAGGTATAATCCCGAATTAACCAAACGAAGAAGCACAGTTTCTTTTTTGTGCTCCAACAATTGTAAACCCTTATTTTTTATAGCTATTTCACCATTAATCAGGAAATAACCAGGTTTATATTCAGGAAGGATTACCGGTCTGTTTGAAACATCATATTCTGTTCCCATAATGTCGTCCTTATGCCATTTGGTGTCTATTTCATAACTACACCATAGTATTTCATTCAAAGATTTAACAGCTAAAGAATTATTTTCTTTTGGGCGTATAATAATTACTCCAAACATACCTGCCTGAAGATTGAAAGGATAATTTTCCGGACTATAATAAAGATAGGTTCCTGCTTTTTTAGCCAGAAAAGAATAAAACCCATGTTCCATATGATGAACCGGCTCTTTTTTCTTCATTACTTCGTTTTCTTTGTTTCGTTGCCCGAATTCAATTTCCTTACAAAACAAAGAGACAGGATTTCCCTGAGAAATATTCCAAAAATCGATACTCACACTATCCCCTTCCTTCACATCTATATCCGATCCCGGTAAAGTAACTTGTCCGGAAAGCGAGTCTGTAAAGCCAAAAGTTCTTATCTCTATATTTTTTTTGACTGCTAACTTCCCTGTTGTTCTGCCAATAATTAATCTTTCGTTTTGAGAAAACAAAAATGTACTAACGAATAAAAAAGAAAACACCAGTATCATTTTATCCCTTTTTTTCATTTTCTAAATTCAAATTAATATTCATTATCAATTGTTTGATAGTAAAATTCAAATTTAGAGCTATTTAGAATTTAAAAGATGCGTACAAATACCCGTTTTGTAGTAAAAACCCCAAATTAATCTCAAATTAACCTACTATGAATTTATGAGAATGAAAATGACGGTTTATTGAAATTAATTTTCTTCTTATAAAACAAAATCGCCTTATTGGGCGATTTTGTTGTCTTTCTATTGCTATAATTCTTTCCGAATTTGAATTTGCATTTTCTTCATCTGGTTTTTAGGTAAAATCGAAGTTTGATATTGATTTTCAATTGAAATAATTAAATTATCTGTCATTTCGGGTCAAATCATTGTATTCTTTATTTCCTGCTTTTATGTTTTGTTTTACTTAATTTTCTTCGATTCTTTTATCCGAACTTATTGTCTTTACTTTGGATAAATTCAAAACCTACAAAATCTTTATTCGGATTAATTTTTAATTGAGTAAGCCTTTTTTCATTTTAAGAATCGATTATTTAGATATTATTTGAATTCCTATCGTAACCTTTCCTGATCTAAGTGCTACATCACTACCAAAAGAATTTAAGGTAGCTGCCACTCTAAATTGACTTAAAAAAGTTAGTCCTAAAATTAATTTACCTTGAAAGAAAGGTTGCTTTTTTACTAATTGTAAATTATCATATACCGATTGTGAGGCCACAATGATATTGAAATCTGTTTGAAGAAATGCATTGAACTTCTTGTCATCAGAATTTAATCCTATATAGAGATTAGCTCCCAATGAAGAATTAAAAGTGCTCGTATCTATTGCATCATTAAGTCCTTTTACTCCAAAAGCGGTTCTATTGTTGACATAGGCGTAAAATGTTGCATATTCATTAGTCTTGAAATATACAGGCAAAACATTTTGAATATAAAAGTTTCCACCTCCGTTTAGTAATGCTTCCAATTGTTTGCTTTCGGTTTGTTCTTCTTTTTCTGTTGAATCTATGGGTGCTTCTGCATTGGATTGTAAAAAAGTCCCAAAACTAATTCGTAAAGAGCCGAAAGTGTCTGCTATCACATCCGATTGAATTACGCCTCCTGAATCATTATAGTTAAGAGCAAAAGAATTTAAAAAACTAGTTTTATTATCTTCGATATCATAAAATTGTTTATAAAAAACATTTCCATATTTGTTTTTTGTGGATGGAAACCAATTATACATTACATTTTTTGTTTTTAATTCATATTCTAAACTTTTGATTTGTTTTTTAAGGCCTTCAATTACCATAATCTCTTTACTCACTTCTTCAATATTATTCATTGTACCTATCTCTATTTTCTTTTCATTAATCAAATTTTCTATATCTTTAATTTTATTCTTGTAAAGAGAATCGTAAATAGATTGGTAGTCATTTTTAGTTTTCGAAATGTTTGAGTTAACCAACTTCTGCAATTGATTAAAATCAGCAATTTTCTTCGCATTTTCTATAATTGTAATACTATCTGTTTTTGATTTATCAATTAATTTAGTTTTTTTAATAGTACTTTCTATTAACACCATCCCATTTAAACGTTTCTTTCTTTCCTTAATAGAGTCTTTTAATTCACTATTTTTATTATTTAAATTTTCAATTTCATTAGTGATTATCTTGGCTAGATTGTTATAACTTTCATTACTAGTATTCTCTTTTTTTATAGTAAAATTTCTTTCAGCCAAAGTCGGGATTTGCGCTTGCATTCTAACCGTAAATAAACCAATTAGAATAAATAGAATTTTTGTTTTCATAATGTTGTTTTTTTTAATAGTTTTTAATTTGCCCATCTTACAACAACATCATCCGTAACTGGATTTATGTTTACCTTAAAAAAGATATTTGATACAGAAGGTATAAGTATTATTTCTCGATTATCATAAGTTAAAATTTTCACATAACTTAAATTTGGTCTTTTACTATCAACTGGATCAGGTAATTCAAATATTACAGGATTAATAGATGAAATTTCCTTATAAGCAGTTTGGTTTTTATAAATTTTATAAATGATATCATATTCTTTATAACCAAAAGTTAGTTTTGAAAAACCACCGCCACCAAATGGTTTACCTTTAGAATAACAGGATATTTCCCCTTTAATCTGTTGCTCTGTTTTATGATCAAAACTATAGCTACCATCATAACGTCTAGACCATTCAGTAATATTTATAGAATTTGGATCAAATAGACGACCTCCAGAAGGATTAAAATTAAAAGATGTAGTTTCATGCCTTTTATCCCCTTTCCAATTACTGGCTCCTGTGGAGCAATCGCAACTATAGGAGATAAAATCAGTATATCTTCTTTCTGGTAATTCTTGCTCATAAAATACAGTAGCCTTTCCTACATTTAAAGGAATGATAGGGATAATAAATGGTTCAGATTTGTTTTTTTCTTTTTTGAATAATCCTGAACGATAATCAAAACTTACTTTAGCTTTAAAATAATTTTCTTCTAATTTTGGTTTAATTTGGGATGAATCAATTTTAAAAATTAGTTCTACATGACTAGATTGAACTGGCTCGTAACGTTTTCCATTTATAATAATTGCAATTGATTCTGATCTGTCGAAACTCGATCCTTTAATTTTTATAAGATATTCTTTTGTATAATCTAGTATAAATGGTGGCGTTTCAAATTTAAAAATATTTGGCTCTTTCTTTTTTACTAGAAAATCATTTGCCGCTTGTGAAATTTTACTTGATATTAAATCAATTTCACCAATTCTTTCTTTAATTATTAAATTGAATTCTTCAGATAAGTTCAATATTTGATTAAATAAATTTTGTTGATTTTCACGTAATACTTTATCTGTATTACCAATTGTTTCATTTATATCTTTCTTTAATCTGGCCGTTAAGGAAAGAATCATATTTCCCGAATTTCCAATAGCATTTGTGACTAAATTATCTATTGAATTAATTTGTTTAGATACTATGGCATCAATTTCATCCAGAGCAATTAAAGCAGCAGCACCTGAAGTTTGTGCTTTTATGTTATTATATGAAAGCAACATAATTAGGAGTAATAAAAATAATTTTTTCATGATTTCTATGTTTTTAGTTATGTACCAAATGTATTTACAGAACACCATATCAATCAATTACCCGTTTGGGTGATATTTTTATTTCTTACATTATTATCTTTTTTTTTGTAAGTTTATTAAATGTTAAATTTTATATTAAGTTCAGCTTAATTTCAAATATCACCCAAACGGGTAATTGCGCTCAATGGACTTATATCCCAACTTTGTAAAAGAAAATGTAACACCATGAAAATAAGAGTTGCTATAGTAGAGGATGATAAAAATTATAATCAGGCGTTGAAGAATATCATCGACTTTCAGGAAGATATGGAATGTGTGGCTCAATTTTTTAATGGTAAAAATGCTTTGCAAAAATTGGAAGCCCTGGAACCAGACGTGGTTTTAATGGACATTCAACTGCAGGATTTATCAGGTATTGATATTGTTTTTAAACTAACAGAATTAATGCCGGGTACTACTTTCGTAATGTGCACCAGTTTTGAAAATGACGAAAAAATCTTTTCAGCCTTGCGTGCGGGTGCGAGTGGTTACCTTGTAAAAGGAGATCCTTTGGACAAAATTATCCAGGCCATTCTGGAGGCACATAAAGGAGGCGCTCCGATGAGTTTTGCTATTGCCAAGCGTGTTTTACAACATTTTCAGGAATCGAAAGTACAAGTACAAAGTTTAATGTTACTTACGGTAACCGAAAAAGAAGTTCTTGAATTGCTGGCGCAAGGACTTCTCTACAAAGAAATTGCTGACAAGAAAAATGTCACAATTGATACTATCAAAAAACATATTGGCAATATTTACAGAAAATTACAGGTAAGCAACAAAATTGAAGCAATTAACAAGTTTAACAACAAAAATTAGAAATTATGGATAATGAACAATTAAAAAATTTATTTGAATTTTTAGAAATACACGATTTTGTAAAACGAATTAGTGAAGAAAATCAAAAAAAATATGATTTAGCGTTTGAAGAACTTCAAAAAAAAGTAAAAATTAAAAAAAAGAAAGTTTTTATAGAAAATGAAAGTTTTGTAAGAGCAATCTATCATTCACTTGAGAATGGGGCTAAAGATTTAAAAATTCATTTAATAAAAAAAGCTAAAGATTTAGATATAAATATTGGCTTTTCATTTTCAAATTCAAAAATTACTGAAGATGGTACAATTGATCGTGATTTAGATTTGTTTTGGACTCTAAATGATAAGGGCATACTTGTAAAAAGCAACAGACATGAATTTAAATCCTATAAAGATAATTTCAATGCAACAACTTCAAAAGAAATAAAGAAACATACGAATAAACCATGTACTGAATTTATAAAATATGATATTGATGATGTAATTAGGTATATAATAAGAAATTTATTATCTAATACTTTTGACAGCAAAAGATTTGTATTTAATTATTTCGTTTTTAAAGATTATGGTGCTGATACTAAAATGAATGATCGTATTGGTATAAGTGTTCATAATACTTTAGTACAGGATTCAAATAAAAATGAGTTAATTAGTATTGGTTACGACTTTGGAACAGTTTATCCTTAAAATATGGAGATACTTCTACTCTTGTATATAAGCTGTTTAGTTATCACAACAACCAAAGCTATAGTTTTGGGTTCTAAGTATTCACTTAGAGCTCAAAACTATTTAGTGTTTTATTTAATTGTTACTCTTTGTTTAGAAATTTTCGGAATACTTAAAACACATTTGAAGCAATTTGACTTTGCTGTTTACTTCAATGTTTATGCTATATTTTGTGTTCTCTTTTTTGGAATCTACTTCTCCAGAATTTATATTGGAATTTTTAAGCGAATTGGAATTTTTGTCTCTTTATTTCTTCTATTATATCTTTTGTTTTTTGTTGATTTTCTAAGTCAGCAATTTTTACCTCAACTAGGAATTTTAGTCGCCCTGTTCTATATTTTTAGTTCTATTTTATGGTTTTTCCAAAAATTAAAACTTCCTGTCCAGGGAAAAATAACAAATGATCCTAATTTCTGGATTGCAACGGCTTTACTTTTTTGGAGTACTTATATCATTTTTAGATTTACACCAATGTATTTATTCGAAAAAGAAGATCAGCTTTTCTTAAGCATTTTAAGAGAAATTGGTTCCGCAGTAAATTTAATTATGTATGCTTTATTTTTTTACGCGCTTTTGAAATATGAAACAATTGCAAAAAATCTAAATAAATGAGCCAGCTCCCACAAGAAATAAAACTCACTTACATCATTGCCATCATCGTAATGCTGGTTTTTGTGTGTTTCATTATTCTGGTTGTATTTATTTACAATAAAAAACAACTGATTCAGCAGCAGGAAGATCAAATACGGGAAAGCGAATTTAAAAACCAATTGCTGCAAAAAGAATTAGAGCGTCAAAAAGCGATTCAGTTAGAAAGAGAACGTATTTCACAAGATATGCATGATGATTTAGGTGCCGGAATTTCTGCCATAAAACTTCAGGCTGAGTTTTTAAAGTATAAAATGCCCAAAGAAACTTATACCGAAGATTTAGAAGCGATTATAAATACTTCTGAAGATATGAATTTAGCCATGCGTGAAATTCTTTGGAGCTTGAATTCAGAAAATGATACGATTGGCAATTTCATAGAATATACAAGTTTGTATGTCAAACGTTTTTTGGATAAAACCTCCATTGCTTCACAATTGGATTCGAAAATTATTGAAAAAGAAACTACTTTATCCGTAAAAGCAAGACGAAACCTTTTTTTAGTCGTTAAAGAAGCTGTTCATAATGTGTACAAACACAGTCAGGCAAAGAACATCCATATTCAATTTGAGCAAACCGATGCTTCTTTTAAAATTGCTGTAATGGACGACGGCATTGGATTATCGGATACTATTCAAAAAGGAAATGGTTTAACCAATATGTCTTTGCGAATGGAAGCTATAAATGGAACTTTTGAGATTGTTCCTGGTCAAAAAGGGTCACATTTGTTATTTGTGTATCCATTACAGTATTAAAAAGGCGCTTTTTCTATTTATACAACTCTTCCCTAATTTCAATCAAAATCTGAATGGCCTTTTCTTCATCCGGTTTTTCAGGTAGATTTGAAGTTTCATAATACTTTTCGATCGAAGCAATTAAAGTATCAGCCATTTCAAGTAAATCATCGTATTCTTTGTTTCCGGCTTTTATATCGAGTAATTCCTCGCGATTTGAAACCCGAATATTTAATTTTCCTGTTGACAGAATCTGCTCGGCAGTTTGCAAAAGCCTGATAGTATGCATCATGTTTTTGCTATCGTAATTTTTACCGTGCTGCTGATTCGTATTGTAGCGATCTTCATTTCGTTTTTCGATCCAGTTCCAATATTCGGTGTATTCTTTACAATATTTAGAATAGCCGTCTTGATTGCAGGATAAATAACCAAGTAACTTTTCGTTTTTAGGAATTGACGAAAGCGAAACTTCATTAGAGTTTTCTTTCTGAATAATGCCTTTGTATCCTAAAGTTTTATTCTCGTCATAAAACATCGCAAACATCCCTTTTGAATTGGGAAGATTTACCAAACCTACTTGTTCCTGATTCCAATTATTTTCCTGTAGAAATGCAGATAATGCAACCGTTTCGTAACCTCTTAAAACATAACAAAAATCCAAAAGGCTTTTCTTTTCCTTTGGCATTGGATTTACGATTTTCTTGTTTAAACCTCTCGCCTTTTTGATTTGCGTAACGGCATAACCGGCAAAAGAATCTTTGCAGAGTTTAGATAGAAAATCTTCTAGTTGCAAATGCTCCATTAATGGATGTTTGTACAAAATACAATCTTCCGGTGAAGCCAAAATTTCGAGAATATTGGGATTGTTTTTAAGCAGTAATTCTACAAAACGGCCAATCTCATAATACACCTCATCGTTCGTTTCATTACTGATCTGCGGAATATAATCTAACCCAAAGAACTTTTCTTTTGGCAAATAATAAACGCCTTTGATATCGGTATCTGATGTTGGTGTATTTAACCCGAAAGATTTACTTCCTGAGATAACTTCGAAAAGGATTAGGTTTTGGGATTTTAGGGTTTGGATGGTCATTTAAATTGATTTCTTAAACTATCTACAATTTCTTTAGCAACTCTCAAACCACATTTTAATTCTGAATGAACTATCGAAACTGCTTCTGGAATATTATTTTGCTCTATCAAAAGTAAAACTTCCAGTTTTGTTTCATATTTTAGGTCTTCTACTTTCATTTTTTATTTTATTAACGTTCTAACAAGTGCTAAAATAAAACAAAAACCCCAAGAACAACTTTGAAAAAAGATTAAGTTTTTGGGATTTTAGGAGTTGGATGGTCATTTAAATTCTTTTCTTTTTTCTTTTGATGTACTCATTTCGCTAAGCCATTTTGCCTGTGCTCTTGCTTGTTCTAAAGTAACAGGTCTCTGCTTGGCTAGCATTTTCATACCTATCTCGGCTCTTTCTTTAAATGTTAATTTACAGTTCATGTTTTATATTAGTTTTTTTACTAAAACATCAATTTAACCCAAAAGATTTACTTCCTGAAATAACTTCGAAAAGGATTAGGTTTTGGGATTTTAGGAGTTGGATAGTCATTGTTCTTATCTAGATGGAATAATTCATCCCTTGTTTTTATCTTATTAAACTTTTCTGTAAAAATCTTCTTTGACTTTAAATTTAGTATTTCTCTCATAAATCTTCGGAAAATTTAGAAGATAACTATCAAAACCAATCATTTTAAAGATTAAAAGATTTAATAGAGTATATAATCTTACACTAGCATAAAATAAATCATAATCTTTTGAGTCAATTGATCGATTTACTCCTGCATTATTAAAATCAGGTACTCTACCGTGCAAAAAGTCATTTCTGGATCTAATTACTTTTATATCTTCATCTAATAATTCAATATTTAAAATAGAAAAAGGTCTTTTTAAGCTTTCTAAATTTGTTATTTGATTAAGATTATCTAATCTTACTTTTAAAGTATTGATATCTATAAAGGATTCTTTTATTGAATGTTTATACAAAATCTCAAAAAGTTCAGCCTTTAGTTCTTTAAAATCTTTTTTTGAATTAATTGGTGCAATTTTTTCCTTTTCATTGCCAATTATAATATCTGATAAGGTTTCTAAAGCAATTGAATATCCTCCTGGTCTAAAAATTAAACTAGCTTTCGTAGATTCAATAATTAATAAAATTGTTGCTAAAAAGTTATCATCAACAAGCAGTTGATTACATAATAAAGAAAAGCTTTTTATTTCAAGCTTTTTGTATACTTTTAGTTTAGAGAGTTTTTCAGCTTGTTTTGAGTATCCATGTACCCAAGCATGTGGATTTGTATTAATAGGATTCATTAAAGTTTTTAAATCATCTCTTAAAGTTGAAAAATAAAAACTTTTCCATATATCCATTTTTGAATTTGAATAAGAAAAAAAATATCCCTTATTTCCTGGGAAGTAACCTGTCACATAACCTAGAGCAACTCTAATCGCAAAAGTTTTATTACTAAATTCCTCATACGTTTGTTTTTTCTTGGATTCAATGATTATACATCTATTTTTAAACTCATCTTTATCTTCTAAAATAAAAATTTCCTCATCGTTTAAATTAATTTTTGTAGCCAGACTGGAATTTGTTCCGCTATCATTTAAAAATAGTATATTTTCAATTTGAAAATGCATCTTCAAGGAGCTAGAGTATGGAATTACCAATTTGAAATATTGTTTCTTGGATTTTGAAAATCCTTCGCTATATAATTGATTAATTGAAGCTTCTAAACTTTCATTTGAAAATGTATCAATATAGAGACTTTTAAAAACAATTATTTTCTCTCCGTAATCAAATTTTATTCTTTCAATTTTCTGACCAATCCCGAGATTTCTCTCGCCTTTATAAAATTTATTAAAATCAAACTTAACTCTAAACTCTTTTTTATCACATGATAAGTCTACATCATTAATACCATTTAAAGATGATTTTAATTTTATAAACGTTCCTTTTTTTGTTTCCTCAAAATCCTTTATAAATGACAAAGGCCCTTTATTATAAAAAAGGGAAATTTTATTTTCTTTCATGTTCAATTTTATTTAATTAACTATGATATAATTTGACCCCTAAAAAACAAATCCAACTCCTCATTCAACTTCTTCCCGCCTCCCAACTTACTTGCATTCTCCTGATTAAACTTAACCGTTTCCAATAAAAAATCAGTTATTAAAACTTCTTTTGGATGTAAATACTTTTCGTCCTGGTTGGCTTTTATATTTTGTAATTCTATTATTTTTTCTTTTATGTTTTGTGGTGCAATTGGCAATAAATCGGCAAAAGCAACGGGCGGAAAAGTATTCGTTTCTATAATCCATTTTCCGGCTAAAGCAGTTCGTAACGCGTAGAAATAACTTTTTAGTTTTACTTCTTCCATTTCGCAGACTTCCATGAAATTCTTTGTCGTTCCTAAATAATGGTGCAAAACAGCTATTGGCGAAAAACATTGTACGGCTACCTCCTGCATTTGCATTGCAAAATCATCATTTTGGTAATACACCACAGGCGAAAACAACCACTCGATCAAAGGTGCATTAGATTTTGCTAACAATTTTATGGCTTTCCGTAAATCCCAACCGGAACCGTCCAGATCGTCTTCAGTCATGAATTCGATTACGTCTGGTTTTTCCCAAAGTGATAAATAATATTCGGGTTTGTGTTTGTATATAAAACGGATATCATAGTCGCTGTCCGGAGAAGCAAATCCCCAGGCACGGCTTCCTGATTCTACAGCAAAGAGTATTTCTATGTTCTTGCTTTTCTCTATTTCTTTTAATTTCTTAAGTATTTTTTCTTTCATGATTGTCTTCAAATATAAATAAACAAAAAAGCTTTAAACCAAGTAGTAACACGTGATTTTAAAGCTGGTATATTTTTAATCTCGCAAAGGCGCGAAGCCGCAAAGTTTTATTTTATGCTTTACGTTTTAAGTTTTATCTTTTGTGTCTCTGCACCTTTGCTTCTTTAAACCTAAATGGTAAAAAAGCTCTTAACATTCCTCGTTGTTTCTTCAGCAGCTTTCTCTGGCAAAATCCCTTTAAACCAAAAAATCCGAAACCAATCGTTGTTTGAATCGGTCAATGGGTTTCAAATCGACATTGGTATCACCATTCAAAATATCAAAAGGATCGTCTAAACCGCTAATTAATAAATACAAATAGCAAAATAAAAACGTAATAGCAGAAGTTACCAGATAATCGGCTGAGGGGCTTTTGAATTTGCTGATCAGTAAAAGCGACATCACGATAAACAAAATGCTTTGAAGCAGGGTATAGGCCGGCTGGATAAAGTTGTTTCTCGAAATCGAATAGGCACGGGTGAGCTGTTTTCGCATTGCATTCGTATTTTCCTGTATGCCTTTTATGGCTTCTTTGTCGACACCTCTTTCGGCAAAATAATAAGCAATCTCATTTGATTTCCGAATTAAGGGAAAGATAACGTTAGAATCTTTTTCGTTGGAATAGATCCATGCAATAATGCCATCGGTAATCGCAATCATTTCCTGACGCAAAAAAGCACTGTTTAGTTCTTCCCTGCACAAATCGGAAGTTCCGGTTCTTGGTGCTCTCAAAGCCAGATAAATCCAATCTTTAATCGCTTCGAGATTAGAAGCCACTTCGCCCGGGATTTTTTCACTTTCCTTAAAATCGGTCATGGTTGCGGCCAATAATAATCCGAATACAAAAAAGGCTCCTGTAAAAATAATCGTAATATCGGACAGTTCTATCAAATCGTAAAAATTCTGTCCGTAAAGAGAAAGGTTTTTGAATACAAAATTCTTAATTCCTAATATGGCTATTGCAGCAACAAACGACTTTAGGATTATGGTTCTGTTTATTATAAATTTCATTCGGTCTTTTTTAGGCAAATTAAACAAATATAAACGTCTCCTCTCCTATTCTGATATAAAAAAATGCAGACACTTTTATTTATGAACTAAGCTGTTAGAAAACATTAAATTCCAAAAAAGTTCTTAGCATTTCTTGTTGTTTCCTCTGCAACTGTAATTCCCGAAACTCCTTTAAACTGCGCAACAGTTGCTGCAACAAAAGGCAGAAAAGCAGGTTCGCAGCGGCGTTCGTGGTATTTTTTCAAAAGACTGTTCGTGACATTTTTTGGGAGCATGAAAGGTGCATCAGTTTCGATCATCATTCGGTCAAGCGGAACGTACTGAATCACTTCTTTTAAATGTTCAAAACGTTTACTGTCGGATATTGCTCCGGTAAAACCAAGATAGAATCCGTTATCGAGATAGGTTTTGGCTTCGGGCAGACTTCCGGTAAAACAATGTACGACGGCTTTTGGCAATTGTGGCAGATAGTCTTTTGTAATGTCCATAAACTTAGTAAAAGCCGCTCTTTCATGCAAAAACAAAGGTTTCTGAACTTCAATCGCTAATTCTAATTGGGCTTTGTAACACGTTTCCTGAATATTTCTGGGCGAAAAGTCACGATCAAAATCGAGTCCGCACTCGCCTACCGAAACTACGTGTTTCTGTTTTAATAAATTCCGCAGTTTTGCAATGCTCTGCGCATCAAAACTTTTCGCATCATGCGGATGAATTCCGGCTGTTGCGTACAACACTCCCGGATAATCTTTTGCCATTTGCGCAGCTGCTTCACTGTTTTTTACGCTTGTTCCGGTGAGTATCATTTGCGATACATCGGCATCTAAGGCATTTTGTACGACATCGTCTATGTCGTTGTGGAATTGTTTATTGGTTAAATTAATTCCGATATCTATATATGCATTCATTGTAATTATTTGTTCCTGATGGAACTTATTTTTTATTGTTATTTTTTATTCTGTGTGTTTGTTTTTAACACATAGAATCATAGAATTTTGAGAGTCTGTAAAAGGCGTTTCACTTTGCATTAAGGCACATCGTTGGTATGTGAAAATACTTTGGTTTACATATATTGTGTAGACGCACTGCTGTGCGCCTCTACGTTTATATGCGGTCGCGAAACCGCTATGTGACAAAACTTTCGTTTTCTCTCTCTATATCTTTTATTCAAAAAAACTATGTCTATGTGTTTAAAAATTAAATCCAAACGTTTGCCCAAACTAAACTACCGCGGCTTATGGGTTGCGCAGGGAGGATTTGAACCTTCGTCTTTTAGAATGTTTTAATTATTAATCTCCCAAAGGCGCTGAGTCACAAAGGTTTTTATGCAGACCTAAACCTCCAAGCCTTTGTGAATCTGAGCCTTTGAACCTTTTTTAGAAATCCCCATAATATACCTGGAAGCAAGGCAATTTCAAATCATTTCTCCAGGTATCCACTACCTGGTTTCTATCATCTAAAACGAATTCTACAAAGTATTTGTCTTTGATAAACTCGTTATAGATTTCAGTTTTAATAATCGAATCTTTCCGGCTCTCTTTTGTTTTACGCATAATCAGGTCGTCGTATTCGATTTCGTGTTTTTCAAGAAAACGTAACGTAGGATCTTTGTATCGGTCTTCTCTTCCCGAAACCAATAATATTTCATAACCTAATTTCTTGTAATTTCGCAATACATTCGCTACCGGATTATTGATTTCGTCTTCGTCACATTTGCTGGCATCAAAAGGATTTCGTCCGTTCATTAAAGCCAGTGTTCCGTCAAGATCACAAATAATTGCTTTGGGCAAATCAGGATTTTGATTACAATATTCCAGGTTTTTATTCACTTTTTTTATCGGTTTAAAATCAAATTTTTCTTTTGTCTTTTGCAATTGATGATACATGTTCTCAATCACTTTTTTGGGAACTTTTCGTTCTCTTTTTTCATTTCGAACCAAAAGTTCTTCCAATGGCAAATCAAACAATTTGAAGTCAATATTTGCCATTTCCGAAAAATCACTTACTGGCTGTTTGATGTAATCCAACTTGACATTACAGTTGTCTAAAATTACATTCCATCCATTTGAGAGTAAGGTTTTAACCTGAGTCAAAATCATTTTCGAAATCATAGTTTCTGATGCGGGATCCATTGTTTCCTGAAATTGCGAAAACCTGATTTCGTCCCGGCTAATTCTCATCGTCTTAGATTCTGTTCTTACTTTCCATTCGGCATAAGTGCTTTTTCCTGACGCTGGACAACCAATTAATATCGTTAGTGTTGGTATCTTTTTCATTTTATAATCTTGGATCTAATGTTTTTTCTATTTCTTCATTGTTGATTCGCTTCAAAAGCAATAAACGCATCAAATAATTCTCTTCTTCCAAATCTTTATACGGAATCTGAAGCATTTTCTGATTGATTTCCCAACCATTCACCGATTGTTCCATTTTCTTTTTTACGTTCCTTTTTTCGATATAATGATCAAAATCCTGATGAAAATTCACTCCGTAAATCATCGTCAGATAATTGTTATTTCTGACTTTAAAGCAGGGTGGCAAATTTTTAATATAATTTTTAACGGGCTTAACCATGATACCTTCTTCATTTGCCGTTGTCAATTTTTCGAAAAAAGAATAAATTTCTTCTAGTTTTTCTTCTTTATTCGAAATTGTAAATTCCAAATGCAAAAAAGCATCATCATTCACCAATCCATACGTTAAATTACTATTTGGCAACGATTCTTCGCCAGAAACAGTAACAATTTTTAAAATTGTAAAAGGCTTAAAGTGAATTTCTCCATCATTCCCAAAAGTATCTATTTGGTTTTTAAACACCTTTAAAGAGTCCTGTTGCTTTCTTACATCAGGAATTTTAACAGTTGCCAAAGCTTCATATTGACGAATTATGTGTGTTTTATATTTGCTTCCAAATTCTTTTCTCGTAAGCTCTTTTTTATCTGAAATGTAGGTTCTAAACAACTCCGATTCTTTTACACTTTCAAGCTTTTCAAGTAATCCCGAAGATTTCAAATAAGAATTATGTGTTTCTAAAGCATCATAATATCCCGTAAATTCTTTCTCGATTAAACCGCCGCCTAAAACTTTCCAGGGCAACAACTCTGAAGCGATTAAAAGTGTTTCGAAATCAGGAAACTGAATCAACATTTTTGTGTGTAGGTCCTTTAAACTATTTATCGCTTTTTCTACATCAATATGATCCATTTTAAAACCATTTCGGGAAACAAAATAGGTTTCTTCAAGATTCCTTTTTAGATAAATGGTGCAATAAGAACCCATGTACTTTTTTTGAACCACAAACTCGTTTACACCTTTGTCTAAATAATAATTAATAGCTTCTGCAATACTTTCTATTTCGTTTTTAGTTTTACTTTTTGGAGCCGGCGAAATGGTTGGCGAAAAATCATTTATCTTGTTTTTGCAAAACCACTCTATTCTGTTTCTTACTTTAAAATCTAACATTTTTTTATTTTTTTTGAATGATTACTGCGCTTGTCGGATAAATTCCTTTTACACAATCTCCTACTCCAAAGAATGATTTTGGATTTGGAAAAATTTCATTTATCATTTTCACAAACTCCATATTCGAAAGTTCAAAATCGTGATCATCGTGTCTAAATTCTTCTGTTAATTCATAATTTACATTAAAATCCTTGTCGGGCGTTGTAACATACAATTGGGTAAAATTTGTATGATCACGAATCCAGGTCAGTAATGATTTAGCTTCTTCCAAAGAATTGTGCTCGATAACCTCGCTCAAAATAATCTGTCCCTCGAAATCATTAAGATCTTCTAATTTTTCAATCCAGTGCAAATTATCTGCTTTTTCTACCGCTTGAATTTTATCTGCAATATGTCTAAAATCAACCTCATCATAAGCATAATATTCCTGTGTAAATCCTCTTTTGAGCAACAATTTGAAATATTGTAATTCACCACAGCCAAAATCTAACACAGGCTCATCAAAATTGATTTTACTGCAAATAAATTCTTTTCTGGATTGATGTGTATCTGTAAAAACAAATTGAACTTCATTATCAAAATACGCTTCTAACTGTGGTTTGAATTTCTCAAACTGCACCGGCGAACGCATAATTCTTTTAATAAAAAGATAAAAAACAAAATAAGGAATTCCGGCAAGATTGGTAAACATCGTAATATGCTTCTGAATAAAATAATCATCAATATAAGTGTATACGGCATACCTGTTGGTAAAGTGCGAAAACAATGCTACAAGCGAAAATTTCTGCAAAGCTTCTCTAACGGTTGAACCTTCTATCTTTAATTCGTAATTATTACCTATTCTATGCTGGAGTGAAATTCCATCAATGTATTTTGACAAAAGATAATTTCCATTTTTATACCAACCCGAATCGATGAAAAAAGTAGCCACTTCAATAGTACATTTTTCAGTATCAACTTCGTCATAGCTTTTTTCTAACCAGGAAATTATTGTTTCACTTAAACCTGCATTTTCTTTATATAAATGATTAAAAAATTCGGTAGATATATTCAAAGCCAACAATGGACTGCAATAGCTTTGGAAGTCGATTTGATTTCCTTCTTCAGGTAAATAACTATGTTTGTCATCCAGGAAAACACAATGATATTCAGAAGCCGAAACTACATTTCCAATCACAATTCCGTTTTTTAATTCTTTCAAATATAGTCCCTGATCCGTATTTGGATTTTTATAAAGGATATCTAAAAAATATTTATTCTCTGATTTAAGTTTGATAATCATTGCGTTTATTTTTTGTTTGACAAATATAGCTTTCCCACTACGCAATTATTTTGCGTAGTAAAAAAAGAATCTTACTTTTGAGTAAAAACAATATGAATCTAAAGGAAATTTATACCGATTTATTGCTGAATATTGGTTTCGAAGAAAATACTATTCAGCAAAAATGGGACGATTTAGAAAAGGCATATTCCAAAAAATCAAGACATTATCACAACCTGAAGCATATTGCAGCTATGATTGAAAGTTTTGAAACCTATCGTGATCATCTTCAAAATCCGAATGAAATATTATTTTCTATTTTTTATCATGATTTTGTTTATTCAAGTTCAAAAAAAGATAATGAACTCAAAAGTGCTGAATTTGCACTTAAAGTTCTATCTAATAATGAGACATTAGACAAAATCTTGGTTTTTGATACTATTTGTGCAACACAATTACATCAGCATAATGAAATTGAAGATATTAATTGGTTAATCGATTTTGATTTGAAAATTCTCGCTCGAGATTGGAATGAATATCAAATTTATTTTGAGCAAATCAGAAAAGAATACCGCATTTATCCTGATTTTCTCTACAAACCCGGACGCGCAAAAGCCCTGAAGCATTTTCTGGAGAATAAATTTATTTTTCAAACTGATGAATTCAGGAAATTATATGAAGAAAAAGCAAGAATGAATATTGAGAAAGAGATTTTATTATTAACCTAAAAAACATATTCACGACCTATTTATGTAGAGACGCACAGCAGTGCGTCTTTCGCAATGTGAATAAATTGTGGTTACATATGTTAGACGCACTGCTGTGCGTCTCTACAGAAAATTGGAATGGAAAATTGAAAATAATAAAACGATCAATACCTAAACTATGTCTCAAAATAAAAACGCCTTAATTCGGTACAAAACGATTGACAAATGCCTGCAGAATAAATACAGGCAATGGACTTTAGAGGATTTGATCGAATGCTGTTCTGAAGCTTTATTTGAATATGAAGGCCGGGAAAATCCAATTAGCAAACGAACGATTCAGATGGATATTCAGTTGATGCGCAGCGAAAAACTGGGTTATAATGCGCCGATTGTCGTTTATGATAAAAAGTATTATAAATATGAAGACGACGAATTTTCGATAACCGATATTCCGCTGACAGAAACCGATATGAATGTTTTGACCGAAACGGTTTCGATGCTGAAACAGTTTAAGGACTTTTCTTTATTCAGTGATGTATCGGATATTCTGCAGCGTTTGGAAGATAAAATTTACTCGGAGAAGTCACATACGAAACCTGTTATTTATCTGGATAAAAATGAAAATCTGAAAGGGTTACATTATTTGGATGAAATTTATCAGGCGATCATCAAGAAAGTGGTTCTTGTTATTACTTATAAATCATTTAAATCAAGAGAAGAAACTAAATTTAATTTTCATCCTTTTATTTTGAAGGAATTTAATAATAGATGGTTTTTGATAGGAAAAACAAAAGCTTCTCAGCCTATTACCAATCTGGCGCTTGACAGAATTATTTCTATTGATTACGATTTTAATCTTCCATATTTAGAAGAAGATTTTGATGCAGAATCTTACTATAAGAATATAATTGGCGTTACGGTAAATTCTGGTTTACAGCCTCGAAAAATTGAACTTTGGATAGATGCTGAAAATGCTCCTTATGTATTGACCAAACCTTTACATCATACACAAAGACTAATAACAGAAAATGAAGATAAAAGTATTATTGTTCATTTATTCATCTCTCCCAATTACGAAATGGAACGTCTTTTATTAGGTTTTGGCTATGGAATCGAGGTTCTTCGACCTGAAAATTTACGGAAACGAATGAAGCAAACACTTCAAAAAGCATTGGCTAAGTATGATCTTTAAAATTTATTTATACAAAAACAAGCTTTTATATAATAAGGAATTATAACAATTTAAATTGTTGTAACAGCAATTTTTACATTCATAAATTCATTAAAACTTAAAAAAGAATAGTATATTTCAATTAAAAAAAGAACCTAAAAAACCTCTAATTCAGAGATATTTTTTCATTAATTAAAAAATTATCATAAAATTATATGCATGCATAGTATTTTTTGATTATATTTGAAATCGATATAGTTACTTATGAAAGATAAAACAATAGATTATATTTTAAGAGCTACATGGCAGGCCGTTTCCAGAATGTATAATGAGGAAGCTGCCAAATACGATGCCACTATGGCAACAGGATTTGCCCTTTTGAGTATAGATAAGGAAGACGGAACTCCATCTACAGCCTTGGGGCCAAGAATGGGCATGGAAGCTACGAGCTTAACGAGAACATTAAAATCAATGGAGGATAAAGGTCTTATTGTTCGTAAAAAAAACCCAAGCGACGGTCGTGGTGTTTTGATATACTTAACCGAGCATGGGAAAGAAAAAAGGGAATTATCTAAAAATACGGTTTTGAAATTTAATGAAACGGTGAAAAAACATGTTTCTGACGAAAAACTAAAACATTTTATTGAGGTTTCTGAAATCATAAATGAATTAATTCAGGATAAAAACATATTTAATCAAACAGAAAAAATAGAAAATGAAACGCACAATTAAGAAAGTTGCTGTAATTGGATCCGGAATTATGGGTTCAGGGATAGCTTGTCATTTTGCCAATATTGGTGTTGAAGTTTTACTGCTTGACATCGTTCCACGAGAGTTGACAGAAGCTGAAGCTAAAAAAGGATTAACACTTGAAAGTAAAGCTGTTCGCAACCGGGTGGTAAACGAGCACTTAGCAAACTCATTAAAATCGAAACCCTCTCCTATTTACAGTCAAAAATTCGCAAGCCGAATCACGACTGGAAATACAACTGACGATATGGCAAAGATTGCCAATGTGGACTGGATTATTGAAGTTGTGGTTGAACGTCTGGATATCAAAAAATTAGTATTCGAACAAATTGAAAAATTCCGTAAACCGGGAACTTTGGTTACTTCTAACACTTCCGGTATTCCGATTCATTTTATGAGTGAAGGAAGAAGCGAAGATTTTCAACAACACTTCTGCGGAACCCACTTTTTTAACCCTGCGCGTTACTTAAAATTATTTGAAATTATTCCTGGTCCAAAAACTTCAACTGAAGTATTGGATTTCTTAAACGAATACGGTTCTAAATTCTTAGGAAAAACTTCTGTAGTTGCTAAAGACACTCCTGCGTTTATTGGAAACAGAATTGGTATTTACGGAATCCAGAGTTTATTCCATTTGGTAAAAGAAATGGGATTAACAATTGAAGAAGTTGATAAATTGACCGGACCTGTAATTGGGCGTCCAAAATCGGCTACTTTCCGTACCGTTGACGTTGTTGGTTTGGATACTTTGGTACACGTTGCCAACGGTATTTACGAAAACTGTCCGAACGACGAACAACACGAATTGTTTAAACTTCCTGATTTCATCACAAAAATGATGGAAAATAATTGGTTAGGAAGCAAAACAGGACAAGGTTTTTACAAAAAAGTAGATAAAGATATTCTTTCTTTAGATTTAGATACATTAGAATACCGCGCTGCTAAAAAAGCAAATTTTGCTACACTTGAACTAACAAAAACTATTGATAAACCAATCAATCGTTTTAAAGTTTTAGTTAAAGGAAAAGACAAAGCGGGTGAATTTTACCGTAAGAGCTTCGCCGGAATGTTTGCTTATGTATCAAACAGAATTCCTGAAATCTCAGACGAATTATACAAAATTGATGATGCGATGAAAGCCGGTTTTGGATGGGAAAATGGTCCATTCGAAATTTGGGATGCCATTGGTGTTGTCAACGGAATCGAAATCATGAAAGCAGAAGGCCTAGAACCAGCTGCTTGGGTTACAGAAATGTTAGCTTCCGGAAGCGAAAGCTTTTACTCTGTTAAAGAAGGAGCTTCTTATTTCTATAATATTCCAAATAAATCTCAAACTAAAGTTCCTGGACAAGATTCATTCATTATTCTGAACAACATCCGCGAAAGCAAAAAAGTTTGGAGTAACAGCGGTGCAATTATTCAGGATTTAGGAGACGGAATTTTGAACTTAGAATTCCAATCTAAAATGAATACCATTGGTGGCGATGTACTTCAGGCAATCAATAAAGCAATCGACTTATCTGAAAAAGAATACCAGGGTTTGGTTATTGGTAACCAGGCAGCGAATTTCTCTGTCGGAGCTAATATCGGAATGATTTTCATGATGGCGGTTGAGCAGGAATATGACGAATTGAACATGGCAATCAAATTATTCCAGGACACCATGATGCGCGTTCGTTATTCTTCTATTCCAGTTGTAGTAGCACCTCACGGAATGACTTTTGGCGGTGGATGCGAAATGAGCTTACACGCTGATAAAGTGGTCGCTGCTGCAGAAACGTATATGGGATTGGTTGAGTTTGGTGTTGGTGTACTTCCTGGTGGTGGCGGATCTAAAGAAATGGCTTTAAGAGCTTCTGATTTATTCCGTAAAAATGATGTGGAATTGAACGTTCTTCAAGAATATTTCCTGACAATCGCTATGGCAAAAGTTTCAACTTCGGGTTATGAAGCTTTTGATACCGGACTTTTGCAGCATGGTAAAGACATCATCGTAGTAAACAAAGATCGTCAGATTGCTGAAGCTAAAAAACATGCTTTGTTAATGGCTGAAGCAGGTTATACACAACCTATCAGAAGAACTGATGTTAAGGTTTTAGGTAAACAAGCATTAGGAATGTTCTTAGTTGGAACGGATCAAATGGAAGCTGGAAAATACATATCTGAGCACGATAAAAAAATCGCTAACAAACTGGCTTACGTAATGGCCGGAGGTGATTTATCTGAAGCTACTTTAGTATCTGAACAATATTTATTAGATATCGAACGTGAAGCTTTCTTATCTCTTTGTACTGAGCGTAAGACTTTAGAAAGAATTCAATATATGTTAACTAAAGGAAAACCACTTCGTAACTAGAAAATAGAACAAAGAGAATAGAATATAGATTTAAGACTGCGTAAAGTCTATTTTCTATACTCTATCTTCTATACTCTTAAAAAATAGAATAAAGAGAAAAGAATATAGATTTTGAGACAAAGTAAAAGTCTATTTTCTATGATCTATTTTCTATAATCTTAAAAAACAAAACAAATGAAAACAGCATATATAGTAAAAGCATATAGAACAGCAGTTGGAAAAGCACCAAAAGGGGTTTTTAGATTTAAAAGACCTGACGAATTAGCAGCAGAAACTATTCAGTTTATGATGGATGAACTGCCTGATTTTGACAAAAAACGTATCGATGACGTGATGGTAGGAAATGCCATGCCGGAAGCAGAACAAGGACTTAACGTTGGACGTTTGATCTCTTTAATGGGATTAAAAGTAGAAGATGTTCCTGGTGTAACAGTTAACCGTTATTGCGCATCCGGATTAGAAACTATCGGAATGGCGACTGCTAAAATCCAATCAGGAATGGCAGATTGTATCATCGCCGGTGGTGCCGAAAGTATGAGTTTTATTCCGATGGGAGGTTACAAACCAACTCCGGATTATAAAGTTGCTGCAGCAGGTCACGAAGATTATTACTGGGGAATGGGTTTAACTGCTGAAGCGGTTGCCAAACAATATAATGTTTCAAGAGAAGATCAGGATGAGTTTGCCTATAACTCTCATATGAAAGCTTTAAAAGCTCAGGCTGAAGGGAAATTCGACAAACAAATCGTTCCGATTACTGTTGACCAGACTTTCATCAATGAAAATGGTAAAAAAGAAACTAAATCATATGTTGTAAAACAAGACGAAGGTCCAAGAGCCGGAACTTCTGTTGCTGCTCTGGCAGGTTTAAAACCAGTTTTTGCTGCCGACGGAAGCGTAACAGCAGGTAACTCATCACAAATGAGTGATGGTGCTGCTTTTGTTTTAATCATGAGTGAAGACATGGTTAAAGAATTAAAACTGGAGCCAATTGCGCGTTTGGTAAACTTTGCTTCTTCTGGTGTTGAGCCAAGAATTATGGGTATCGGCCCAGTAAAAGCTATTCCGAAAGCGTTGAAGCAAGCTGGTCTAGAATTGAAAGATATTGACCTGGTTGAATTAAACGAGGCTTTCGCTTCTCAGTCTTTGGCTGTAATTCGTGAGTTAGGTTTAAATCCGGATATCGTAAACGTAAATGGTGGAGCTATTGCTTTAGGACATCCTCTTGGTTGTACTGGAGCGAAACTTTCTGTTCAGTTATTCGACGAAATGAAACGCAGAGGTAGTAAATACGGAATCGTGAGCATGTGTGTGGGAACTGGTCAGGGTTCTGCAGGGATTTACGAGGTTCTTTAAAAAAGAGAAAATAGAGTAAAGAATATAGAGAATAGACTTAAATACAAAGAATTAATATGCGTCATAATTATAAAAATCTGAAAATTTGGCAAATTGGAATTTCAATAGCCAATGATATTTCAGATTTATTATTAGAATTTCCGAAGCATGAAAGATTTGATTTAAGTTCTCAAATAAGCAGATGTTCTGTTTCAATGCCTAGTAATATAGCTGAAGGTTCTTCAAGAACTGATAAATCTTTCAGTCATTTTTTAGACATTTCTCTAGGTTCTTCATTTGAACTCGTTACACAATTATTAATTGCTACTCACAGAAAATATATAAACGAAATACAATTTAACCAATTAGAAATTAAAATAGAAGAATTTCAAAGAATGACAATGGGTTTTCAAAACGGCTTAAAATAAGTCCAGTCTAAAATCTATTCTCTTTATTCTATTTTCTTTTCTCTTAAAAAAAATAAAAATGGCAGATACAATCGAAAAAAACGTAACCCGTGGTGGTCAGTTTTTAGTTAAGGAAACAAAGTGCGAAGATATCTTTACACCAGAAGATTTTTCGGAAGAGCAATTAATGATGCGTGACTCTGTAAAAGAGTTTGTGGACAAAGAAATTTGGCCTAACAAAAATCGTTTTGAGAAAAAAGATTACGCATTTACAGAAGAAAGTATGCGTAAAGCAGGTGAACTGGGACTTCTTGGAGTTGCAGTTCCCGAAGAATACGGCGGATTAGGAATGGGATTCGTATCTACAATGTTAGTTTGCGATTACATTTCCGGTGCAACCGGATCTTTCTCAACTGCTTTTGGTGCTCATACAGGAATTGGAACTATGCCAATTACACTTTACGGAACCGAAGAACAAAAGAAAAAATACGTTCCAAAATTGGCTTCCGGTGAATGGTTTGGAGCTTATTGCTTAACTGAGCCTGGCGCAGGATCTGATGCGAACTCAGGAAAAACAAAAGCTGTTTTATCTGAAGATGGAACACATTATAAAATTACAGGACAAAAAATGTGGATTTCGAATGCAGGTTTCTGCAGCGTTTTCATCGTTTTTGCCCGTATTGGAGATGATAAAAACATTACGGGTTTTATTGTAGAAAATGATCCTTCAAACGGAATTTCTATGAATGAAGAAGAACATAAATTAGGAATTCGTGCTTCTTCTACTCGTCAGGTTTTCTTCAATGATACGAAAGTTCCTGTTGAAAACATGTTGTCTGAAAGAGGAAACGGTTTCAAAATCGCTATGAATGCGTTGAATGTTGGCCGTATTAAATTAGCGGCTGCCTGTCTTGATGCACAGAGAAGAGTAACTTCGGGAGCTGTAAAATATGCTAATGAAAGAATCCAGTTCAACACTGCAATTGCAAGTTTTGGAGCTATTCGTTATAAATTAGCTGAAATGGCAACAAGCGCTTATGCAGGCGAAAGTGCTTCTTACCGTGCTGCTAAAGATATCGAAGACAGAATTGCTGCTCGTGAAGCAGAAGGAACTTCTCATCAGGAAGCGGAATTAAAAGGTGTTGAGGAATATGCTATCGAATGTTCTATCCTAAAAGTAGCCGTTTCTGAGGATGTTCAGAATTGTGCTGACGAAGGTATTCAGATTTTTGGCGGAATGGGATTCTCTGAAGACACTCCAATGGAAAGTGCCTGGAGAGATGCCCGTATCGCTCGTATTTATGAAGGAACAAACGAAATTAACAGAATGCTTTCTGTTGGTATGC
Organism: Flavobacterium sp. CF136; assembly: GCF_000282055.1. Classification (GTDB taxonomy): domain Bacteria; phylum Bacteroidota; class Bacteroidia; order Flavobacteriales; family Flavobacteriaceae; genus Flavobacterium. The sequence continues at coordinate 68,053 of NZ_AKJZ01000058.1, forward strand.
TAATCAAAAAGGCAATGAAAGGCCATGTTGATTTATTAGGCCCGGCAATGAAAGTTTCTGAAGAATTAATGGGGATTCCATCTTTTGATACTCCTGATTTCTCTGAATTATTTGCAGAAGAGAAAGGAATTGTTGCCAACCTGAAAAAAGTATTCTTAATGGTTGCCGGAAGCGCAGTTCAAAAATATGGTCCGGATTTAGATGCTCATCAACAGTTATTAATGGCTGCTTCTGATATCTTAATCGAAATCTATATGGCTGAAAGTACTATTCTGAGAACTGAAAAATTAGCCAAAAATCAAGGAGAAGCTAAAGTACAGGAGCAAATTGCCATGGCAAAATTATACTTATACAAAGCAGTGGATATTGTAACTCAAAAAGGAAAAGAAGGAATCATTTCTTTTGCTGAAGGTGATGAACAACGTATGATGCTAATGGGATTACGCCGTTTTACAAAATACACAAACATGCCAAACGTAGTAGCATTAAGAGAAACAATTACATCTAAATTAGTTGCAGAAAACGAATACTGCTTCTAATACAAAATAGTTTTTAGCATTTAATTTGTCTAAACCCGTACAGTCCGAAACTGTGCGGGTTTATTTTTTATTTTTTCACCATATAAGTCATATAAGTTCATTTAATATACTTTGTCGATATTGTCTGCAAATTCTAATTTCTTATATTTTAACTAAAAACACATTCTAAACACACGCTTAAATTTTCTTATATGACTTATATGGTTTAAATAACGTTCCAATATGTTTCAACCTCCATTTCACAAATCTTTATTAAAATTACGTTTACGTTACACATTCTATAGTGAAATTTCAATTCTAATATTTTATATTTAGCATTTCAAAAACTAATTGCTTAAAAATGAAACAAATTCACCTAATTACCTTTTTATTATTGTGGACTTTTACTACAAACATCTTCGCACAAAAAAATAAAAAAATGGATATCATTGCGTATTATACAGGCGATGATAAACTAATCAATGAGTACGAAGTAAATAAACTAAATCAAATTATTTTTAGTTTCTGTCATTTAAAAGATGGCAAACTAAGCGTTGATTCTCCAAAAGATTCTACTACAATCAAACACTTAGTCTCTTTAAAAGCAACAAATCCGCAACTTAAAATCATTTTATCTCTTGGCGGCTGGGGTGGCTGCGAACCTTGTTCCACTGCTTTTTCAACAGCTGAAGGAAGATTGACTTTTGCAAAATCTGTAAAAAAACTCAGTGATGATTTTAAAGTAGATGGCTTAGATCTCGATTGGGAGTATCCTGCAATCGAAGGCCTTCCCGGCCATTTATACCAGGCATCTGATAGAACAAATTTTACTGAATTGATCAAAATTTTGCGTAATACTTTGGGGAAAAACTACGAATTAAGTTTTGCAGCAGGTGGGTTTCAGAAATATCTGGATGAATCTGTAGAATGGAAAAAAGTAATGCCTTTGGTAAATCGTGTCAACATTATGAGTTATGATTTAGTAAATGGATATTCTAAAGTTACCGGTCATCATACACCATTATACAGCACAAATAAAAATGAAGAATCAACAGACAGAGCAGTTACTTATTTATTAAAATTAGGAATTCCTTCTGAAAAATTAGTTATCGGCGGTGCTTTCTACACCAGAACATGGAAAAATGTAGAAAATGTAAATAACGGATTGTATCAGACCGGAGAACATATTGAAGGAGTTTCTTTCAAAAATTTCTCCACAACTTATACTGAAGCTAATGGATGGAAATATTTTTGGGATGAAAAAGCAAAAGCTGCTTACTGGTACAATGAGAAAGAAAAAACATTTGCTACCGGTGATGATTTAACTTCCATAAAAGCTAAAACAGAATATGTAAAAGCTAAAAAATTAGGCGGTATTATGTTTTGGGAACTTACTTTAGACACTCCTCATAACGGAATGGTAAATACAATCTACGAAGTTAAAACGGCTAAGTAAATTTCTTTAAAAACAAAAAACGGCATCAATTTTATAAATGTTGCCGTTTTTTGTTTACATCAAAATAGAATTCTTATTTTTTATTTTCTTCTGATTTAGGGGCTATAATTATACCATCGTAAGAAATGAATGCTCTATTGTTACTCGTAATAGAAAGTGATGCTCCGCCATTTAAAAAAACAGTAAACATAAGATCATAAACATCATTTTTACCTTTTACTGTAGCCCTGATTATATAATTTCTCTTCGTCTTTTCAATCTGAATCTTCTCTGGTGTTCCCTCAAACTTTATTCCGCCATCTCCTCCATAACTTATATTGTAGGCACGTCCAAAAAATGGCAGATCACAAGTTGTCTTTTCTGTATTGAATTTTAAAAAATAGGTATTATAATCCAAAATAATAAATCTTCCTCCTTGCGGTATGACTTTTTGAGCTTCAAATAGAAAATTTTTAGAATCAATCAAAGCTTTGATTTCCTTTTGTTTTTCAAGTTCTCTTTCTGCTTTTAATTCTTTTTTAGTTTTTTCCTGTGCGAAACACACAATACTTAAAAAAGAAAACAACACTAATAAAATTGACAATTTCGTTTTCATAAAAAATATATTTTAATAGAGTTAAAAAATAATTTCTATTTTTTGGTAAATCGCATCATAGCGATATCTCCAGACATGAAATTTAAGGTCTTACCGTCATCAGTAATATTATATGAAGTTATTTTTTGCAGGGTATTCATAAAAACCTGTTCACCCTGCCCATCCATACACATCATTTTGGTGGCTGCCATTGGTTGTGTAAAATCAATTTTATTGTCTGTTAAAACAAGTTTCCCGGTATAAGAATTACAGCTGTTATTACCCGAAACCCTTTTTTCTTTAGTATCAAAATTTATAGTTGGTTTTTTATCCGGATACAAACCATCAAAAGCTATTCTTGGTCCGGTAATATAATTGAGTTCCCAGCTGCCTTCAAGTTTAGAAACCGAATCTCCTTTTTTACATTTAAAAACATTGCATGAAATTAATACAACTCCTAAAAAAACTAATGCTAAAATATTTTTAATCATAACGTTAAGTTTTAAAAATTAACTAATTACAAAAATTATTTTCTGAAATTTTTCGTTCAAACCTATACGAATTTAAGCAATATTTTAGGTTTATCTTTAAAACTAATCTTAAATTATCAGCACTCGATTTGAGGTTTTTTTAACTTTTATAAACAAATAGTTCAGACATTTTATGCTAATTTTACTTATTATTTAATTTAAAAGCCTTGAAAATGAAAAAATTAATTATCTCTTTCGCTATAATTACAGTCTTAATCATTGGCTGTAAAACCAATACAAAATCAAGTGATGCAAAAACTTTAACTATTATTTTAGAGCCAAAAAGTAATAGTACAGTAAGTGGAACAGCAACCTTTACCGAGAAAAATGGCAAAGTTACTTTTGTTGCAAAAATGGCAGGTTTACAACCGGGAGTTCATGCTATTCATATCCATGAAAAATCAGATTGTACTGCCGCAGATGGAAGTTCTGCCGGAGGACACTGGAACCCTACTTTTAAAAAACATGGAAAATGGGGAGTTGGCGAATATCATAAAGGTGACATTGGTAATTTTACTGCAGATGATAAAGGCAACGGAACTATCACAATGACAACTGATGAATGGTGCATTGGCTGTGAAGATGAAACTAAAAATATCTTAGGAAAAGGTTTAATCGTACATCAGGGAACGGATGATTTCACCTCACAACCTTCCGGGAATGCAGGAGCCAGAGTTGCCTGTTCAGGAATCATAAAGTAAAAAACACATTAACCGCCATTTTTCACAAATTTGGTGGTTATTTTATTTAAAATCAATTTAAACACGAGAAAAAAAATATAGCTTTGCAACCTCAAACTTAAGTTAATGATTAACCCTTCGGCTCCAGGTTGGATAGATAAATTTTTTAGCGAACAAAAGTTTTCAGAAGCTATTCCTTTTGAAACTATAGATTCATTTTATTATAAAGTTAGAGAAACCGGCTTTATTTATGGTCATATCATATCTATTGATTCTCAAATTCCTGTTCCGATAAAAGGCTGGTTTAAAACCGAAATTTCTAAAATTGCTTTATTAAATACTTTATATGGTGTTTTTTGCTTAGAGAAAAGAAGTTCTGAACCCAATAATTTTATAACCGAAGTTTTAAAATTCTATAAACAAATGAATCCTGAAGGGTTTAATTTGTTTAAAATTTTACTTCCAAAAGATACTCCTTCCCTGGCTTTAGAAAACATTATCGATCAAAGAGTCCAGACCAATGACAGTATTATAAGTAAAAACTTTTCGCATTTGGTTACCAATGCATTATTATTTATCGATGTTTTGGCTTTCAGACAATATCTCGCTCATGGCGAAATTCCTGAAAAGTATTTAAAACGAATTGAAGAAACTGTACTTGGAATTGTAGGTTTGGCTTTAAAAACTAAAACGATAAAATCACAGCATGACGATTTATTAATTAAACTTTTTGAAGCTTCTATCCGATATTCAAAATTTTCAAAAGTTACCGTAGAGACTTTGGAGACTTTACAACTGGATTATTTCAGTAACAAGCTGGAATTGTATTATTTGATTGATATGGCCGGAATGGCTTTATGGAGTGATGGTGTTGTAGAAAATGAAGAAGCTTATTTTTTATACTCATTAGGATCAATGATGGGCGTTTCTGATGATTTTATAACTAAAAGCATCGCTACAACCAACACCTTTATCACTACCCATAAAAAGAAAATCCCATACTTTAATTATTCTAATCCTGTAAAACATTTTTACGATCAGATGACACATACTGTCGTAAAATTAATCGTAAGAAACAAAAACAGGCTGGTTAAGGAAATTGTCCAAAGTAAAGAGTTAATGGTCCTGTTAGCATATTCTACAACACGGGATCTGGATCCAAAAGAAAAGAAAAAAGTAAAAAAACAACTTTTAGACATTTGTAAAACAATTCCATCACTAACAATATTTTTACTCCCGGGCGGAAGTTTATTATTACCGATTTTAATCAAATTCATTCCTACTCTTTTGCCTTCTGCCTTTAATGAAAACCTGGATGAAAACGAATAAAAAAAATCGCCCTTTAAGGCGATTTTTATTTATAATTTCAACTGATAAACTTCATCTAATTCATCATTTGAACTAATATTAACATTCAAATCGGTAACAAAACCTGAGTTTAAACCGTACACCCAACCGTGAAGTGTCAGATCCTGACCATTTTTCCATGCACCTTGTACGATTGAAGTTTTTGCTAAATCAAAAACTTGTTCTTTAGCATTTATTTCAACAAAAGTATTAAAACGCTCTGTTTCATCTTCAATTGAATTTAAATAGCGGTCATGTAAACGATATACATCTTTGATGTGACGAATCCAGTTATCAATAATTCCAATAGACTGATTACCCATAGCTGCTTTTACACCTCCGCAACCGTAATGTCCGCATACAATTACATGTTTTACTTTCAGCACATTTACGGCATAGTCTAAAACACTTAACATATTCATATCTGAGTGAATTACCATGTTAGCGATGTTACGATGTACAAAAACCTCTCCCGGTTTCGCTCCAATAATTTCGTTTGCAGGAACACGACTATCTGAACAGCCTATCCATAATAATGGAGGAGTCTGGCCTTTGGCTAAATCTGCAAAATAATTTGGATCAAGTGCTAATGATTTTTCAACCCATTCTTTATTATTATCTAATATTTGCTTATAAAAATCTTTCATTTTTTTTATCGTTTTTGAATGGTATTCAATTGTATTAAAATATTAAAAACTGAGATGTAAAGTTATCTCTTTTTTAGTACTTCAAACACATCAGAAATACCATAATTTATTTAATTTGTTTAAAATTCTTCTTTTGACGTTTCTTTCTTCACTAAAACTCTTTTAGCAACATCATAATAATGTTCGATCGAAACATGGTTGTTTATCTCCGGAGTATTTTCCAGTTGATATGCTTTTTTGAAACCTTTCAATTTTACTTTGATGTTTTCATCTATTGCACGGGTTTCTTTAAATTCCCTGATTAAATCCAAAACATCATGAGCAATATACTCTGTATCATGAGCATTGATAATCACTTTAGAATTTTCCGGGATTTCACTCAATGTTAATTTGATGGCAGCTTTATTTAAGAATGAAACTTCTTGTGCCAAATCGATATGAATAACATCTCCATCTTCGTATTCTTCTCTTTTAAAGCTGTAAGCTCTTTTTAAGTTTCCTCTCAAAACAAAAATAATACTGATAATTATTCCTAAACCTACGCCTTTAAGCAAGTCTGTAGCCACTACAAACACTAAAGTTGCGATAAATGGAATGAATTGATAAATTTTATCTTTTTTCCAAAAATGTATAACCGTAGCTGGTTTGGCCAATTTGTATCCAACTAAAATTAAAACAGTAGCTAATGTTGCCAGTGGAATTTTATTTAATACTGCCGGAATTGCCAATACACTTATTAGCAAAAGTACGCCATGAATAATGGTAGACATTTTAGATTTTGCACCGGCATTATTATTTGCAGAAGATCTAACGACAACAGATGTCATTGGTAAGCCACCTAAAAGTGAACTTAAAATATTACCAATTCCCTGAGCTCTTAACTCAACATTGGTATTGGTATAACGCTTTTGAACATCCATTCTGTCAGCAGCTTCAATACACAACAATGTTTCGATAGAAGCAACAATAGCTATCGTAACTCCAACAACCCAAACCTGCGGATTAGTCACTGCAGTAAAATCCGGCATAATCAAAATCGATTTAAATTCATCGAAAGATTGCGGAACCGGCAAAGAAACCAAATGCTCTTTTGCAATTGCCAATGAACTTCCTGAAGAAATAAAAATTTCATTTAAAACTACACCAGCTATAACAGCAATAAGTGCTCCCGGAACTAATTTTAATTTCTTTAAAAAAGGAACTTTATCCCATGAAATCAATATCACTAAAGAAACTAAAGAAATTACTACTGCTCCTAATTGAATGTGATTAACTACATCAAATAAAAATGAAAATGAATTACTGCCATCATGTTGAATAAATGCCTGATCTCCTTCAAAATCTGCATCATAACCAAAAGCATGCGGTAATTGTTTCAGAATGATTATAATTCCGATACCTGCTAACATTCCTTCGATAACATTTGTTGGAAAATAATTTGAAATACTTCCCGCTTTTAAAAATCCTAATGCTAACTGAATCAGTCCAGCAATAAAAACAGACAGTAAAAACACATCGAAAGCGCCAAAATCAGTAATTGCTGTTAAAATAATTGCTGTTAATCCAGCAGCCGGTCCCGAAACACTAATGTGTGACTGGCTTAAATAACCTACCACAATACCACCAATAACACCCGCAATAATTCCAGAAAACAAAGGTGCTCCAGAAGCCATTGCAATACCTAAACACAACGGAAGAGCCACCAAAAAAACCACTAAACCTGAAGCAAAGTCAGACTTAAGATTGGCAAAAAGATTAATTTTTTTTGTCATAATACAAATAATTGATACATTAAAAATCTACTGCATTTACGATAAATACAGTTTTGTTCAAATAATCGGAAGTATTATGCCAAGTTGGGAGGGGGAGCAAATATGCTCGGGGAAATATTATCTAATTTTACTATATTTTCAGATACTATAGTTTTTTTCTCAATATAAACCGGTACAACTACTTCATGTTGAAATATTGCCGGATAAACTGCTGCTTTAAGTTCTTTGTGCGAATGCTCTTCTTCAGAAAAACTGAAAAACATAGACGTATCACTGCTTTTTTTAATCAACGTCACCACTGTTGGTGTTGATAAAAAAGCAATAAATATGAATAATAATATGCGAGCGATTAATTTCATGTCGGCAAAAATAATAGTTAACGGGTAAAATCAAAGCAAAAAAACTAAAAATTTTATATAAATTTAACATTGATAAAAAAAGACAGAATGATGTTTTTGAATATTCCGTTTATAGTTTTTTGAATTACAAACACTTACAACTCCTCTTCTAACCAGGCATTCATCATCCAAATGGTTTTTTCCTGCTCAGCAATGAAGTCGCTCATCATTGAATTGGTTCCTTCATCGTTAATTTCACCTGATTTGTTTAGGATTTCTCTTTCGATTTTTAATAAATCAGACAATGAATGCACAATTAACTGAACAGCTTTTTCATCATTTGAAATGTTTTTTCCAACTGTAAGTTTATTGTTTTTAATATAATCCTCAAAAGTATGCAGAGGAGTTCCTCCGATAGTCAAAACCCTTTCTGCAATCATATCAATTTTTAATTGTGAATCTGTATATAACTCTTCAAATTTAACATGTAAATCAAAAAAACGTTTTCCACGAATATTCCAATGAATTCCTCTTAAATTCTGATAGTAAACTTGAAAATTAGCTAATAAAACATTCAATTCTTTTGCTAATAATTCTGATTCTTTAACGGGTAATCCTAATATATTTGTTTTCATTTTATAACTGTTTTATAGTATGATTTTTACAAATTTAAAATAACTTTATAAAAATAATTATAAAAAAAAATTATATTTTCTTATTTTTACATCACAAAATACTATCAAAATGACTATTACTCAATTACAATATGTTTTAGCAGTAGCCGAACATAAAAATTTTACACTTGCTGCTGAGAAATGTTTTGTTACGCAGCCAACCTTAAGCATGCAAATCCAGAAAATTGAAGAAGAACTCAATATTTTAATTTTCGACAGAAGCAAAAAACCCATTCAGCTTACCGATATAGGACAGAAGATTGTAAATCAGGCAAAAAATATTGTAAATGAAGCTGATAGAATAAAAGACATTGTTGAACAGCAAAAAGGCTTTATTGGCGGAGAGTTTCGTTTAGGGATAATTCCAACCATCATGCCTACTCTTTTACCAATGTTTCTGAATAATTTCATAAAGAAATATCCGAAAGTAAAGCTTTTAATAGAAGAGCTAAATACTGATGAGATTATTACAAAACTAAAAAACGGCCATTTGGATGCTGCCATTGCCGCAACACCGCTTGAAGATGAAAAAATTAAAGAAATCGTATTGTATTTTGAACCTTTTGTAGCTTATATTCCTGAACACCATTCCAGTTTTCAAAAAGATGAAATAGAAGTTTCAGATTTGAATATTAATGAAATTTTGCTTTTGCAGGATGGACACTGTTTTAGAGACGGGATTTTAAATTTATGCAAAAACGGTACTGACATTGAACAAAATAATTTCCAGATTCAAAGCGGAAGTTTTGAAACACTAATAAAACTGGCAGATGAAGGTCTTGGCACAACTTTACTTCCTTACTTGCATACTTTAGATTTAAAAGAATCCGACAAACTGAAATTGCGTAATTTTAAAGAACCAAAACCAGCACGTGAGGTCAGTTTAATTTACCCAAAAAGCGAGCTGAAAATGCAAATTATTGATGCTTTGAGAAGCACAATTGCCGGAGTTGTAAAAGGAGCGATTGTTTTTCAAAATGTTCAAATAATCAGTCCGTTACAAAAGAAATAAATACCTGTTGTACTAATTATTTAACAGATAGAAACATAGATTTTGTAAAGTCAAAATAGGCGTTTCACTTATTTAAGCGCACATAATATCTATGTGAAAGAAATGCATTTCTTTTTGCA
>NZ_AKJZ01000059.1 GCF_000282055.1 Flavobacterium sp. CF136
TAATTACACCCAACGGGTTAAATATTACTTAATGATTTGAAAGAAAAACTTCTTTTTAAGGACAGGAATTTGGGTTTTAATGGGTAAATTTGTCGGACTTCATAAAACAAATACCGCTCTATGGAAGAAATGCTTTTTTATGACCGAATGCAATTCGCCTTCACCATTACTTTTCACTATCTTTTTCCGCAACTTACAATGGGTCTTTCGCTGATCATTGTTTATTTTAAATGGAAATATCTCAAAACTAAAAACGAACAATACAATCATGCCACGCATTTTTGGATGAAAATTTTCGCCTTAAATTTTGCAATGGGAGTCGTAACAGGAATCCCAATGGAATTTCAGTTTGGAACCAACTGGGCTAAATTCTCCGAATTAACCGGAGGAATTATTGGACAGACTTTAGCTATGGAAGGTATGTTTTCCTTCTTTCTGGAATCGTCCTTTTTAGGTTTGTTTTTATTTGGGGAAAAACTACTTGGGCATAAATGGCATTTTGTCACCGGATTACTTATTTGTATTGGTTCCTGGGCAAGCGGATTTTTAATCATCGCTACACATTCGTGGATGCAGAATCCGGTTGGTTATGAAATCCTTGAAAACGGAAAATTCGTATTGAATAATTTTCAGGCTTTATTTTTAAACCCGTGGCTGTGGCCTTCTTACCTGCACAATCAGGCGGCGTCTTTAGTGACGAGTTCGTTTGTCGTGGCCGGAATTGGAGCTTTTTATATTTTAAGTCAGAAGAATGTTTCTTTTGGAAAATTATTTCTTAAAACCGGAGTAATCTTCGGATTGGTTTCAAGTCTTTTTGTAGCCGTTCCTACGGGAGATTTACTGGCGAAAAATGTAGTGAAATATCAACCCGTGACTTTTGCCGGAATGGAAGGGATTTTTCATACCGAAAAAGAAGGGTCCGAAATTGTTTTAATCGGTCAGCCGGATGTAAAAGATAAAAAACTGGACAATAAAATCGCTGTTCCAAATATCCTGAGTTTCCTGACTTACGGAAGTTGGCACGAGGAAATAAAAGGCTTAGACCAGTTTGAAGAAGATGTACATCCAACTAATATCTCTGGCTTGTATTATGCGTATCATATTATGGTTGGGCTCGGGACTTTATTTATTGGTTTAATGGTTTGCAGTCTTTTTCAGCTTATGCGAGGTAAATTATTCGAAACCAAATGGATTTTATGGTCGTTGCTTTTTATGATGCCATTTCCGTATATCGCTAACACAACAGGATGGTACACAGCAGAATTAGGAAGACAGCCATGGCTGGTTTATAATTTAATGAGGACAGCTTCCGGAGCTTCACCAACCGTTTCTTCAGGGAATACTTTGTTTACTTTATTAGGCTTTATCGGATTATATCTTTTACTAGGTATGCTGTTTTTACTTTTGATTGGAAAAATCATCAATAAAGGACCTCACACAGAAATCATAACTGAAAATATATAAGTATGGAATTTTTTTGGTACGTAGTTTTAATGGGAATTTTGGCCGTTTATATTGTTTTGGACGGTTACGATTTTGGAGCAGGAATTATACATTTATTTTTTGCTAAAACAGAAAAAGATAAAAAAGCAATTACAAGTGCAATCGGTCCGTTTTGGGATGCCAATGAAGTTTGGATTATCGCAGCCGGAGGAGTTTTGTTTTTTGCTTTCCCAACTTTATATGCTTCTTCTTTCAGCGGATTTTATCTGCCGTTGATTATGATTTTATGGCTTTTGATTTTCCGTGCAATCGGTTTAGAAATGCGTGGTCAGGTACATCACCCAATGTGGGAAACCATTTGGGATAAAGCTTTCGGAATTGCAAGTCTGCTTTTGGCTTTGTTTTTTGGAATTGCATTAGGGAATATCGTTCGCGGTGTAAATCTCGGAATGGTAACCAACGGCGTTTCGACACAGGAAGCACATTATTTCTTTTTGCCTTTATGGAATCCGACTTTTAGTCCGCAGGCAAATGAATTGGGAATTATCGACTGGTTTACTCTTTTCCTCGGAATTGTAAGTGTTGTAGCGCTAACGATTCACGGTGCTAATTGGATTATCTATAAAACCAATTCTTCATTGAATGCGCAGCTTAAAAATGTTGTTTTTAAACTGAATATTGTTTTATTGGTTTTGGTTTTTATTTCATTGCAAATCTGGCATTTTATTGAGCCTAGACCTTTTCATAATTTTATAGAAAATCCGATTCTTTGGTTTTTTCCTGTAATGGCTTTCGTTGGAATTTTAGGATTGTTTAAAGTACGTTCCTATAAAAAAGACGGACAAGCTTTTATTTTCTCTACTTTATTTCTTGTTGGAGGATTTACTTCAACAGCGGTTTCTATTTTTCCGAATGTTTTGCCTTCTACCAATAAGGTGAATCCATCCTTAACGATTTATAATACTGCCGCCGGAGAATACGGATTATCTGCCGGAATGAGCTGGTTTTTTGTGGCTTTGTTTTTGGTAATTGTTTATTTTATTATTCAGTACCGTGTTTTTAACGGGAAAATGGATGATATTGGGTATGGGGAGCATTAGAGTTTTTTAATATTTTTCGGATAATATTTTACTTGTTTATTTAACAAGTAATCTTGTTCTTTGCCGTGTACAAATTATTTAAAATGCGTCATAAATGAATAAAAACCTGATAAGATTAATAGGTGGTCTTGTTGTTATTTTTTTCAGTGTATTTGTCATCTTGACACAAGTAAATTTTTTGGATTACAGAAGTCCGAAAACATACGATAAGATAGATGAAATCACTTTAAATGATTTTCGAGGTTTAGAATTTTTTCAAAACACTTTATACGGGAATGAGCATTTTGCTTATATCAAAACATCGATTGATTATGATTTTGAAAAAGATTCAATAAGAGTCGAATCTTTTTTTCATCCTTCCAGTTCTTATGTATATAATAGAAAAGCTTTTAGTAATGAATTGCTGACTCATGAATTATATCATTTTAGAATAAAAGAAATGTATGTTAGAATGATTAAGAGTCAAATTTCGAAATTTAAAAAAGTTAATAAAACTGAAATTGAAGATTTGATTGGTAAAATGAAAATTAAAGAAAGGCAGTTTCAAATAAAATATGATGATGATACTTTTCATAGTTATGTTTTAAGCGAACAAAAAAAGTATGAAAAAAGTATTGATAGTTTATTAACGTTATACAGTAATTTTAAAAATCCCAAAGTTTATATATATGAAAAATAATAAAATTATATTTTTAGTTCTTTTGTTTTCAGTTCTAATTGGTTGTAAGGAAGAAAGTAAATTTCCTCTTGATAAGAAATATTGGGATGTTGCAGATTACGATAATGTAATAAGAGAAGTCAAATTTGGTACCGAGCCTGACGAAAAATTACCAACTTTTGATAATCCTGATACTAAACTTTTGGTTGAAAAATTGACAGATGAAGAAAATTTTAAAGTTGTATTAGATGATAATCAACTTGGATTAAAACATAGAACTGAGGTTGGACAAGGGTTTTTTGATAAATGGCGAGACATGGCTACTATTTATAATGCAATTGACAGAACAGATAAGTACATTTATGAAAGAGAGTATGTTGAAGTTTACAATTTTGGTTTAGAACTACAGATTAAATATTTTAAGCTAGGGAATGACGCAATCATTGAAAAATCTGATGACCCAAATTCATTATCAGTAAAAAATACTGTAGATACAAATATAGAAACACTAACTAATAATATGATTAATTATTTGGATGAAATTAATAATGAAAAATCATATACTAATCTTGGATTAGATTTAATAGCTAATGGAATTGATAAAAATTTTACAGAATTAGTTAATACATATCCAAACTATAACTTTAGTGGCTTACTTGAAAAAGTAAACCTTATGCTTAAAAAAACAAAGTCAGAAAATATAAAACAATCATTAACAAAACTCAAAGGGCTTATTGAGTCAAAAGGTGCTACTAAATCTGAGGGATCTGAAGTTTAAGTAATTTATAAAATTTAATTTTAAGAATAGAAAACATGTTCCTGTTTCCTAGTAGGTGTGAGTATCACTCCAGATGGCCCTGATATGTTTTTTCGATTGTTAGGCAGATTTGCTATCCGTGTCCATTCCAATTTTTAAGGTTTATATTTCTCTCTAGAAAGAAGTAGATTACGGCCTTTTTGTTAGTGTGGTTGCTTCGTTCCTCGCAATGACTTTGTGTATGTCTTTGCGAGGAACGAAGCAATCTCATGTAGTATGTCTGCTTCAATTTGACTTTTTTGGAAGATTTATAGATTTATAGAAATAGATTTTATAAAACAAAAAACTTCAAGATACTCAAGAGTGCGTTAGGGATAGGAGCGATATCCTTTTTGTTTTTTCTTTAAAAATAAAAAGATATAGCGGATAGCCCGGTCGGAGGTAACGCCCAAAACATAAATTTCTTTCAATATTTAATAAATAGAAAGGTAAAAAAATAAAAAGCATTCCGTTTTCTTTGAATATTTTTTCTAAGTATTTAATTACAACTAATAGTTATATTCTATAATTTGAGTTGTAAGAAAAAAAGAAGCGATTGCTTAATATTGCGTATCGAAGAATTTTTTTAGAAGATTCTTAAATGATGATTTTCTGTGCAAACTCTTAACTTATTTATTTACTGATAATTATGTTCGTAACAATTTTTCCCGACAAGATTAAATTTCACTACAAATCTAAAAACTGGCACTATCATTTTGATGAAATTAAAGAGCTTGGACTAATCAAAAGAGAGAAAAAGTATTTTCTGGAAAACGGTGCTTTTATTGCCGTAACCGCCGTCGCTTATTATTGTATGATTTTCTCTAATTTGATGGATTTGTATTATATTATTCCGACTCTTTTATGTTATACTTTTATTATAATCGCAAGATTTAATGATTCTTCGGAATTTGTATATTTCGTATTTGTAAAAGATATTTATCAAAAAGAGATAAGAATCAAAATTGCATCAAAAGACCGTCTCCAGATTGGTAAACAGATAGATCTCTATTTTGATCTTCAGTTTGAAAGAAATATAAAAAAGACTGCGTAAATAAAAAAAATCAAAAGATGTTTTTATTCCGAATTTTCCATTATGATTTAGTTTTCATAATGGTGGCTTTGATGTATGGTTATATTATTACCACCAGAAAAAAATAATGAAAAACTGCTTTACATATACCTAACAATAAAGCAGTTTTTGAATACCCTAAATAGGTATAGTTATGCTGTTAAAAAGTTTAATGGCGGGCTGTTTTGATTATACCTGATCTCCCAAATTAAAAAAATATGCCCACAACAATTAAAAACAAAATTAAAAACATTAGAGAGTTAAAAAATTACACTCAGGAATACATGGCAGAAAAATTAGGTTTAACTCAGGCTGGTTATAGTAAAATAGAAAAAGGGAATACTTCCTTGAGTTATGAAAAATTGGTTGAAATAGGAAAGATTCTTGATGTGACCGTTGAAGACATCATTAGTTTTGACTATGATAAGTATTTTAATAATTTTAACAGAATTACTGGAAATAACAATGGAAGTATTTTGATTAACACAGAAAATACTTCTACACTAAAAGAACTTTATGAAGACAAAATCCGATTATTAGAAAAACTTTTAAATAAGACAGAAATCGAACTTGGTCGATATAAAGAAAAATATGGAGAAATTTGAAATAACTCCAATTTTCATGCTTTCAAAATAAAATCGTTAAAATCTAAAAAACATAATTTTTACCTGAGTGTGCGTTAGGGATAGAAGCGGTATCTCCCGATTTAGAAAAACTAGGCTTTTTAGCCGTAGTTTTTGTTTATCGGGAATATAGCGGATAGCCCGGCCGAAGGCAACGCCCAAAATATTAAGATTCTATTTGGCATTAAAAAATCTGCCGAATCTGCGTGAAACCAAAAACTTTAAAACAGAACCTCTTTAGTAATAATATAAAATCCCATTACCAAAACAAACCATCCAAAAATAGGTTTTAGTTTGGTACCATCAATTTTTTTGGAAAGCTGGCTTCCGATTAGCATTCCTAAAAGTGCCATTGCCGAAATGCCCAATAAAAAAGGATAATTGATTGGAGTTCCGATGTATAAATCGCCTCCAAAACCAATCGTGGAATTAATGGTGATGATTAATAACGAAGTTCCAACAGCTTGCTTCATGGGTAAATTGGCGAAAAAGAGCAGGGCAGGAATGATCAGGAATCCACCCCCGGCACCGAGAAAGCCAGTTACAATTCCGACTACGAAACCTATTATGCTTAAGTGCAGATAATTGGTTTCTGCTGCTTTTATTTCGGGTTGGTTTTTTCGAATCATCGAAATCGCTGCAGTAATCATCAATATGGAGAAGACAATCATAATCAGAAAGTCTTTTGAAACGGAATAAGAAGCAACGGAGAAAAGTGTGGCCGCAATTTGAGGGAAAATTACTTCGCGGATAATCAATATCGAAATAACTGAGGGAATCGCAAAATACAATGCCGATTTCAGTTTTAGGTTTCCCATTTTATAATGGCTGTAACTTCCGAATAAAGCGGTTAGTCCAACTATAAATAAAGAATAGGAAGTTGCCTGATCGGGATTTACTTTAAATAAATATACTAAAATCGGGATAGTCAATATTGATCCTCCTCCGCCAATTAAGCCTAATGAGATCCCAATGATGATGGATGCAAAATAACCTAAATATTCCATTACTGATTTTTTTATGCAAAGGTGGCGGGTAAAATAGAAACCTACAGTAACATTTATCACATAGGAATGTTTTTGCCACAGATTAAAAAGATTAAATGGATTTTTCTGTGAGAATAATTATTTTCTAACACATAGAAACATAGTTTTTCTCTCAATAAAGAGTAAAATAGATAATAAGTTATTACTTCACATAGCTATATGAATTTATGTAGAGTGAAACACTTTTTATCAAATACTAAAAACTATGTTTCTATGTGTTAGGATAAAGGTTTTGTCACATCGAGCGGAGTCGAGATGCTTTACG